>JAZRTT010000018.1:0-52905 GCA_045652125.1 Candidatus Avilachnospira sp. | reverse complement strand
TCACAGACAAATTCCTCTGTCAAGAACTTTTTTCATTTCTTTTTGAGGTTTTTTTCTGTGTCCCGACTCCCCGAAAACGGGTGAGCCTGCATATAATACCAACGATCCTCCCCCTTGTCAACTGCTTTTTTCGCCTTTTTTTCAACTTTTTTTCCAACCACAATTTGTAGTGGTCCCAATGAGAAATTGGCACTAATTTGAGCGAAAATTTTCTCCCAACAGGTTTAGTCCGCCTCGGAAAAAGGACATGATCTGCCAGATGCCCACTCCGGCCAGCCCGAATTCACGCAGAAGGTCAAATTTCCCCTGCCAGGAACGGACATCTTCAAACCAGACCTCGTGGGGGACGCCCCGGTTGGTATAGACGAAAAACGGGGAGCGAGAACCCTCGTCAAACTGGATTTCCGCCCCTACTCGCCTTGCCAGCTCCACCGCTTCCACATTGCCGATGGTCCGGGCCACCGTCTGACCCTTCACAAAGGGCAACGGCCAGTCATAGCCGTAATTGGCAAGCCCCAGAAGGATCTTCGACGGAGGAATCTCCGTAACGGCATATTCCACCACCTGCCGGATCTTATCCAAAGGAGCCACCGCCAACGGCGGACCGTATTTATAGCCCCATTCATAGGTCATAAGTAAAACCCGGTCTGCCGCCTGACCCAAAAGACCGTAGTCCTTACCCGAAACCAGTATCCCCTGCTGATCGGCGGAGGTTTTCGGTGCCAGACACACATAGACGGGATATTCCAGCGTATCGGCAGCCAACTGCACAAAGGCCGCAAAGGGTTCCCGATCCTCCGCCAGCACAAATTCAAAATCGATATCCAGCGCCGAAAAGCCCTTTTGCGCCATGGTTTCCCCAATCTGTACCAATAACCGCTCCTGCGCCGCCCGGTTCTCCAACAGAGCACGGATCAAAAGATTATTAAACTGTCCGTCGGTGCCAAAGGGGGTCAGCACCAGCACGGACGCCGCACCGGCGGCGGCAGCCTGCTGCAGCATCCACTCATCCGGCAGCAGCGGCGGCAGAAGGGTGCCGTCCGGCAGATAGCCGTAGGAAAACACCGACAGGCTGTTGAGATCCGTCAGGCTCTGCCGAAGGACCCATGGACTGATAAAGGGGTAGGCGTAGCCATTGGCTGCAATGGAAAGGGGACCGGTTTTCGGCGTTTCGAGAATCAAAAGGGCCTGCCCCACCACAAGGGGGCTGCTCGGTGGAATCTGATTGACCCGCAAAATGGACCCGGATGGGACCCCAAACCGTCTGGCGATGGAAAAGACCGTATCCCCCGCCTGTACCACATAGATCAAATAAAACACCTCCCGGACAGTATATGTCAGGGAGGCGAGGAAGGCGATACTATATAATATAATATGTAAGAGGCCGGCTCTTACTCGTCACATTCTGCGTGCCATTGGGCAGCCTGCTCCTGCCAGACCCGCTTTTCTTCTTCGGTGATCTCCCGGATGACCCGGCAGGGATTGCCGGCCGCCACCACATTATCGGGGATATCTCCACATACCACAGCACCGGCTCCGATGACCACGTTGTTCCCTATGGTCACCCCGGGACAGATCACGGCATTGCCGCCGATCCACACATGATCGCCGATGGTCACAGGGCGGCCGCATTCCAGCCCTGAAGCCCGTACCTCCGGATCAATGGGGTGGGATGCTGCATAGATCCCCACATTGGGGGCAAGCATGACGTTGTCGCCGATGGTCACAGGGCAGACATCCAGAATCACACAATTATAATTGGCATAGAAATTCTTTCCCACCGTGGTGTGGATGCCATAATCGCAGTAAAACGGCGGCTCAATATATGCCCCTGCTCCGGCGGAGCCGAACAGCTCCTGCACCAGTTCCCGGCGGCGGTCTTCCTCCAGTTCCGTGGTCTCATTCAGCTGGCGGGTCAGGCTTTTGGCCCGATGGTGTTCCTTCCGCAGCTCCGGGTCCATGACCTTGTAGACCAGCCCGGCTAACATTCGTTCTTTTTGGGTCATGATCGATCCTCTTTTTTTCATTTTTCTGTATGGTAGCACAAAATTTCCCTTTCGTCCACTCCTGCTCCTTTTGGGAAGCAATTGATAACCGTCACTTTTTGCTTCTCCGAATACCTTGTTGTGTAGGCCGTTCCTCCTACATTTTTATATTGATAGGAAACGCACACAGATGAATGGTCTATCAAATGTTTGTTTCTCCTGTAATAGCATCCTTTGCTGTACTGCTTCTGCAAATGTACCACCTTTGATGCGTTCCTTTTTAACCATTTATATTCTTCGATTTCCGCCATGCTCCATCCCGTTTCTGCTTCATATTGATTAAAAAAGGGCAGAACCAGAATCAAATGAATACCATGATACTTCTCTTTCAACCCCAAAACGGTCCTTGCCGCCAGGGCGTCAAATCCCCGGGCGCCGCCTGCTCCAAAATAACGATAGCCCTGCTGTATCAACGTTTCCAATATGCAGGATAATCTTGCCTCCACCGCAGCTGGTTCGTAAATTTCCCGATGCCCGGTAAAGCAGCAGGTTTTTTCTCTCACGCCAACACCCCTTGTTGATTATACTTAGATATTCGGACATATTCAAGGTGCCGCCAGCACAATATACTTAAATAAACAAGTATAGGAGGTGGTGCTGTTGGCAAAAGTAAGTTATGGGCCGCTGTTTCGGACTATGAAGGCCAAGGGCGTCACGTCCTATCAACTGCAAAAGATGGGCTTCAACCGGGCGACCTACTATTCCATCAAGCAGGGAAACAGCGTTTCCACCAACACCGTTGCGCTCCTTTGCAAGCTGTTGAACTGTCGGGTGGAAGACATTATAGAATATACAGAAGAAGAATAAAAGGACAAGCTGTCGAATCAGCTTGTCCTTTTGTCGTTCTGCACCTTCGGTGCTTACTATATTTCCTTCGCAAATTCCATCTGTCCACAGCAAAGCTGCCGCCTGCATATGCGATCAACCCCGGTGCGGGATTGATTGCGAGGAATCCGCTCGCTCCAACAGCGCGACACTTTCCACATGGGCACAGCGGGGGAACATATCCAGGGCCTCCACCGTTTCGGTGTTGTAGCCCTGTTCCCCCAGCCGTTTCAGATCCCTCGCCAGCGTCGCCGGGTCACAGGATACATAAACGATTCGGCGGGGCGCCATTTGCACCATGGCGGCGATGACCCCTTCATCCAGCCCTTTTCGGGGCGGATCCACTACGATCACGTCCGGGTGAATCCCGTCTTTTGCGAACTTTTCTGCAGCTTTTTTCGCGTCTGCACATATAAACTCGGCGTTTTCTATACAATTTCTGATTGCATTCTCTTTGGCGTCCCGGATGGCGGCCGGAATGATCTCCACACCAATGACACGCCCGGCTTGTTTCGCCAAAGCCAGCGTAATGGTACCCGTTCCGCAGTAGAGATCCAGAACCGTTTCCCGCCCCGTAAGCCCCGCAAATTCCAGCGCCTTGCCGTAAAGCAGCTCGGCACCGTCCCGGTTCACCTGATAGAAGGAGCGGGGAGACAATCGAAACCGCAGCCCACAAAGCACATCTTCAATATATCCCGGGCCGTAAAGGGTGATAAACTTGTCCCCAAGGACGGAATTTCCCGGTTTCTTGTGGATGCTGAGGCACAGAGTTGTGAAGTTATTCATATCTTTCAACAGGTTTTCCACAAGCGATTTTTCCGCAGGAATCCCATCTCCGTTAATGACCAGACACACCAGCACCTGCCCGGTGGCCATGGCGGTGCGGACGCAGATGTGTCGAACCAGGCCGATTCCCGTCGTTTCCTCATAGACAGAAACGCCGTTTTTCTGCATCCAACGCACCACGGTTTCTCTGGCCTGATCGGCTTCCTTCCCCTGAATCCGGCAGTTTTTTACCGGCACCACCTGATGGGTCCGGGGGCGGAAGAACCCGGCTTCGGCTTTCCCCCTGACCAGACTCACAGGATATTGGGCCTTGTTGCGGTAGCCGGTACGGGCAGGGGAGCCGGTGATCCGAACCTGCTCCAAATTCAGGCCGCCGATGCGGTTTATGGCATCTGTGACCCGGTTGGCCTTGGCGCGCAGTTCCTCCTCATAATCCATGTGCCACAGGGCACAGCCGCCGCAGTCTGTAAAATAGGGGCACTCCGGTTTGACCCGGTGGGAGCTGGGCTGTAAAATCTCCAAAATATCTCCAAAAGCCGCACGCTGCCCCAAATGGGCGATGCGGATCTTTACCCGTTCCCCCTCCAGCGCTCCGGCAACAAACACCGCCAAGCCGTCTACCCGAGCCACACCGTGTCCCTCGGAGGTATAGCCCTCGATCTCCACTTCCAAAATTTGGCCTTTATAGACAGGATAGTCTTTTTGTTTCACGTGAAACACCTCGTTTCCATTGACAAGGGCTGTGCCGCTTCGCGGCCATTTGCATTTGATGCTATCATAGCACAGAAACGAAGCATTGACAATGGTGGGATCGGATAGGATAATGGAGCAAAGGAGTATGATTTATGGATTATACCAACTGTACATTATGTCCCCGAGCCTGCGGCGTTGACCGCACAGCAGGGGAGTTGGGCTACTGCCGCTGCTCGGCACAAATGAAGATCGCAAGGGCCGCCGCCCACTATTGGGAAGAGCCGGTGATCTCCGGCAGCTTCGGCAGCGGCACCATCTTTTTTTCCGGCTGCACGCTGGGCTGTGTCTTTTGCCAAAATGAGCCCGTGAGCCACGGCAGATTGGGCAAAGACGTCACACCCGATCAGCTTCGGGAAGTTTTTGAATCGCTGGTGGAAGAAGGCGTCCAGAACATCAATCTGGTAACGCCCACCCATTTTTTGCCCTCCATTTTGCCGGCTCTGTCTCCAAAGCTTTCTGTTCCCGTGGTGTATAACTGCGGCGGCTATGAGTCTGTGGAGACCCTGAAGCAGCTGGAAGGGCTGGTGGATATTTATCTTCCGGACTTCAAATACTCCAACAACCTTCTGGCAAAAACCCTGTCCCACGCCCCGCACTATTATGAAATTGCCTCCGCCGCCATTTTGGAAATGTATCGGCAGGTCGGCCCTGCCGTCATTGAAGACGGCAGGATGAAACGGGGCGTAATCTTGCGCCATCTTGTTTTGCCCGGGCAGATCGACAATTCCCTCGGCGTTCTGGACTGGGTAGACGAGCATTTTCAGCCCGGCGAAATTCTGTTCAGTCTTATGAGCCAGTATGTGCCCATGGGCAAGGCCAAAGAAATGCCCGGATTTAACCGCACCATCACGGAAGAAGAATACGACGCGGTCTTAAGTTATCTGAACCTGTTGGGCATTGCAGACGGCTACACGCAGGATTTTTCCGCCGCTGCCGAGACCTATATCCCGGAGTGGGATTTTTGAAAAAGACCCTGTTTTCCCAAACAAATGTTTGCATAATTCGAACATATGTGCTATACTCTCTCCAAAGAGGTGGTACTATGGCAAGAACCAGCGACAAGCAGGAAAAAATTCTGGAATTTCTCAATGCGTTTATTGAAAGCAACGGATATCCTCCCACAGTACGGGAGATCTGTGCCGCCGTGGGTCTGAAATCCACCGCCACCGTCTCCTATCATCTGGCAGAGCTGAAACGTCTTGGCAAAGTGCAGGGCGACAGCAGCAAGCGCCGCGCCATTTCTCTGCCCGAAAGTCCCCGGTATGGCCGAATTCCTTTGGTGGGCGTTGTCACCGCCGGTGAGCCCATTTTTGCCCATGAAAATATAGAGGGCAGCATTCCTTGGGAAGGGGAGCCGGGCTGCTTTGCCCTGCGGATTCGGGGCGACAGCATGATCGGTGCGGGAATCCTCAATGGCGACAAAGTGGTGGTGCGCCCGCAGCCGGATGCACAAAACGGTGATATCGTCATCGCCCTGTTGGAAGATGAGGCCACCTGCAAACGCTTCAGGCGGGATGATACCGGTGTGTGGCTTCTGCCGGAAAACCCCGATTATTCCCCCATTGACGGGCGATGCGCCAAAATCATCGGGCGGGTCAAAGCCGTTCTTCGGGAATATTGATTGTTTCACGTGAAACATGGCCTCCCTTCCTCTGAGGGAGGCTTTTTTATCTTTACTTTTTCTGTTTACAGGCGTATAATAACTTTGTTATGGTCAAAAAGGAGGGATTACTTTGGGTCAGATCATTTCCTTTGTCAACCAAAAAGGCGGTGTGGGAAAAACCACCTCGGCCGTCAATGTAACCGCGGCGCTCCACGCCCGGGGGAAAAAAGTGCTTTTGTGCGACTTTGACCCGCAGGCCAATGCCACCTCCGGTCTTGGTGCAGACAAATCCCGTGTAAAATATTCCTCTTATGATGTTGTCATCAACCGGCAGCCTGCTGCCGATACTGTCATAACCACAAAATTCGGCGACTTGATTCCTTCTGCCGCCGCTTTGTCCGGTGCCGGCGTGGAGCTGGTGGCAGTCCCGGAGCGTGAATATGCTTTGAAGCGGGCATTGGAACCCCTGCGGGAGCAATATGATTATATTTTCATTGATTGTCCTCCGTCGCTGGAACTGCTGACGCTCAACGCCCTGTGCGCCTGTGACAGTATTTTGGTCCCGGTCCAGTGTGAATATTACGCGCTGGAGGGTCTTTCCGACCTGATGACGACCCTTCGGGCCGTGAAGCGCGGCTTGAACCCGGATCTGCAGATCTTCGGTGTTCTGCTGACTATGTTCGACGGCCGCACCAACTTCTCTGCACAGGTGGCAGAAGAAGTCCGCCGTCATTTCCCCGGCAAAGTCTATGCCACAGTCATTCCCCGGAATGTCCGTTTGGCAGAGGCTCCCAGCCACGGCCTGCCTGTGGCAGCCTATGATAAATACAGCCGGGGTGCCGCCGCTTACGAAGCTCTTGCCGGCGAAATATTGGAAAAGGAGGCCCTGTGATGGCAGCCAAAAGCAGCAAGGGTCTGGGCCGCGGCCTGGATGCCCTTCTGGCAACCGCCTCTGCCGAAAGGGGAGAGATCACCTCTTTGCCCCTGCAGAAGGTAGAACCCAATCCCCTGCAGCCCCGAAAACTCTTTGATGAAGAAGAACTGCAAGTCCTTTCCCAGTCCATTGCCCAGCACGGGATCATTCAGCCAATTACTGTGCGAAAGGGCGACAACGGCTTTTATCAGATCATTGCCGGGGAGCGCCGGTGGCGGGCCGCACGGCTGGCAGGCCTCCGGGAAGTGCCGGTCAATGTGATCGAAGCAGACGATCAAACGGTTCTGGAGCTGGCACTCATTGAGAATCTCCAGCGGCAGGATCTGAACCCCATGGAGGAAGCCATGGGCTATAAACAGTTGATTCAGGAACACGGCCTGACACAGGAGCAGGTAGCGGAACGGGTCGGGAAATCCCGTCCTGCCGTTGCCAATGCCCTGCGGCTGCTGACGCTTCCTGTGCCAATCGCTCAGATGGTTGCCGCCGGAGAGCTGTCTGCCGGCCATGCAAGAGCCCTTCTGCTTTTGAAATCTCAGGCCGAGCAGGAGCGGGCCGTCCAGAAAATTCTCGCCCTGCAGCTTTCGGTCCGTCAGGCAGAAACTATGTGTAAAAATATAGAAAAAGCCGCAAAACAGGAAGAAAAACCGAAAAAACCTGTTTTAGAAGTTGATTATGTGGCAGAATGTGCACGCGTGCTTTCCAAGCGGCTGAACCGCGGCGTAAAAATCGTGCGGGGAAAACGCAAGGGCCGGTTTGAGCTGGAATTCTACGGAGATGATGACCTGGAAGCCCTGTACGAAGCCCTGCAAAATTTGAAAGTATGATCCTCAAATCCATTGTATAAAAGAGGTATTCCATGGACGAAAAAGAAACTCAGCAGCCGGAAAAATCCGGTCTGGATGAAAAAAGAAAAGGCGCGCTTCTGCGCTATATTGCCGTTTTATTTGCCGTGGCGTTTGTTTTGGTACTGGTGTCTCTGCTGGGGCAGGCACGTCACTCCAAAATCACCATTTCCGAACTGAACCAATCCAGCATCAGCGCCCTTGAGAAAGCGGAGCAGCTGCAAAAAGACAATCAGTCCCTTTACGAGAGCAACAGCGCTCTGCAGCAGGATAAAAAGTACCTGCAGCAGCAGGTGGAACAGCTGACGCAGCTGTTGGAGCAGGCAGAGGATACCGCTCTGGAGCTGAAAAAAGCCCGGGAAGAAAACACCTTGCTTTTGGATGCCTATGAATCTCTGTTTGCCGCACTGGAAGCAGAAGTCCCCGAAGAGGATCTTCTGAAAAAAGTGGAACAATATAAAGAAATTTTTGGTGAAAAAGGCTTGCATGCCTACGAAAGCCTGTTAAAAGAGGGAGAATAAGCAAATGATCGATATCAGACGCATCAAAGAAGATCCCCGGGGGGTAAAAGACGCCCTACGGGCAAAGGAAGTCAACTGTGACGAGCAGATCGATCGGATTCTGGAGCTGGACGCCGCACGGCGGTCGCTCATTGCCGAAACCGAAGCTATGAAGGCAGAGCAGAACAAAGTCTCCAAGGAGATTCCGATTCTTAAAAAGTCCGGGCAGGATGTTGCCCCTGTTTTTGCCCGCATGGGCGAGCTGAAGGCAATCATTTCCGGAAATGACGAAAAGCTCCGGGCCGTGGAGGCGGAGTACCGCACCTGTTTGCTCAGCCTGCCCAATCTGCCCGATCCCGATCTGAAACCCGGCGGTAAGGAGAACAACGAGCCTCTGCGGTACTACGGCGAGCCGCATGTGTTTGACTTTGAACCGCAGCACCATGTGGATCTGTGTACCGGTCTGGACCTTATTGACTATGAACGGGGCGCCAAGCTGGCAGGAACCGGCTTCTGGATCTATAAGGGCATGGGCGCCCGTCTGGAATGGGCACTGCTCAATTATTTCATGGACTGTCATCTTGCCGACGGCTATGAAATGGTGATTTTGCCCCATATGCTGGAGTATCAATGCGGCGAAACAGCCGGTCAGTTCCCCAAGTTTGCCGATGAAGTCTACAAAATCGAGAACCCCACCGACGAGCGGATGCATTTTATGCTCCCCACGGCAGAAACGGCCCTTGCATCCATTTACAGAGACGAGATTCTCTGTGAGAGCGATCTGCCCCGGAAATTCTTTGCTTATACCCCCTGTTTCCGCCGGGAAGCAGGTTCCGGCCGGGCCGAGGAACGGGGCATGGTCCGCGGCCATCAGTTCAACAAAATCGAAATGTTCCAGTACACCAAACCGGAGGATTCCGATGCCGCCTTTGAAGAACTGGTCATGAAAGCCGAAAATTTGGTAAAGGGTCTTGGTTTCCATTTCCGCACCGTGAAGCTGGCAGCCGGTGACTGCTCTGCGTCCATGGCCCGGACTTACGACATTGAAATTCAGATTCCCTCCATGAACGGCTATAAGGAAGTCTCCTCCGTTTCCAACGCCAGAGACTATCAGGCACGCCGCGGCAATATCCGCTTCCGCAGAGAGGCCACAGGCAAGCCGGAATTCGTCCACACCCTCAACGGCTCCGGCCTGGCGACCTCCCGTATTTTCCCTGCCATGGTGGAGCAAAATCAGCGTGCTGACGGCTCCATTGTCGTTCCGGAAGTGCTGCGGAAATATCTTGGCGGCATTGAAGTCATTGAAAAGAAATAATCGGAAAGTATTTCGTTTCCATTAACAATTTACAATTGTTTATTTTTTAACTGAAAGGGGTATTCTTATGAAAAAACTGTTCGGCGAATTCAAGGATTTCATCGCACGGGGCAATGTGATGGACATGGCCATTGGTGTCATTATTGCCACCGCCTTCGGCAAGATCACCACCTCGCTGGTCAATGATGTGTTTATGCCTTTCCTCGGCTGGGTATTCGGTACTCGGGATATGACCGCCCTGAATCTTGTGGTTCGGGAAGCCGTTCTGGACGGAGAGACTGTGGTGCAGGAGGCCATTACCATCGGTTTCGGTAATTTTGTGGCAGCCATCATTGACTTCATCCTCATTGCCATGGTGGTCTTTGCCATTGTCAAAACCATAAACAGCATGAAGAAGAAAACAGAAGAAGCGCCTGCCGAACCCCCTGCTCCTTCTAATGAAGAAGTTCTTCTCACGGAAATTCGCGACCTGCTGAAAAAACAGTAAAAAAATTGTCCACAGTTTTTCGTAAGCTGTGGACAATTTTTGGAAGGAGACGTCTGTGCTTTATCACGATCTATCGGAACTCATTGGAAATACGCCCCTTTTGGAGCTGCATCGTTTCTGCAAAAAGAAGGAACTCCACTGCCGGATTCTGGGAAAATTGGAAGGCTTCAACCCTGCCGGTTCTGCCAAAGACCGTCCGGCGCTGGAGATGATCCTGGATGCGGAAAAAAACGGGATTCTGAAGCCGGGTGCCGCCATCATTGAGCCCACATCGGGCAATACGGGCATTGGCCTTGCATGGGTGGGACTGACCAGAGGCTATCGTGTGATTCTCACCATGCCGGAAACCATGAGTATGGAGCGGCAGCGGTTGATTCGCTCCTATGGAGCGGAAATCATTTTGACCGAAGGGGAAAAAGGAATGTCCGGCTCTGTTGAAAAGGCGGAGGAATTGCGGGCTTCCATCCTCGGCTCTGTGATTTTGGGTCAGTTTGATAACCCAGCCAATCCCACCGCCCATTATAAAACCACCGGTCCTGAGATCTGGCGGGACACAGAGGGGAAACTGGATGCATTTGTCTCCGCCGTCGGTACCGGCGGCACCCTTTCCGGAAGTGCAAAATATCTCAAAGAACAAAACCCCGCCATTCATGTGGTCGCTGTTGAGCCGGCCGCTTCTCCTCTTTTATCCTGCGGGAAAGCAGGTCCTCATAACATTCAGGGTATCGGGACAAACTTCATTCCCAAAAATCTGAACAGAGCGATTTATGACGAGATCCTCACAGTCACCGACCGGGACGCGGAAGAAACAGCCAATCTCCTTGCCAAAACAGAGGGCTTGCTCGCCGGTATTTCCGCCGGTGCAGCCCTTGCTGCGGCGGCAGAGCTGGGCAGCCGCCCGGAGATGATGGGAAAAACCATCGTCGTGGTCCTGCCGGATGACGGACAGCGGTATCTCAGCACCGGCATTTACGAATGATTCTTTTGAAAAACAGAGGGTTTGGGGCGGCAGTTTGCCGCCCCTTTTTTCTTCCAAAACCCCTGTGGAAAACCTTGCAATTTTTTTGATTCTATGCTATAATTTATCATAAATTATTGTGCCGTAATATTGCTTTTTTTGCACAAATTCCTGTGAAAGGAGACGAATATGTACACATCTTCCTATATTTGGGCCAAGGTTCTGAAATACATGGAAAACCTTCTGACAGAAACCGTAGTATCCAACTGGTTTGAAGATGCCGAACTGGTGGAAGTCACGGAGGACAAGCTGATTCTCTGCTCCCACGATGAGTTCCATTATGATATTATTCAGTCCCGTTTTATCCCCTATATTCAGGATGCCATGCAGCAGCTTTTTGAGAAAAAAGTAGACGTGGTCGTCCTGTCGGATCAGGAACTGAAGGAACTGCAGGAGCAGAATATTCCCAAAAAACCCCGTTTTCTGGAATATAATCCCCAATTTACCTTTGACCGGTTTATTGTCGGCCCTTCCAATCAATTTGCCCATGCCGCCGCGGTGGCTGTGGCCAACAATCCCGCAGTAACCAATAACCCTTTGTTTATCCACGGGCCCTCCGGGCTGGGTAAGACCCACCTGCTTTATGCCATTGCCAGTGAGATCAGCGGAAAGCATCCGGAATACAATATCGTCTATATCAAAGGCGATGAATTTACCAACGAATTGATTCGTTCCCTGCAGGAGGGCAAAAATCAGGAATTCCGCAATAAATACCGCAATGCGGATCTGTTTTTGATGGATGACATCCAGTTCATCGCCGGTAAGGATTCCACCCAGGAGGAATTCTTCCACACCTTCAACACCCTTTATGAAAACGGAAAGCAGATCGTCCTGACCTCCGACCGTCCCCCCCATGAGTTGGCCCGGCTGGAGGATCGGCTCCGCACCCGCTTTGAGTGGGGTCTGCTGGCAGATATCAATCCCCCGGATTACGAAACCAGAATGGCGATCATCCGCAACAAATGCAAAACCCTGAATTTGGAAATGCCGGATGATGTCTGCTCCTACATTGCCGAAAATATCACCAATAACATCCGCCAGATCGAAGGCACCGTGAAAAAGATCAAAGCCTATCATGACCTGACGGGAATGCCTGTGGACGTACCCAATGTGACCCGTGCCATCAAGGATATGTATAAAGGCAAAGCAGACACTCTGCCCACCCCGGAACTGATCATCCGGGAAGTCTCCCGTTTCTACAATATCAACGAAGCTACCATCAAAAGCACCCAGAAAAACAAAGGAACAGCCGAAGCAAGACAGGTGGCAATGTACCTGATTCGTTCCATGACGAACCTCAGTTTTCCCGATGTGGGTGCCCAGTTCGGCAGAGATCACACCACCGCCATGTACAGCGTGCAGAAAATCAGCTCTCTGCTGTCTGCAAGCGACAGTCATATGAGCGATACCATTCGGGACATTATGGCAAACATCAATAACAAACTGTAAATAAGCTACCTGTCACATTTTTTCCACACCCCTTTGTGCAATGTGGAAAACAAAATGTGGAAAACCAAAAGGGGTCTGCCTGCTTATTCATCCTGTGGAAAACCCAAAAATGATTCACACCCCCCTGTGGAAAAAAAACGCCGGTATATCTGCCGCTGCACCTGTTTTCCACATAACTTTCTACTACTACTGTTACTACTGAAATATTCTTTCTCTCTTTTTAAGAAAGAAGATTCTTTCTTTACAATCCCTTCCATGTTCCTGTGGAAAAAAGGAGGTACTCCATGAAATTTATCTGTGAAAAAAGTCTGTTGGTCAATGCTGTTTCCATCGCCTCCCGTACAGTTGCCCAGAAAAGTGCAATTTCTGCACTGGAAGGGATTCATGTAAAAGCAGGCATGCATCTGTATCTTTCCGGTTATAATCTGGAAACGGGAATCACCGTTACCGTACCGGCGGATATTTCGTCTGTGGGAGAATGTGTCATGCCTGCCCGCCTGTTTTTTGACATTATCCGCAAGCTCCCCGATGAGGAAGTGACGGTTACGGTGGATGAAAATTACAAAGTTTCCATCCGCTGCGGAATCTCCTCTTTCTCCATTACCGCCATGTCTGCCGAGGATTATCCGGAGCTGCCGGACGTGGAGTTTGAAAATGCTGTAAAGCTGCCGCAGAGAGAGCTGCGGAATCTGATCTCCGGCACGATTTTCTCCGTCAGCGAAAATCAGGCCCGCCCGATCCACACCGGCTGTCTCATAGAGGTAGAAAACGAATCCATTACCATGGTGGCGGTGGATGGCTACCGTTTGGCTCTGCGGCGGTATTGCCCGGAACAGCCCACAGAACGGGAAATGAAATTTGTTGTTCCGTCCGCTGCTTTGAAAGAAGTGGAAAAAATTCTCGGAGATACAGACGATTTGGCCTCCTTCACACTGGGCAGAAAACATATTTTGTTTGAAATCGACGGTGTCACGCTGGTCTGCCGCGTTCTGGAAGGCGATTTTCTTGACTGGCGGCGGGTAGTCCCTACGGAAAATCCCATTCGGCTGGGTGCAAATCGTGCCCAACTGACGGCTACCATCGACCGCGTGGGTCTGATCATTTCCGAAAAGATCAAAAGTCCCGTCCGCTGCAAATTCGGGCAGGACAGCGGTGAGTTCCGCACGATCACAACCATCGGCGAGGCCTATGATGTCTGCTCTTTGGCAGGCGACGGCAAGGAGCTGGAGATCGGCTTTAACTGCCGATATCTGCTGGATGCGTTGAAGGCAGTCCCCGATGAACATCTGATTTTGGAATTGTCCAACGGTCTGAGTCCCATTGTGCTTACTCCGGCAGACGGCAGCAAAAAGTTTTCCTACATGGTTCTGCCGGTACGGCTGAAGGCAGAATAAAACGATCGTATCCTGCGCAGCAGGACGGATGAAAATCGTCAGGGAAGCTGACATATCCATTCAGCATTCTGCATTCCAAAAACCCTCGGAGGTTGCCATGAAAGTCAAAGTCATCAAGCATTCTGCCCATGCAGAACCGATTCCCATTCGGACAGAGTTTATCAAGCTGCAGGATTTTCTGAAATTTGCCAACGCGGTAGAAAGCGGCGGCATGGCAAAACAGGTCATTCTGGCAGAGGAAGTGCTGGTCAACGGCGAAGTATGCACCATGCGGGGAAAAAAGCTCCGCCCCGGTGACGTCGTCTGCTTTATGGGTCAGCAATGGCAGGTCACGGAAGATGCGGCTCAATAGGCTGCAGCTCCGCGGTTTTCGGAACTATACGGAGCTGGATGCCCGGTTTGTACCCGGCGTCAATCTGATCTTGGGAGATAATGCTCAGGGAAAGACCAATCTGCTGGAAGCCATTTTCTATCTGTCCACAGGTCATGGGTTTCGTACCAGAAAAGAAGCGGAACTTCTACAGTTCGGTGCGGACTTTGCGGATTTGGAAGGGGAAATATTTTCCCATGAACGGGAACAAACCCTCCGAGCCGTCCTCTTTGCCGGCAGAAAACCGCGGCAGCTGTATTTGGGCGGAGTAAAGCAGAAGAATTTTACAAGTTTTCAGGGTCTTTTGACTACGGTTTTGTTCTGTCCGGAAGATCTTCTGGTATTAAAAACCGGAGCTTCTGCCAGAAGAAAGCTGATGGATGATGCTCTGTGCCAGCTCCGTCCCGGTTATGAACGGGCATTGACGGAATACAACCGTCTTTTGGAGCATAAAAGCCGCCTGATAAAAGATGGAAAAGCATTTCCCTCCCTGCTGGAGACTTTGCCGGAGTTCAATCTCCGTATGGCACAGGTGGGAGCGATTCTCATTGGCTACCGCGCCAATTATCTGGAAAAATTATCCCGCTGTACTGCGGATTATCATAAGGCTTTTTCCGGCGGAAAAGAAAGCCTGCATCTGCAGTATAAGACGGTTTCCACCATTGTTGATCCTCTGGCATCCAAAAGGGAGCTGGAGCAGCAGATTTTGAACCATCAGCAGAGCCATCTGCAGGCAGAGTTGGAATCGGGCCAATGTCTTACGGGCCCACATAAGGATGACTTTGATGTCCTTTTGGACGGTGTCAGCTTAAAAGCCTTCGGTTCCCAGGGTCAAACCCGTACCGCCGCCATTTCATTGAAACTGGCCCAGCGGGAAATCTTCCGGGATGATACGGGAGAAGAACCGATCCTTTTACTGGATGATGTTTTGTCGGAACTGGACAGTAAGCGGCAGGATTTTATCCTGAACCAAATCAAAACCGGGCAGGTGTTCATTACCTGCTGCGAAACGGACAAGCTGACGGAATTGGGAAAGGTCATCGTCATCGAGAACGGGAAAAGAATTGATAATTGACAATTGAAACCGGAGGTTTCTATGTATGTAAAGATCGGCTTTGATATGGCTGTACGCGATACGTCCATTCTGGGCATTTTTGATTTGGATAATACCACCTGTTCCAAGCATACCAGAGCGTTTCTTTCGGAGGCGGAGAAAAACGGTCAGGTGGTCACGGTCACCGAGGATCTTCCCAAATCCTTTCTCTTGACCAGGGAATACGGCATGGATCGTGTGTATCTGTGTCAGTTCAACGCCGCCACGCTGGAAAAAAGGCTGAAAGGAACCACGCAGTCCCACATTGAGGCCTCTTTCGTGCCGCCGAAAAACAAAGGAAATTTATCACTCCAACAGGAGGAAAACCATGTCTGAAGATATTTTGAACAAAGTAGAAGAAACCTATGACGCCAGCCAAATTCAGGTTCTGGAAGGTCTGGAAGCCGTCAGAAAGCGTCCCGGTATGTACATCGGCTCCACTTCCTCCTCCGGATTGCATCATCTGGTGTATGAGATCGTGGATAATGCCATCGACGAAGCTCTGGCAGGCTACTGCACCGAGATCACCGTGACCATCAATGAAGGAAACACCATTACTGTCACGGACAACGGCCGCGGCATCCCTGTGGACATTCAGAGCCAGACGGGAAAGCCTGCGCTGGAAGTGGTCTTTACGGTCCTGCATGCCGGCGGCAAGTTCGGCGGCGGCGGATATAAAGTCTCCGGCGGTCTCCACGGCGTGGGAGCCTCTGTGGTCAATGCCCTTTCCGAGTGGCTCTATGCGGAGGTCCATAAGGACGGCAAAATTCATCAGATGAAATTCTCCCGGGGCAATATCACCCAGGATATGAAGATCATCGGCACAACGGACAAGACCGGCACCATCGTCACCTTTAAGCCCGACCCGGAAATGTTCGATACGGTGGTCTATGAATACAGCGTTCTCCGGGACCGGATGCGCCAGCAGGCCTTCCTCAACGGCGGATTGAAGATCTCCGTGGAGGACAAGCGTCCGGGTCTTGAAAACCGGGAAGAATTCTGCTACGAAGGCGGTATTCGGGAGTATGTCACGTGGCTCAACAAGGGCAAGACTGCCCTCCATGAAGATGTGATCTATATGCAGGGCAGCAAGGGGGATTCCTTTGCGGAGCTGGCCCTGCAGTATTCCGATGGCTTCAACGAGAACATCATTTCCTTTGCCAATGATATCCGTACCCCGGAAGGCGGTATGCACGAAACCGGCTTCAAAACGGCTCTGACCCGTGTCCTCAATGCCTACGGTGTCAAAATCGGTGCCATCAAATCCGATGCCGATAAGCTGGACGGATCCGACGTCCGGGAAGGCATTACGGCTGTGATCTCCGTCAAACTGACCGATGCCCAATTTGAAGGGCAGACCAAGGCCAAATTGGGCAACGCCCATATTCGTACCCTGGTGGACGGGGTGGTCACAAAACTGCTGGCAGAATATTTGGAAGAACATCCTGCCGCCGGCAAGATCATTCTGGAAAAGGCGATGCTGGCAAGCCGAGCCAGAGAGGCCGCCAAAAAGGCAAGAGAATCCATCCGCAAGAAAAACGGTTTGGAATCCGGCGGTATGCCTGACAAGCTGAAGGACTGCAACGAAAAAGACCCGGCCCTGTGCGAGCTGTACATCGTCGAGGGCGATTCCGCTGCCGGCTCTGCCATCAACGGCAGAGACAGCCGCTTTCAGGCGATCTTAGCCATGTGGGGCAAGATGCTCAATGTGGAAAAAGCAAGAAAAGATAAAGTTTACGGCAACGAAAAGCTCAATCCTCTGATCATGGCCATGGGCGCCGGCATCGGGGATGAATTCGATCCGGAAAAACTCCGCTATCATAAGATCATTATCATGTCCGATGCCGATGTGGACGGAAGCCATATCCGCACCCTGCTTCTGACGTTCTTCTTCCGGTATATGCGTCCCCTCATCGAGCGGGGCTATGTCTATTCCGCCGTACCGCCCCTGTACAAGCTCATTAAGGGCAAAACGGAACGGGTGGCCTATTCCGATGAGCAGCGGGATCAGATCTCCGCGGAAATGCGGGGCGAGAGCAATGCCAAGATCGAGATCAAGCGATACAAGGGTCTTGGCGAGATGGACAAGGACGAGCTGTGGGAGACCACCATGGATCCCCAGCGCCGGACCCTGCGGCGAATCACTCTGGACGATGCCGCTGCCGCCGACCGGGTATTTTCCATTCTCATGGGCGAAGAGGTGGAGCCCAGAAAGGCGTGGATCGAAGAAAACGCCAAGTATGTGGTGAATCTGGATATTTAAATAAGGCTCCCCTTGAGGGGAGGCTTAGGGACAGTTATATCAAAGCAAGGAGGTACTCTTTTGGCACACAACAGAGATTACAAGCCGGAGGATATCTTGTTCCCCGATCAGGTCATTACCCAGTCGGAGCTGGTTCGCGAAATGCAGTCCAGCTACATTGACTATGCCATGTCCGTCATCGTGGGCCGGGCCCTGCCCGATGTTCGGGACGGACTGAAGCCCGTTCACCGCAGGATTCTCTATTCCATGCATGAAACAGGGCTGACCTCAGAAAAGAAAACCAAAAAATCCGCCACCGTGGTCGGTGACGTACTGGGTAAATACCATCCCCATGGCGACAGCTCCGTCTACGATGCCATGGTCCGTCTGGCACAGGAGTTCTCCCTGCGGTATCCTCTGGTATTCGGTCAGGGCAACTTCGGTGACGTGGACGGCAACCCGGCCGCCGCTTACCGCTATACGGAGGCCAAGCTTTCCAAAATTGCCGACGAGATGCTTCGGGATATCGACAAGGACACGGTGGATTGGGACCCCAACTTCGATGAGACCACCAAAGAGCCCCGCGTCCTGCCCAGCCGGTTCCCCAACCTGCTGGTCAACGGCTCTTCCGGCATCGCCGTGGGCATGGCCACCAATATCCCTCCTCACAACCTGAAAGAGGTCATCAATGCCTGCATCTGCGTGCTGGATGACCCGGAGGCTACCCTCTCCGACCTGATGGAACATATCAAAGGCCCTGATTTCCCCACCAAGGGCATCATTATGGGCCGCAGCGGGATCCGTGCCGCCTATGCCACCGGCCGCGGCAGAGTGGTGGTTCGGGCCCGGACCCTTATGGAGGAATTCGGCAAGGACCGTCAGCGAATCATCGTCCATGAGCTGCCCTATCAGGTGAACAAGGCTCAGCTGGTCAAGAATATGATGGAGCAGATTCGGGACAAGCGGCTGGAGGGCATTTCCGACCTGCGGGACGAAAGTGACCGCAACGGTATGCGTATCGTCATCGAACTGAAGAAAGATGCCAACGCACAGGTGGTGCTGAACCACTTGTTCAAGCAGACTGCCATGCAGTCTACCTTCTCGGTCATTATGCTGGCCTTGGTCAACGACCAGTCTCAACCCAAAATCATGACTCTGCGTCAGGTTCTGGATGAGTATCTGGAGCATCAGAGGCAAATCATCATCCGCCGGACCCAATATGATCTGCGGAAGGCCGAGGAGCGGGCACATTTGCTGGAAGGTCTGCTCATCGCTCAGGACAACATCGATGAAGTCATCCGAATCATCCGCACCAGCTATGACGATGCCAAAGTGCGGCTCATGGAGCGCTTTGGGCTGGATGACGTACAGGCACAGGCCATTTGCGATATGCGGCTCATCGCCCTGCAGGGTCTCAACCGGGAAAAACTGGAAAACGAGTTCAAGGAGCTGCAGGAAAAGATCGCCTACTTCAAAGAACTGCTGGCTTCTGAGGAAAAGATCCGGGATGTGCTGAAGGAAGAACTGACCCAGATTCGGGATAAGTACGGCGACGACCGTGTTACGGAGATTCAGGACGTGGAGGATGAGATCGATATCGAAGACCTCATCGAAGAAGAGGACTGCTGCTATACCCTGTCCAATCAGGGTTATATCAAGCGTCTGCCTACGGCCACATATCGTACGCAGCGCCGCGGCGGCAGAGGAGTTTCTGCCCAAAACCTGAAGGAAGAGGACTATGTCAAGAGTCTGTTTGTGGCATCTACCCACGATATGCTCCTGTTCTTCTCCAATACAGGCAGAGTCCACCGCCGCAAGGGATATCTCATTCCCGAAGCAGGCAGGACAGCCAGAGGAACGGCCATCGTCAACATCCTTCCTCTGGACCCGGGAGAGAAGATCACAGCCATGCTCCTGACCCGGGAGTTTGAGGAGGATGCCTACCTGGTCATGGTGACGAGAAAAGGCACCGTCAAGCGCCTGTCCATGAATACCCTGCAGACCAACCGCAAGGGCGGGATCCGTGCATTGACCCTGGAGGAAGGGGATGAACTGATCAACGTCATCAAGACCAACGGCAGAGAAAACATCCTCATCGCCACGGAACAGGGCATGGCAATCTGCTTCGACGAAAACGATGTACGTCCCATGGGCCGTGATGCAGCCGGTGTCCGGGGAATCCGACTGGCCAAGGGAGACTGTGTGGTGGGTGCTGTGGCGGCAGAGGAAGGAAAGGACCTGCTCACCGTTACCAAGCATGGCTGCGGCAAGCGGACGGTGCTGACGGAGTATCATGTCCAAAACCGGGGCGGCAAGGGCATGAAGAACTACCATCTGACGGATAAGACCGGTCTGGTTGCCGGCATTGCCGTGGTAAGCGATGCAGACGATGTGATGCTCATTGAAAACGGCGGCGTTATTATCCGGATGGCAGCATCGGATATCAATACCTATGGCCGCGCAACGCAGGGTGTCCGGGTCATGCGGGTGGACGAAGGCAACGAAGTCATCTCGATTCAGCGGACAGACAAGGAAGAAACCGAGGAAGAGTAAAATAGGCTCCCCTTCTCCGCCCTAAGTGCCGGGCTTCGCCCGGTTGGGTTACGCACACCGTCTGCGGGCGGCGTCAAGGGGAGGCTTAGAGGGGTGCCTATGAAAACAGTAACCATCTACACCGACGGGGCTTGTTCCGGCAATCCCGGACCCGGCGGCTGGGGAGCCATCCTCTGCTACAACGGCATAGAAAAGGAACTCTCCGGCGGCGAAGCCATGACGACCAACAATCGTATGGAGCTGATGGCGGTCATCCGCTCTTTGGAAGCCCTGAAAGAGCCCTGCAGCGTGGACCTTTACTCCGATTCCAAGTATGTCATCGACGCGTTGGAAAAAGGTTGGGTCTACAGCTGGCAGAAAAACGGCTGGCGGCGGGCGGATAAAAAACCGGCCCTTAATGTGGACCTGTGGGAGAGTTTGCTTCCTCTTATCGCAAAGCACCAAGTCCGTTATTACTGGGTCAAAGGCCACGCCAGCAACGAAAAAAACAATCGCTGCGACGAGCTGGCCGTAGAAGAAAGCAAAAAGCACGCATCCTTGTGATGCGTGCTTTTTCTTTATCTTATCGCTTTTGCCAGAGGCTTGCTGTCCTGCTGGATGTTGAGCAGTTCCAGAATAATGGAATTGGATACCATGAAGCCCTTTGGGGTCAGGTGCCAGCGGCCATTATCCTCCTGTCTGGCCAGGTCCTTTTCTGCATATTGCCTCAGCCGCTCTTCCAGAGGGGCAAAGGGCAGCAGATAGGTCTGCATATATTCGTTTTCTTCAATCCCGTGGGTGGTTCGCAGGCGGAGCATCAGGTATTCTCCTGCCCGTTCCCGGATGGGAATGGTCTCACACTCGGAGAGAATGACCCCCTGCTCCATGACACCGGTGAGATACCGGTCCAGGTTGGCCTCGGCAGTAAACCGCTTGCCCCCAAAATCCGAAGCGGCCGCAGGACCAAAGCCGATATAGGGCTTGCCTGTCCAGTATTTCAGATTGTGGCGGCACTCTTTGCCGGGAATGGAAAAATTGGAGATCTCATATTGGTACAGGCCGAAGCTTTCCAGCGTTTCCACGGCATAGAAGTACATATCCGCCTGAGCATCATCGTCGGGGAGGTTGGCCCCTTCTTTGTACTCCCACAGCCGGGTGCCCGGTTCTACCTTCAGCCCATAGCAGGAAACATGATCCGGCTTGAGATTCATGACATTTCGCAGGGTATCCATCCATTGCTCCCGGTTCTGGTTGGGCAGGCCAAACATCAAATCCACAGAGACATTGGTAAACCCGGCTCTTCTGGCCTGCGAGACAGCCATCTGTGCCTGCCGGTAATTATGGGGACGGCCCAGAGCCTTGAGCTTGGAATCGTCATCGGTCTGAACCCCGATGGAAATGCGGTTGAAGCCTGCCTTTCGCAGCTTGGCCAGAGTCGGACCGGAGACGCTGTCGGGATTGGCTTCCAGCGTAATTTCCGCCGCAGGATCCAAATGAAAGCGGCGATCGATCTCCGAAAGAATGCGGATGAGATTCTTTGCCCCGAAGAAGCTGGGGGTCCCGCCGCCGAAGTAGACGGTATCCACCGTATAACCTACCGCCCTCTGGGCAGTCTCCTTAATATGGGCAAGAACGGCGTGGAGATACAGATCCATGCTCTCATGGTTCATACCGCCGCTCAGAGAATAAAAGTCACAGTATTCGCACTTGCTGCGGCAGAAAGGCACATGGATATACAAGCCAAGGGGCTTTAAGGCAGCCGGTGCCTTGACGGGTGGTTTTTTGATCAACATAGAAACTCCTTTTGGAAATTGACAATTTGACAATGTACAATTGTCAATTGTCAACTGAATCAATCGTCATCGTCCAGCTTCAGGACGGCCATGAAGGCATCGCTGGGGACCGATACGGTGCCGAAGCTCCGCATCCGCTTTTTGCCCTCTTTCTGCTTTTCCAGCAGCTTCTTCTTTCGGGTGATATCGCCGCCGTAGCACTTGGCAAGAACGTCTTTCCGCAGGGCCTTGATTGTCTCCCGGGCAATGACCTTGCCGCCGATGGCGGCCTGTACGGGAATTTCGAACATCTGACGGGGGATATTTTCCTTCAGCTTCACGCAGGTCTTTCTGGCCCGGGCATAGGCACTGTCTGCAAAGAGGATGAAGCTCAAAGCGTCCACCTGCTCGCCGTTAAGAAGAATATCCAGCTTCACCAGCTTGCTGGGGCGATAGCCCAGCAGCTCGTAATCCAGAGAAGCATATCCTCTGGTTCGGGATTTCAGGGCATCAAAGAAATCGTAGATGATCTCATTCAGGGGCATATTGTAGTGGAGCTCTACCCGGGTAGTGTCCAGATAGGTCATATCCTTGAATTCGCCCCGGCGCTGCTGGCACAGGTCCATAATATTGCCCACATATTCCTGCGGGGTGATGATGTTGGCCTTGACGAAAGGCTCCCGAGCCTCAGCGATCTCCGCCGGGTCTGGGTAGTTCAGGGGGGTATAGACCTCCAGCTCCGTTCCGTCGGTCTTGGTGATCTCATAGACGACGTTGGGCGCGGTGGTAATGAGATCCAGATTGTATTCCCGCTCCAGCCGCTCCATAATGACCTCCATATGCAAAAGGCCGAGGAAGCCGCAGCGGAAGCCAAAGCCAAGGGCGATGGAGTTTTCCTGCACAAAGCTCATGGAGGCATCGTTGAGCTGGAGCTTTTCCAGAGCATCTCTCAAATCGCCGTATTTGGAGCCGTCCGCCGGGTACACGCCGGAGAAAACCATGGGCTGGACGGCCTTGTAGCCGGGGAGGGCCTCAGAGGTGGGATTTTCCACGGAGGTGACCGTGTCGCCTACCTGTGTATCGGAAATGGTCTTGATGGAGGCGGTGAAGTAGCCGACTTCCCCTGCTCCCAATCCGTCACAGGGAATCAT
Organism: Candidatus Avilachnospira sp.; assembly: GCA_045652125.1. Classification (GTDB taxonomy): domain Bacteria; phylum Bacillota; class Clostridia; order Oscillospirales; family Oscillospiraceae; genus Avoscillospira. The sequence goes on along the minus strand of JAZRTT010000018.1, from coordinate 29,794 downwards.
CCCTTTGGGTGCCAGATGGCCGCATTCCACCACCTTGTATTCTGCACCGGTGGCCATCATTTTTACATCCATACCGGGGGTGAGGGTGCCGTTCATCACCCGAAGATAGACGATAACGCCCCGGTAGGAGTCATACTGGCTGTCGAAGATCAATGCCTGCAAAGGGGCATTGCGGTCGCCCTTGGGAGGCGGTACGTCCCGAACCACCATTTCCAGCACCTCGTGAATGTTGATGCCGTTTTTGGCGGAGATCTCCGGGGCATCCAGGGCGGGGATGCCGATGATATCCTCAATTTCCTGCTTGACTTCCTGAGGACGGGCGGCAGGCAGGTCGATCTTGTTGACCACCGGCAGGACTTCCAGCCCTGCATCAATGGCAAGATAGGTGTTGGCAAGGGTCTGGGCCTCAATGCCCTGAGAGGCATCCACCACCAGCACCGCACCTTCGCAGGCGGTGAGACTGCGGGAGACTTCATAGTTGAAGTCCACGTGACCCGGGGTGTCGATGAGGTTCAGGACATAGTCCTGTCCATTGTCGGCGGTATAGTTCAGGCGGACGGCACGGGCTTTGATGGTAATGCCCCGTTCCCGTTCCAGCTCCATATTGTCCAGAATCTGGTCCTCCATTTCCCGCTTGTCGATGGTGTTGCATTCCTCCAACAGGCGGTCGGCGAGGGTGGATTTGCCGTGGTCAATGTGTGCAACAATGGAAAAATTTCGAAGTTTGGATTGTTGTGTCATGCAGGTTCTCCTCTTTCAAAGGCTCCCCTTGAGGGGAGCTGTCAGCGAAGCTGACTGAGAGGTGTATGGGCAGTGATGATAGAATCAATGGCCTCACAAACACCTCTGAAATTTCTTGTCACATCCAAATTGGAAATGCGGAACATTTGAATACCCAATTCGTTGAGATAAGCGGTTCTTTTTTCGTCATATTCCCGTCCGGCATCTTCGTAGTGCTGAGAGCCGTCCAGTTCGATGGCAAGTTTTGCTTTTTCGCAGTAAAAATCAAGGATATAGTTTCCCACGATTTTCTGCTTGTAGATTTTTACGGGATAATCCTTGAGAAAATCATACCACAGGTGCCGTTCTTCCTTGGTCATTTCTCTGCGGAGCTGACGGGCGTGGTGCAAAAGTTCGGAGTTTCTCGGCAAAGCCATTTCTGCACACACCTCTCAGTCAAAAATCAAAGATTTTTGCCAGCTCCCCTCAAGGGGAGCCTTAATACACATAATTCTCTTTGTTCGTCGTCTCGTACTTACTTTCCTGAGAGAAGTATTCGTCCAGAATGGCACGGACGATCTGGCCCAGATTGCCGCCCTGAGCGCCCTGCTCCACATAGATGGCAATGGCCACTTGCGGGTCATCTGCCGGGGCATAGGCCACGAAGGAGGCGTTATCGGAGGTGAAGCCGGAGCCGTGCTGAGCCGTACCGGTTTTGGCGGCCACCTTGATGGGGTAATCAAACAGATAGGCGGAGGCTGTGCCGTCTACGCTGGAATTGTGACCAATTCGCTCCTGTGCGGCCATCTGCATACCCTCGTTGATACACTTCAGGGCCTCCGGAGAGATCTCCAATTGGCTTGCCACCGTGGGCTGACTTTCCAGCAGCAGCTGGCTGAAATCCCACGATACCACACGGCGCAGATAGGTGGCGTTGTACCGGGTACCGCCGTTGGCAAGGGCAGAGGTGTAGCAGGCCATCTGCAGAGGGGTGAATTCGTTCAAGCTCTGACCGATGACTGCCTGCAGCTTATCGCCGTCCACCCATTCCGACTGGGAGGTGCCGGCAAAGGCCACGGCCTTGCTTTCCGGGTTGGCACGGCGGCCGATATACTCCGCCAGCTCGCCGCCGGTGGATTCGCCAAGGCCAAGGCTTTTGGCCACGAAGTCCACATCCTTGGTGGCGGTCTGCAGGCCCACCTCGTAGAAGTAGTAGTTGCAGGAGTCCCGGAGGGCTTCCATCATATTGACCTTGCCGTGGGTCACACCGGAGCTGGTGTAGATATAGCAGGCCGGGGCGTAGCCCTCCAGCTCATACTTGGTGTATCGGCCCAGGTCCCGGACCTCATAGCCTGCGCCGAAGCCGGCATAGTCCATGGCGGCTATGGCCGTAACCATTTTATAAATGGAGCCGGGGGAATAGTGGGCGAACCGGGTCCGGTCCAGCAGCGGATAGTATTCCTCATCGTTGGCCAGTTCTGCGTAGGCCTCCGGGTCGGAGAATACGTCCATGGAGAAGCCGGGATAGCTGACGGAGGCTAAAACCTCACCGGTCTTGACCTCCTGCACCACCACGGCACCGCCCTTGGCGTCCTGACCGCTCTTGGAAACACCCACGCCGTTTTCCCGCAGGTCCAAAATCAGCTTTTCCAGCGCCTGTGCCGCCACAGTCTGCAGGTCGATGTCAATGGAAAGCTCCACGTTGGCACCGGGCTGAGGGACTTTGGTATAGTACTGCTCCAGCACGTCGCCGTCAGCCGTGACCGTGGTTTTCATTTGTCCGGCAGAGCCGTGGAGGTACTGCTCAAAGGCCTTTTCCACCCCATCCTTGCCCACCTTGGCGTTCATGGCATAGCCCTGCTCCCGGTAGACTTCACTGTACTCCTCCCAGTTCATATCGCCGGTGAAGCCCAGCAGATGGGAGGCATAGGGGGTCTTGTATTCCCGGACGGTGGAAGTCTCCACCACCACACCGGGAATGTCCAGCTCGATAATGGCAGAAAGCTGATCGGCAGTCACATCCTCCGCCAGAATGTAGTTTTCCAAAGGCATGCCGGGAATGCCCCGAAGCTCCAGCTCATAGCGGACGGAGATCAGGTCAAAGACCCGGTCATCGTCCAGGGTTTCAGGGATCTTATAGGCGGCCTTCAGGATCTGCATAAGGGCACCGGCGGTAATATCCGTGTCCAGAGAGCGGTTGCGCAGGAAGGTGCGGAAGTGCTCCTGCCAATTTTCACCATAGTCATCCAAGGTATAGGCATAGGGCTTTTCCCGGGTAATGGGCAGGTGGCTTTCCAGCTCGATGCCCAGCTCGTCGCACAGGTCCAGCAGGTCCAGCAGAGACTGGGTGGGGCTGGGGCCGTTGAACAAAACAAAGCTGATGACCACCACGTTGTAGCTGGCCCGGTTTGTGACCAGCACCGTGCCGTTACGGTCGAGAATCTGGCCTCGGGCGGCCTCCACGGTGGTGTAGTAATAGGTGCTGTCTGCCAGACGCAGGTCCGTTTCGTCCACGGTGGACTGAATTTTGTACAACCGGAAGGCAAACAGGCCCATGATCAGTGCAATGGTCACCACCAGCGCGGTGACACGGATTCGGGTCCGTCTGTTCATGCAGGAGCACCTGCCTTTCGAATCGCTTTGGCAAGCAGATAGATCGCCGGGCAGGCAGGCAGAGACACCGCTGTAATGAGAGGAACTCGGTACAGGAAAGAGCCTTCGGCACCGGCCAAATAGAATTTCAAAAGGAAAACGGCAGTTTCATGGCACAAAAGGGCGCTCAGAGACAGGAGCAGGGCAGACCAGATGCGCCGGGAGAACAAATTGTCACACAGCCAGCCTGCAAGGATGGCGAATACGGGGAAAGAGACCATGGCGAGAATGCCGTCATCGCCGCCGGCTGCATACCAGACAAAACCGACGATCAGACCAAAGAGGCCGCCGGCCTCGTGGTTCAGATGCATTGCAATACAGACTACCACCACAGGCATAAGATTCGGCGTAACGCCGAGAATCCGAGCCCGACCCAAAACGACGGTCTGCAGAAGCAGCACCAGCAGATATAGAAGGGCGAACAGCACCCACATGATCGTATTGCGGTATTTTTGGTTCATGGAAGCTCCTTTTACCGGTCGTAGCCTGTCAGAATAAACACCTGTTCCAGATCATCCAGATCGCAGCTGGCTTTCAGGGCGGCATACTTGGCCACACCCGTTTCGTCCAGCGACACATTGGTGATTTTGCCCAGCACCAACCCCTTGGGGTACATGGTGGAGCCGGTCGTCACCACCTGATCGCCGTTTTTCAGCACGGCATCGGTGGACAGATAGTTCATACGAAGCACTTGGGTATTTTCTGATTGATAGGTTCCCTGCACGACTCCGGTGTAGCCGGAGGAGGCAATGGAGGCGCTGATCTCCAGGCCGCTGTCCAGAATGGTGGTCACGGTGGCCCAGTTGTCACCAAGCTCGGTGATGATACCCACCATCTGCTTGTTTTCCGACAGGGCTGCCATGCCCAGCTCCAAACCGTGCTTTTTTCCTTTTCCGATGGTGCAGGTGCTGCGCCATGTGGAAGCATCCCAGGAGATAAGATAGGCAGGCTCAAAGAGATAATCCCGATTGGCTTCCTTGATCTCCAAAAGCTGTGCATAGCGCTGGTTTTCCCGCTGCAGCTCCTGTGCGGTCCGGACATCTTCCTCCATTTCCAGCAGCTGCTGCTTCAGGGCCGCGTTTTCCGCTGCCAGGGATTCATAGGAGAAGATGTAGTTATAAAACCGCAAAGCCTGCCGGTCAATGGCGGCAACGCTGCTGCGCAGAGGAGACAAAAGATCCCCTGTTACGGCCTGAGAGACCGTAGTGCCGCCGGATACCGCCACGATCACCGTGGTTACAATGGCAAGGCAGACCGCTGCAATAAGCAGGGTTTTGATTTTGGAAGAAAAAAGTTTCTTTTTCATAATCGTTTGCACTCCTAAAGGCTTCCCAGCACTTCCACACCTGCGGCGCGGAGGAATGTTACCAGACTGCACAGAGGCAGGCCCATTACATTATAATAATCGCCCTCCAGCGCCTGCACAAAAATGGCGGCCTGATCCTGAATCCCGTAGGCACCGGCCTTGTCCAAAGGCGAACCGGTGGAAACGTAGGCGGCGATCTCATCTTCGGAAAGGGGGCGGAAGTGCAGGCGGGTCTTTTCCACATGGGTCTGAGCCACGCCGTCTTTCAGCAGGCAGAAGGCCGTCATGACTGTGTGATCCCGGCCCGAAAGAAGCCGGAGCATGGCCTTGGCTTCTTCGGCATCATGGGGTTTGCCGAGAATGGTTTCTTCCACCACCACAATGGTGTCGGCAGAGACGATGAGCTTGTCCGGGTGGCTTTGAGCCACGGCCTCGGCCTTTCTGCGGCAGACATCTGCCACGGCGTCCTCTACGGAAAGAGACGGGTCCATGGTCTCGTCGATGTCTGCGGTTTCAATTTGAAAATCCAGTCCCAGCATGGAAAGAAGCTCTCTGCGCCGGGGGGATTGGGATGCGAGAATGAACATAGTGTACTCCTTAAGCCTCCCCTCAAGGGGAGCCATTTACTCCACTCCGCGGGTGTAAAGCCCTCTGGTGCAGGTGCCGGGATCAAATTCCCCATATCCTTCATATTGAGCAAGGATGCTGTCCACCTCGCCGGGGTTTTCCGTGGTAAAGCTCAGGCGATGGGCCCAGATGCCCATGCCCCGCAGAAGATCCAGTTTGTCCAGCAGATAGAGCTTTTTGCCGTTGTAAAGGACATTGCGGCAGGTGCCGGGGTCTTTGAGAATAGGGAATTCCTCACCCATGCGGTCAATGAGCTTGGTGGGGGTATCGCAGGAGCAGGTGCCGGTTCTTCCCTTGATGACGCAGTTTTCCATGAGCATCAGGGGCAGGCGGCCGTAGACCATGATTTCCAGCGGTACGGCCTTGCTCAGATCCCGAAGCTGAGGCAGGGTGACCTCCGGGCTGATCAGCTGACTTTCCAGCTTTTGCTCCCGGAGATAGTGCATGGCGCGGGAATTGTAGATATTGAGACCAAAATCGCCCCGGATGGCAAAGCCCTTCTGCCGCGCCAAACGAATTTGGCCAAGATTGCCTGTGAGTACATGGCGTACGCCCATGGTGTAGACCTGTTCCAAGGCGGATGCCCACTGAGCCCGCTCCCGGTCGTGGATGACCCGGGGCAGGACGGCTGTCAGCTCTGTGGCCACAGGAATCTGCTCTTTCAGTTCCGGATGGGCAAGAAGCTCGGAAAGGGGCACATAAATGGCGGCCGGTTCCATTCTCAAAAGCCGGGGGGTGATCTGATCGGCAGTGCGGACACATACGGTCAGTTTGGGGTCGCCGGGGATGCCGTCATAGGCGGCCAGACGGCTGTAACTTCCCATTCTTGGGGGGTCTACCCGGCCGCGGATGGCGGTCAGATGATCCAAAACCTCCCGCCGCATGGCGTTGATCGCTGCGGCGGGCAAACTCAGACCCGGTTCCAGCGCAATGCGGACCTGGGAACACAGATAAGGTGTGCCGCCGGTCTTTCCCAGCCGCTCGGTCAGTTCTTTTTTCGTCAGCTCCCGCAGGCGGGCAGCCTCGGGGACGGGTCCCTTGGCCTTGCACACATGACCCTGCTCGTCCTCCACGGCCAGCAGGCTTTCTTCCCCCGCCCGGATAACGGCATAAAAGGTAACGGGAACACGGGGATTTTCGCCCCGCTCATAGGTGGCCTGTGCCTGTGCCAGCAGCTCCCGGTCCTCCGGGGTGTCCTGATGGACACCGAACATCTCCGGCCCGGTTTGACCCAGATAATATCCCTGGGTAAAACCCTGCCGGGAGAAAATGGCATCAAGCTGCTCCAAATCTTCCGGGGTGACGGCTTTGCCGTCCAGCACAGCGCGGTAAATTCGCGTAACGATGGCAACATACTCAGGCCGCTTCATACGGCCTTCGATCTTCAGAGAACGGACACCCATGGCTTTCAGCTCCTGCAGGTGCTCCAACAGGCAGCTGTCTTTCAGGCTCAGGGGATAGCGGCTTTCTTCAAACCTGCCATAGCCGTAGGGCAGGCGGCAGGGCTGAGCGCATTGGCCCCGGTTGCCGGAGCGGCGGCCGATGACCGACGACATGAGGCATTGACCGGAATAGCACATGCACAATGCGCCATGGACAAAGACTTCGATCTCCACAGGACTGTTTTGGCAGATAAAGGCGATCTCTTCCCGAGGCAGCTCCCGGGCCAGCACCACCCGGCTGCAGCCCAGCTCGGCGGCCTGCAGCACCCCTTCCAGAGAGTGGATGCTCATCTGGGTGGAGGCGTGAATGGGAACGGAGGGTGCGATCTGTTTGCAGAGCTGCACAACACCGAGATCCTGCACAATAAAGGCATCCACACCCAGTTCGGCGGCGACGCGGATGACTTCGGCAGCCTGCCGCATTTCCCGGTCGGAAATAAGAATATTCAAGGTAAGATGGACCTGAACCCCACGGACGTGGCAGTAGGAAACGGCTTGCTGCAGCTCTTCCACAGAAAAGTTTTTGGCGTTACGCCGGGCGTTGAATTCGCCGTAGCCCAAGTAAACGGCATCGGCGCCATTCTGGACGGCGGCACGCAGGGAATCCATGGACCCGGCAGGGGATAATAATTCGATCATAGGAAAACCTCAATGGTAAATTGAAAATTGACAATTGCGGTGTCAGCTGTCGCTGACGATTGGAGTTTATTTTAAATCATCCCCGAAGGGGATACCTTCATTGTCAATTGTACATTGAATGATACTATTTCACCATACATCATACCACAATTTTGTCCGCGGGAAAAGTGCTGATTTTGCTTTCTTTGTAAGAAATCTGTAAATTTTCTTCCCTTGACATCCCCTGACCCTGCCCCTATAATCGAGATAAGAGGAGAAAGGGGGGCTGACCGTGGAGATCCATCGATCCGGAGAGGATTATTTGGAGGCGATTCTGAAGCTGCGGATGGAACGGGGAACGGTCCGCGCCATTGATGTTGTAGCGGAATTGGGCTACTCCAAGCCCAGCGTTTCCGTGGCCATGAAAAAGCTGCGGGAAAGTGGCTATGTGACTACCCGGGAGAATGGACACCTGCTGCTGACAAAGGCGGGCGAGGCCGTGGCACAGAGGATCTACGAGCGGCACCGGGTCCTGACCGGGATGCTTTGTGCCATGGGCGTGGACGAGCAGACCGCCGCACAGGAAGCGTGCAATATGGAGCATTGCATCTCCGATGATACGCTGGAAAAGATCAAGGAATATTTTTCAAAAAAGAGCTGTTGACATTGCCGCGCTAAAGTGATATAGTGTAGAAAAATCGGAAAAGGAGCTTCCTCTTATGGCAAACAGAGTTTACGCTTTTGCATATGATTACTTTTACTTTCGTCCCTGAAAGTAGAAGCGATTTGTGCTGCGTGAACAAAAACGGCCGGAGAGAAACCCGTTTTTAAGAACCTCCACACAGAATCACTTCTGTGCGGAGGTCTTGTTTTTTATTGGATCCTGAAAGGAGCTGTCGTTATGATTGCAATTTTGAAACCCGGTGTGCCCAAGGAACAGATCGACAATCTCATTCACTGGCTGGAAAGTCAGGGGCTGAAGATTCACATTTCCTTCGGCGATGTGTACACGGTGCTGGGATTGGTGGGAGATACCGGCAAGATCGACATGGATCTGCTGGGGAGTCTGGAGATCGTCCAGTCGGTGAAACTGGTATCCGAGCCATTCAAGCGGTGCAGCCGGGACTTCCAGCCCCGGGACACGGTCATTGAGATCGGCAGTGCCGGTGCGAAGGTGGGAGGCGGCCATTTTGCAGTCATTGCAGGCCCCTGTTCTGTGGAGACCCATGAGCAGGTCATCGGTGTGGCAAAAGCGGTCAAAGCGGCAGGCGCTACCATCCTTCGGGGCGGTGCGTTCAAGCCCCGTACCTCGCCCTATGACTTCCAGGGCCTTGGGGAACTGGGGTTGGAAATGCTCCGGGAAGCCCGAAAGGAAAGCGGCCTTCCCATCTGTACGGAGGTCATGAATCTGGTGCATCTGCCCTTGTTTGAAGATGTGGATGTGATTCAGGTGGGCGCCAGAAATATGCAGAATTTCGATCTGCTGAAAGAAGTGGGAAAGCTCAACAAGCCCATTTTGCTCAAGCGGGGTCTGTGTGCCACCATGAAGGAGTGGCTCATGAGCGCGGAATACATCATGGCTGAGGGCAATGAACAGGTCATCCTCTGCGAGCGGGGGATCCGCACCTATGAGACCTATACGAGAAACACGCTGGACCTGTCGGCGATCCCCACTTTGAAGAATTTGAGCCATCTGCCGGTGATCGTGGATCCCAGCCATGCCACGGGGCAGGCAAAACTGGTCAAACCCATGGCCTTGGCAGCCGCGGCCGCAGGCTGTGACGGCCTGATGATCGAAGTCCACAACGATCCGAAAAATGCCCTGTGCGACGGAGCACAATCTCTGACACCGGAGCAGTTTGCGGAAGTGGCAAGATTGGTGCGGCAGGTGCGGGAGGCGATGGTATGACCGTAGGAATCGTCGGCCTTGGTCTCATCAGCGGTTCTATGGCCAAAGCCTATGCCCAGCAGTGCCACCGGGTACTGGCGGACAACCGCAACAAGACCATTTTGGATTTTGCGATTCTGGACGGTGCGGTGTCCGAACCGCTGACAAAGGAAAACATGCCCCAGTGCGACCTGATTCTCATCGGCTTGCCTCCTGAGGCTTCCATCCAATGGCTGAAAAACCACGCCCATGAGATCGCCCCCCACACCGTGGTCATGGACCTTTGCGGTACCAAACGGGTGGTCTGTGAGGCCTGCTTCCCGCTGGCGGAACGGTACGGGTTCCTGTTTGTGGGAGGACATCCCATGGCCGGTACTCACAATTCCGGCTTCAAATATGCCAAAGCCAACTTGTTCAAAGGAGCGCCTATGGTTCTGGTGCCTCCCAAGGGACACGATATGGCGCTGCTCGCCCGGTGCAAGCAGCTCCTTGCCCCGGCGGGATTTGGAAACCTCTCCGTCACCACGGCAGAGGAACACGATAAGATGATCGCCTTTACCTCCCAGCTGTGCCATGTGGTATCCAACGCCTATATTAAATCGCCCACGGCAAGAAACCATCGGGGCTTCTCTGCCGGGTCCTATAAGGATCTGACCCGTGTGGCATGGCTGAACCCGGATATGTGGGCGGAACTGATGCTGGAAAACCGGGACTGCATGGTGGAGGAAATGGATATTTTACTGGAAAACCTGATGGCTTACCGCAAGGCCATGGCAGAAAATGATTTTGAGACCCTCCGCCAGCTTCTGGATGACGGACGGAAGATCAAGGAAGAGGTGGACGGCCGGTGAAAACAGTCCATATCAATGCCTCCCAAGCCTATGACGTCCTCATCGGTCCGGGTCTTTTGCAGGAGCTGGGAAGCCGGACGGCACAGGTCCTGAAGGGCCGTCATGTGATGTTGGTCAGCGATGATACGGTCTTTGGCCTCTACGGAGAAAAAGCAGTCAAAAGTCTGGAAAATGCCGGATTTCAAGCAGAAACCTTTGTTTTTCCCCATGGAGAAAGAAGCAAAAACGGGGAGACCTTTTTCGCCCTGGTCAACGCCATGGCAGACAGCCGCCTGACCCGAACCGACGGCGTTATCGCTTTGGGCGGCGGTGTCACGGGGGATCTGGCCGGGTTTGCCGCCGCCTGCTATCTCCGGGGAGTTCCCTGCGTACAGGTGCCTACCAGCTTGCTTGCCATGGTGGACAGCTCCGTAGGTGGCAAGACTGCCATCGACCTGCCTGCCGGGAAAAATCTCTGCGGCGCGTTCCATCAACCCTGTCTGGTGGTCTGTGATACGGATCTATTAAAGACCCTGCCGGAGGATGTTTTCCGAGACGGCTGTGCAGAAGTGATAAAATATGCAGTTTTAGGTGAAAAAGGCCTGTTTTGTCTTTTGAAAAATGAGAAAGTTGACTGGGAAACCGTAGTGGCATCCTGTGTCCGTTCCAAGGCCGGTTTCGTGGAAGCTGACGAGTTTGACAACGGTGCAAGGCAGTTTTTGAACCTGGGTCATACCCTTGGCCACGCGGTAGAAGCCAACAGCAAATTTTCCCTTTCCCACGGAAAGGCCGTGGCTGTCGGTATGGCCATGGTGGCAAACAGTGCCTGCCAAAAGGGGCTGCTTCCCCCAAAAGACCGGGATGAGATTTTGGGCCTGCTGAAAGCCTACGGCCTGCCTGTGGAAACGGAGCAAAGTGCCGAAAGCATCTGCCAAACGGCCCTTGGGGACAAAAAACGACGGGGCAGCACCATCACTCTGGTCATTCCCACGGCGAAAGACCGGTGTATCCTGCACCCTATTTCCGTAGAAGACCTGCCCCAGTGGGTGGAAAAAGCCTCCCCTTGACGCCGCCGCAAGCGGCGGTTGCTCGCTGCATGATGCCTGCGGGCATCAAGTCAGCTTCGCTGACAGCTTAGCGCCCCCCCTTTGTCAGCTTCGCTGACATTTCCCCCGCCGGGGGAATCACCTCAAGGAGAGTCTATAGGTGGTTCGTATGATTAAACAACTCAACCAAACAAATATCTCCGGAACGATATCTGCCATTGCCTCCAAATCCATGGCCCATCGGCTGATGATTTGCTCGGCATTGGCCAAGGGGGAAACGGAGCTGGTCTGCTCCACCACCTCCAAAGATATGGAAGCCACAGCAAACTGCCTTTCCGCCATGAAAAACGGCCTGCCTATGCCCTGCGGCGAAAGTGGGTCAACGCTGCGGTTTTTGCTGCCGGTGGTATCGGCGCTGGGTCTTGACCGGGAATTTCATATGGAGGGCAGACTGCCCCAAAGACCCCTTGCGCCGCTGGATGAACAGCTAAAGGCCCACGGCGTGACCCTTTCTCGGCCCCAAGAGGACGTTCTGGCCCTTTCCGGACAGCTGACCCCCGGGGACTTTTGCCTGCCGGGAAATGTGTCCAGTCAGTATATTTCCGGCCTGCTTTTGGCTTTGCCGCTGCTGGATCGGCCAAGCACCCTGACGGTAACGGGAAAAACGGAAAGTGCTTCCTATATTGAAATGACCCTTTCTGCCATGAAGACCTTCGGGGTCTTGGCGGAGAAGAAAGGCGATACCTATTATATAGTACCCCAGCGCTATCAAAGCCCCGGTTCGGTCACGGTGGAGGGGGACTGGAGCAATGCTGCCTTCTGGCTGTGTGCCGGAGCATTGGGGGCACCGGTGACCGTCACAGGGCTGGACCCACAGAGCTTGCAGGGGGATCGTGCCATCTGCGGCCTGCTGTCCCGGTTCGGGGCGGCGGTAGAGCAGAAAGGGGATGCGGTCACCGTTTCTCCCGGACCGCTGACTGCCTGTGACATTGACGCTTCGGCGATTCCCGATCTGGTTCCGGCATTGGCGGTGGTAGCCGCCGCCGCCCGGGGCACCACGAGGATCTTTAACGCAGGCCGCCTGCGGCTGAAAGAATCCGACCGGCTGGAAACTGTGGCAGGGATGCTCGCGGCTCTGGGAGGAAAAGTGGAGCAGACGAAAGACGGCCTTTTGGTGACGGGAACGGCTCTTTCCGGCGGTACGGTGGACAGCTGCAATGATCACCGCATCGCCATGGCTGCGGCTGTGGCCTCGACCCTTTGCTCTGTCACCGTCACCGGCGCAGAAGCCGTGAATAAAAGCTATCCCCACTTCTGGGAAGATATGGAAAAAATGCAGAATGCAAAATTAGGAGAAACGGATTCCCACGCCACCTTCGGTGGCTCGGAATGACATTCCTCAAAGGAGGTTGTGCAATGTCCAGTACTTACGGTGAGCGGCTGCGGTTTACCATTTTCGGTCAGTCCCATTCCCCGGCCATCGGTGTGACCGTGGAGGGTCTGCCTGCCGGAATTACCATTGATATGGAAAAATTACAGGCCTTTCTGGAACGCCGGGCCCCGGGAAACGCCCCTACGGCTACGGCCAGAAAAGAACCGGATCGGCCCAAATTCCTCTCCGGCCTTGTGGGGAACGTCACCTGCGGCACGCCCCTGACGGCCATCATTGAAAACACCAACACCCGCTCCGGGGACTACGAAGCGCTCCGGAATTGTCCCCGTCCGGGTCATGCCGATTTTCCTGCCCATGTGAAGTACGGCGGTCATCAGGATGTGGCCGGCGGCGGTCATTTCTCCGGCCGCCTGACGGCACCTGTTTGCATTGTGGGAGGCATCTGCCTGCAAATTTTGGAGCAGATGGGCATTGCCATATCCGCAGAAGTTTTGTCCATCGGCGCTGTTTCCGGTTCTTGGGAGGAAATGGAACGGGAGATTCTCTCAGCCAAGGCCCATGGGGATTCCGTCGGCGGCATCATCCAATGCACCGCCACAGGCCTGCCCGTTGGCTGGGGCGACCCCATGTTCGGCGGCATGGAAAACCGAATCGCACAGGCAGTTTTTGGGATTCCGGCGGTAAAGGGCATTGAGTTCGGCCTTGGCTTTGCCGCTGCCCAATGCCGCGGCAGCGAAAATAACGACCCTTATTATATAGAAGGGGACGAAGTCAAAACCAAGACCAACCACCATGGCGGGATTCTGGGCGGTATTACCACGGGAATGCCCTTGGTGTTCCGGGCGGCCATTAAGCCCACACCCTCTATTGCCAAAGAGCAGGACTCTGTATCCCTTTCGGAGAAAACGGACAGGAAACTGACTGTTCACGGACGGCACGATCCCTGTATCGTGCCCCGGGCCCTGCCGGTGGTGGAAGCTGCCGCCGCCGTGGCTATCTATGATGCGTATTTGTGTTCGCTGTAATCAGGAGGAAAATCTATGGACATGAAAGAACTTCGCAAGCAAATTGATGAAATTGATGAGCAGATGGTATCTCTGTTCTGCCGGCGAATGGAAGTAGCCGGCGGAATTGCAGAATATAAAAAGGAGAACGGCCTGCCGGTGCTGGACGTAGGTCGGGAGCGGGAAAAGCTGGCCGATGTGTGCAGCAAGGTCTCACCGGAGCTGCGGAACTACACCAGCGTGCTGTATTCCTCCCTGTTCGAGCTGAGCCGTTCCTACCAAAACCGGATGCTCCAGCGGGAGGGGGAACTGAGCCGGAAAATCGCTGACGCTGTGGAAAATACGCCCCGGCTGTTCCCGGAACACGCCGCCGTGGGCGTGTGCGGTGTGGAGGGTGCTTACGCCCAGATCGCCTGCGAAAAGATGTTCAAGACTCCCTTTATTATGTACATGAACAATTTTGAAGGCGTTTTTTCTGCCATTGAACAGGGCTTGTGCCAGTACGGCATCGTCCCCATCGAAAATTCCACCGCCGGTTCTGTAAAGCAGGTCTATGACCTGATGGTCAATCGGAAATTTTCCATTGTCCGGTCTGTCCGGCTGAAAGTGGAGCACAATCTGCTGGTAAAATCCGGCGTCAAACGGGAAGACATTAAGGAGATCGTTTCCCACGAGCAGGCCATCAGCCAATGTCAGGGATTCTTAAAGTCCATGGGCAAGGATGTAAAGGTTACTGCCGTGGAAAACACGGCCATGGCCGCGGAAATGGTGGCCAAGTCCCACCGGACGGACCTTGCCTGCCTCAGCTCCCGGAGCTGTATGGAGCTGTATGGCCTGCAGTGCCTGCAAAGAAACGTGCAGGATCAGGGGAACAACTACACCCGGTTTTTGTGCATCTCCAAAAACTTAGAGATCTACCCCGGTGCCAACCATACCACCATTTTGCTGTCCACGGCACACAAGCCCGGTGCGTTGTATAAAATTCTGGCTCGGTTCTATGCCCTCGGAATCAACGTGACCAAGCTGGAGAGCCGCCCCATCCCGGATCGGGAGTTTGAGTTTATGTTCTACTTCGACCTGGAGACCTCTGTCTATTCTCAGGAGTTCGGCCAGATCATCTGCGAGCTGTCTGCCAGCTGTGAGGACTTTGCTTATCTGGGGTCTTATTCGGAAGTAATGTAAAGCCTCCCCTTGAGGGGAGGTGGCATTTGCGAAGCAAATGACGGAGAGGTGTACTGGCAGTTTGTGCCTGCACACACCTATCAGCGACTCGCTAAGAGCCGCCGCAAGCGGCGGTTGCTCGCTGCATGATGCCTGCGGGCATCAAGTCAGCTTCGCTGACAGCTTAGCGCCCCCCTTTTGTCAGCTTCACTGACATTTCCCCCGCCGGGGGAATCTCCTCAAGGGGAGCCTTGGAGGTGTTTCTATGAACTGCGGACTTCTGGGCAGAACGCTGGGTCACAGCTGGTCCCCGGCCATCCACGGCCTTTTGGGGGACTACGCCTACTCCCTTTTTGAAAAAGAGCCGCAGGACGTGGCGGAATTTATCCGCACCGGCCCGTGGGACGGTCTTAATGTGACCATACCTTATAAAAAAGACGTGGCACGGCTCTGTGACGAATGCTCCCCTCTTGCAAAGGAACTGGGAAGTGTCAACACCCTTGTCCGGCGGAACGGAAAGATTTTTGGCGACAACACCGACGCCTGGGGATTTCAGCAGATGCTCTCCCGGGTACAGGTGGAGGTTTCCGGCAAAAAGGCGCTGGTTCTGGGCTCCGGCGGAGCCTCCGTTACGGTGCAGGCGGTGCTGAAACATGCCGGAGCGGAAGTGGTGGTCATCTCCCGGCAGGGAGAAAACAACTATTGTAATATCCCGAACCATGCCGATGCCCGAATTCTGGTGAATACCACCCCGGTGGGCATGTACCCCAAAAACGGGGAAAGCCCTGTAGACCTGGAGGTGTTTCCCAAGCTGGAGGCGGTACTGGATGTGGTCTACAATCCTGCCCGGACCAAGCTGATCTTGGACGCCATGGCCCGGGGCATCCCCTGTGAAAGCGGGCTTTTCATGCTGGTGGGACAGGCGGCCAGAGCCTCGGAGCTTTGGACGGGGAAAGAGATTCCCCGGGAAAAACTGACAACTGTCTGGAAAACGGTGGCCGCCGCCATGGAGAATATCATCCTCATCGGCATGCCGGGATGCGGCAAAACCGTTCTCGGCAGAGCGCTTGGGAAAAAACTGGGCAGAGAATTTGTGGATGCCGATGCCGTATTTGTCCGACGGTTCGGGAATATTCCCGCTTTTTTCGCGAAATACGGAGAAGAAGCCTTTCGGCGGGAAGAAAGCCGGATTTTGGCAGAGCTGGGAAAACGCTCCGGCCTTGTGATTTCTACCGGTGGCGGTTGTGTCACCCGGTGGGAGAACCGGGAGGTTTTGCAGCAAAACGGGAGGGTGATCTGGATCAGACGGCCTCTGGAGGCGCTGCCTACGGAAGGCAGACCCCTGTCTCAACGCAACGGCATTGCGGCGCTTTATGAAGAACGAAAAAGCCTGTATGCCGCTTTTTGCCACGGGGTCGTAGAGAATACAGGCACCATCGAAGAAGGAGTGGAACAATGCATATTCTTGTTTTGAACGGGCCGAATCTCAATCTTTTGGGTCTGCGGGAGCCGGATATTTACGGTACACAGACCTATGCCCATTTGAAAGACCGAATTCAGGCAAAGGCAGAATCTCTGGGCATCACGGTGGATATTCGCCAGACCAACCATGAGGGTGTTTTGGTGGATTGGATTCAGGAGGCGGTGGGAGCTGCCGATGGAATCGTTCTGAACCCGGCAGCCTATACCCACACCAGCGTGGCGCTTCTGGATGCGGTCAAGGCAGTTGGTATCCCCACAGTAGAGGTGCATATTTCCGATGTGAAAAGCCGGGAAGCCTTTCGGCAGGTAAGCTATGTGAGTGCCGCCTGTATTTCCACCATTGCCGGTCACGGGTTTGACGGCTATTTGGAGGCCATGGAGCTGCTTCTGCAAAAGCGGGGCTGATTCACACCTTCTGTTTCTCCACATTTCCACAAGTTTTTCAACATCTTGTGGGAGTGTGGAAATTTTTTCACAATTTATTGCGGTTCATCCCTATATTCGTGGAGTTTTGCCATGTGTCGGCATTATAATAAGGGTATCTGAGACACAGGAGGAGAGGCCATGCTCAGAAGGATGGAGCGGCAGGCGGCACAGACCGGCCGGGTGCAGTTTGTGCGTCCGGAACGGATTCGGCTCAACCCTGCCGGACCCCGGAGGGTTTTTGACCCTGCGGGATTACAGGAATTGGCAGAAAGCATCCGCCAATATGGGATTTTACAGCCTTTGACTGTGCGGCGGCTGCCGGATGGTCTGGAACTGGTGGCGGGAGAGCGAAGGCTTCGCGGAGCAAAGCTGGCAGGTCTGAAGGAAGTTCCCTGTATCGTTGTTTCTGCCGATGAGGCGTGTTCCGGTGTGCCGGAGCTGGTGGAACAGCTCCGCCGCCGGGATCTGGACTGGCTGGAGGAGGCACGGGGGCTTTCCCTGCTTATGGAACACTACGGGCTCAGTCAGGAGCAGGCGGCGGCACGGATAGGAAAAAGCCAGAGTGCCGTTGCCAATAAGCTGCGGCTGCTGAAGCACCCGGAGCCGGTGCTTGATATTCTGCGGCAGGAAGGACTTTCGGAGCGGCACGCAAGGGCGCTGCTGCGGCTGCCGGAGGAACGCCGTCTTGCGGCGGTGACAGCCATTGCGGCAGGGAATCTGACCGTAGCCCAAACCGAGCAGTACATAGAGCGCCTGTTGACAGAATTGGGTCAAAGGCGTTCCCGGAGCCGTGTCCGGGACGTGGGTGCGTTTCTCAACGCGCTGGACCGGAGCATTTCTATGGTGCAGTCAGCGGGAATCGATTGCTGCTGCAGGCGGCAGGAGACGGAGCAGGAGCTGGTGCTGACCATCCGTCTGCCAAAGGCATCGGCAGGCTGACCGCCTCCCAATATTACAGTTGTGTTACAAAACGCGCTGACCCCTTGCAAAAAAAAAGTTCCTCCGCTATGATACAAATACAAAGGTTTTGGGCATTTCTATGCCCGGACCCAAATATTCAATAGGAGGAAACTCAAATGAAGAACTTTCGCAAAGTTCTGGCTCTGATCCTGGTCGTTGCTACTATGTTCAGCTTCGTCGCCATGGCCAGCGCCAAGACCCTCGAGGATTACTCCGACGCTTCCGAAGTCAAGTACGAAGAAGCTGTCGAAGTCCTCTCCGTCCTGGGCATCATCAATGGTTATGATGGTGCTTTCCATCCCGGCGATAACATCGACCGTGATGAAATGGCTAAGATGGTCGCTTGCCTGCGTAACGCCGGCGACTTCGAAGCCGATCTGTATGCTTCCGCCAACAAGTTTGCTGACGCCAAGGGCTCCTGGGCAGAAGGCTATATCGCCTACTGTGCTCAGCTGGGCATCGTTGCCGGCCGCAATGCTTCCACCTTCGATCCCGATGGCAAGGTCACCGGTGTTGAAGTCCTGAAGATGCTGCTCTGCACCCTGGGTTATGACGCAAAAGAGCAGGGTTACGTTGGTGCCAACTGGCAGGTCAACGTTATCCGCGACGCTAAGAAGTCCGATCTGCTGGAAGGCCTCGCTAGCATCAATGTCTACGACGCCGCTACCCGCGATCAGGCTGCTCAGATGTTCCTGAACGCTCTGAAGGCTGACATGGTCATCGGCTATCTGTCCGAGAACATTGTTAAGCTGTCCAACTCTCTGTACAGCTTCGACGAGTATGATGACATCATCTCTCTGCCCGATGCAAAGCAGAAGGGCTGGGAAGTTGCTTACTGCAACGCCATTATCTCCAATGTGCCTCTGTACAACATCTTCGGCAAGACCGTTGAAGTTGAAGCCGGCATGGATTGCTTCGGCCGTCCCTCCTCTGTTTGGACCATCAAGAACAAGTACGGCGCTTCTCTGCTGAAGAAGGCTTATGCTGCTGTTCCCGATTTCACCTTCACCGAAGATGTGAAGCTGGAGTCCGAACTGTCCGGCATGTACTCCTATGCCGATGACAACTTCGAGTCCCTGCATGCTTATACTTATGTGAACGGCGAATTCCAGGCTGATTACAGCTATGTGGTCGGCTATCAGGCTAACCAGATCAGAGATAAGCTGCGGATGGTCTCCGAAGACTTCACCGGCAACGGCGTTCTGACTGAAGTTTACTTCACCGAAGACGGCATCTACATCATCGTGATCGAGACCTTCATCGGCCGGGTCGAAGAAGTTATCAAGCGCAAGGGCAGTGTTAAGCTGGCCAACGGCCTGACCTTCAAGAACACTCTGGGTCTTGAAGAAGACGACTATGTCATGTATCACAAGTGCGCCGGTGCTGCCACCAGCAGAGCACAAGTGATCCCCGGCAACCATATGGATGCCATCAAGGGTACCGATGCTACCGGTGCTCAGGTCTGCTACGTGCATGACGCTTGGGTTGCAGAGCCCGAAGTGGAAGAAGTCATCCATGCTTCCAAGGCCAACGGCAAGAACATCGTGGATCAGTCTTACTTCCAGACCGAGTCCCAGAAGTACGAGTATGCTCGTAACTTCCTGGAGGACGTGGGTAAAAACAGTGCAGGACAAGTCATCAACGGTGCAGAAGGCGGCACCAAGGTTGCTTACCTGATGAGCATGCGCTCCGTTGCTCCCGAAGAGAACGAGTATGACATCTATGTCAACGAGCATGGCTATGTCATGTTCTACGAGCCCCATACCGACAAGTACGACTATGAGTACGGCTACATCGTAGAAGACTCCCATGACGCTGACTCCACCACCATCGTGGACGGCAACCACTTCCGTAACTACACCTTCGATATCGTTGACTTCGAAGGCAACTACAACAAGGACGTTCCCGCTGAAGCTGTCACTTGGGACAGAACTGTCATCCTCGATGACGGCATGTTCAACGATGGCACCGACGACGGCTACGAGCCCGGCAACCTGGTTCGTTACTACGAGAACGAAGACGGCGAAGCCGAAGTTGAGAACCTGTGGGATGGCGAGATGAACGGCGTTTGGGGCGACATCGCAACCAAGGCTGAAGAAGGCGCTTATGTCGTTCCCGGTGTTGCCAAGATCTATGGCACCGACGTTTACGCCGACCGTACTACTCAGTACATGATCCGTACCTACAACTGGGCTTCCAAGGATTACACCTACGAAGTCTACACCGGCTATCAGAACCTGCCCGAGGTCCTCTTCGGCATGAAGGCTGTCAACGGCGGCTATGATCCCGAAATGATCGCTACCCTGCAGTATCTGGTCAGCAATGACGAGGATGACGATCAGACTATCGCTACCCACGTCTTTATCGATGCCGTCTATGCCGGCGCCGATGAGCTGTTCTTCCTGCTGGGCCTGGCTTCCACCGAAGGCGAAACTGCTCTGTATCCCTTCCTGAGAGGCTACAATGTCTACAAGGCTCTGATCGATGGCGAAGTTGCTTATGTTGCTGCTACCGACTTTACCGGTAATGCTTTCGAAGGCCCCATGACCGGCCTGCCCGCAACTACCGATAAGGTTCTGTACAGTGCTCATATGCAGGTGATCGAGGGTGCAACCATCCATGGTCTGCCCATCTACCTGGCACTTGAGAAGATCCAGCCTGTCACATGGCAGATCGTCAGCGGCCTGAACAACGGCCTGATCACCACTGTGGAAGAAATTCTGGACGAACTGTATGTCGATAAGAAGCAGTTCAGCGAAGATGCTGTCATCAATGTTGCTTACCTGCCCGAGACCGAGGACGAGTACTTCAACGTGCACAATACCGAATACGAGTATCGTGTATTTGAAGGCGAAGACCTGGAAGAAGAGTTCAACGAATTCTTCGATTGGGCTGAGTGGGATGAAATCGCTGTCTATGTCGTTGACGAGCAGGTTGGCGACAAGTACTGGACTGACGAAGCCATCCGCGAGATCACTGAGATGTGGATCGTTCTGGTAAAAGAGTTCAACTAATCTCATTTACAAGAACTGATTGACTGAAACTCAGAACAACTGAAAAGACGGCCCCCCGGGTTTCCCGGGGGGCTGTTTTTTTATAGAAAACCATACAGCCGGCCCGGAGCTGCAAAGGTATGAAGCGGTCCATGTTGAGCCGTTTGTTCCGCCGCGGAAGGTGTGAATGAAAAATACCGCCCGTAATGGCGAAATTTCACCAAAAACATCTTGAATTTAAGTCCTGATTCGGCTATAATATACGGTAATATGGAGTATAAGGGGGAGTTGGCTTGGGTCAGGTTCTGGCAGTAGTTTCCGGCAAAGGCGGCACCGGTAAAACCTCAGTATGTGCCGGCGTTGCCATGAGTCTGGCAGAAGCAGGGCAGAAAGTCCTTTGCATCGATGCCGACGTGGGTCTGAGAAATTTGGATATTTCTCTGGGGCTGGCGCTGGAGCCGGTGCTTCCCTTTACGGATGTAATGTACGGCGCATATCCCCTTTCCAAAGCCGCCGTCCATCCCCAATGCTCCAATCTTCACTTCCTGACCGCACCGGTGACGCACTCGCCGGAGGTTTTGGAGCCGGAGGCTTTCCGCCTGATGCTGGAGCAGGTACGCAGTCAGTATGACTGGTGCCTGATCGATGCACCGGCGGGTCTGGGCGCCGGATTTCAGCTGGCGGTCACCTGGGCGGATATTGTACTGGTTGTTTCCAATGCCGACCCTGCTTCTTTGCGGGACGGTGCCAGAGCGGCGCAGGCCTTGGAAGGGATATCCAAAGCCCAACCCAAGCTGATCGTAAACCGCATCCGTGTCAAATTTTTCCGCAAGCTCCGCTTTACGGTGGATGACTGTATGGATGCTGTGGCGCTGCCGCTTCTGGGTATTATACCGGATGATGAGCAGGTGCCCCTTTGTGCCGCCGGGAATCGCCCGCTAAGCAAGGGTTCTTCCGGCAAAAAGAGTGCGGCAGTTGCCTGTCGCCATATAGCCCAACGGTTGTTGGGGAAAAAAACAGCGCTTTTAGATCTGTAACCAACACCATTCTGACTACGATGGGGTGAGACTATGAATATTACTTTGATGGCGCACGATAAGAAAAAAGAACTGATGGTTCAGTTCTGCACAGCCTATAAAAGCATCCTTTCCAAGCACAGTTTATCTGCCACGGCGACCACAGGCCGGCTGATCATGGACGCCACGGGTCTGCCTGTTTCCCTGTTTTTGTCCAGCCATCAGGGCGGCCATCAGCAGGTGGATGTGCGGATCGCCTACAATGAAGTGGATATGGTGATTTTGTTTGCAGATCCCAACGGCAACGACAACTGGGAAGATCAGCGAATCATGCAGACCATCCATTTGTGTGACAGCTATAATGTCCCCTGTGCCACCAATCTGGCATCGGCGGAGATGCTGATATTGGGCCTGCAGCGGGGCGATCTGGACTGGAGAGAAATGATTCGGCCCAAGCGCAGCCTGCGGTAAGAAGCGTTTTATCAGCGGCAAAGATGCAGAAGCAGTACTTCCATGTGCAGCCACAGAGAGAGAGGTCAAGGCTGGAAGCCTCTTGCACAGCCCTTGGGAGGAAAGACACCTGCGGAGCCAACGCCCGTCCCGTATGGACGGAAATCAAGGGGGAGGATTCCCTGAACGTGGGTGGCACCACGAAGTATGCACGGCATACTCTCGTCCCATGATACGATCATAGGGCGGGAGTTTTCTATTTTCCAGAAAGAGAGGAACGAAAGAAATATGGCAATGAAACCCAGAACCCTTTCCGGCTTCATGGAACTGCTGCCGGCACCGCAGGTGCAGATGGAGCGAATCATGGAGGTGCTCCGCAGCACCTATTCCAGATATGGCTTTACCCCGCTGGACACACCGGTGATCGAGGCGGCCGATGTGCTTTTGGCAAAAGGCGGCGGAGAGACGGAGAAGCAGGTCTATCGGTTTCGGAAAGGCGATAGTGATCTGGCCCTGCGGTTTGACCTGACCGTCCCCCTTGCCAAGTATGTGGCCCTCCACTACGGAGAGCTGTCCTTCCCCTTCCGCCGGTATCAGATCGGCAAGGTTTATCGGGGGGAACGGGCACAGCGGGGTCGCTTCCGGGAGTTTTATCAGGCGGATATTGATGTGATCGGTGACGGCAAGCTGGATATCATCAATGAGGCGGAGATTCCGGCGATCATTTTCCGGACGTTTACTGCGCTGGGTCTGCGGCGATTCCAGATTCGGGTGAATAACCGAAAAATATTGAGTGGTTTTTACGCCATGCTGGGTCTGACAGCACAGTCCGGCGATATTATGCGGACAGTGGACAAGCTGGATAAGATCGGTGCCCATAAGGTGACGGATCTCTTGGTGGAGGAACTGGGTCTGACGGCGGAATATGCCGCCGAGATCATGAACTTTACCCAAATTTCCGGCACAAACGAAGAAGTCCTGAACGCCCTGACTGCCTATGAAGGAAGAAACGAACAGTTTGATTTAGGTCTGCAGGAACTGAACACGGTGGTGAAGTACCTGTCCGCCTTTGGTGTGCCGCAGGAGAATTTTGCGGTGGATCTGACCATTGCCCGGGGACTGGATTATTACACCGGCACGGTCTATGAGACTTGTATGCTGGATCATCCGGAGATCGGCTCCATCTGTTCCGGCGGCCGCTATGACAATTTGGCGGAATATTATATCGATAAGCCTTTGCCCGGCGTGGGAATCTCCATTGGTCTGACTCGGTTGTTCTATGTGCTGGGCGAACAGAATATGCTCAACGACCGATTGAACACCGCCCCGGCAGATGTGCTGATTCTGCCCATGACCGAGGACCCGGCACCTGCCATTCGGCTTGCCACAGAGCTGAGAGATCAGGGCATTCGGGTGCAGCTGTACTGTGAAAAGAAAAAATTCAAGGCAAAAATGTCTTACGCCGACAAGCTGGGGATCCCCTATGCCGTATTTCTGGGAGAAGATGAGATTGCCGCCGGTGCCTGTTCCGTAAAGGACTTGTACAAGGGTGAGCAGGTCACGGTTTCCGCCGGGGAAGCGGCCGCATGGATCAAAGCCGGACTGGAAGAAAAAAACAGCGGCACAATTATTATAGAGTAACGTATGCGGCCCCCATTGGGGGATAAGAAAAATAGAACAAAAAAGGAATGACGAACTATGATGCAATCCCGTACCCATACCTGTAATGAACTCCGTATGGAGCATGTGGGTCAGAATGTTAAAATCGTCGGATGGATGGAAAATGTCCGTTCCGTGGGTGCCAACTTTGCCTTTGTGGTTGTCCGTGATTTTTACGGAACAACGCAGGTCGTGGTAGAGACACAGGACATGATGAACATCATCAAGCCCCTCAACAAGGAGACCACCATCTCCGTGGAGGGTGTGGTCCGCGAGCGTGCCAGCAAGAACCCCAAGCAGGCCACCGGAGAGGTGGAAGTTGTCCCTGCCAAGATCGAAGTCCTTGGCACCTGCATCCACAACGAGCTGCCTTTCGAAATCAACCGGAGCCGGGAGGCGGAAGAAAGTCTGCGTCTGAAGCACCGCTATCTGGATCTGAGAAATCCTGCTGTGAAGAAGAATATCATTCTCCGCTGTCAAGTGGTGGCTGCCATTCGTGCCGCCATGACGGAAAAAGGCTTTTTGGAGATCACCACCCCCATTCTTACCGCATCCAGCCCCGAAGGTGCCCGTGACTATTTGGTGCCGGCCAGAAAGCACCCCGGCAAGTTCTATGCGCTGCCGCAGGCACCTCAGCAGTTCAAGCAGCTGCTCATGACCTCCGGATTTGACCGGTATTTCCAGATCGCACCCTGCTTCCGGGATGAAGATGCCCGCGGCGACCGTACCCCCGGCGAGTTCTATCAGTTGGATATGGAAATGGCATTCGCCACCCAGAATGATGTGCTGTCTACCCTGGAAGATGTGCTGATCCCCATTTTCCGGAAGTTCGGCAAATACGGTTCCCGCGTAGCCGAAGCGCCCCTGCGCCGAATCCCCTTCAAGGAAGCCATGGAGCGGTATGGTTCTGACAAGCCCGATCTGCGTGTGGATCTGGAATTGCAGGATGTGACCGATGTGGTCAAGGGCTGCGGCTTTGGCCCCTTTGACAGCCCCTGCGTGAAGGCCGTGGTGGTCCACGATTTTGACCAGCCCCGAAAGTGGATCGACAAACTGCTGACGGACGTGGAAGTCCAGACCGGCAGCAAGATCTGCTGGGTCAAAGTGGATGAAACCGGGACGCTGACCGGCGGAATCAGCAAGTTCCTGCTGGAACGGGCCGAAAGCTTCAAGTCCGCGCTGGACCTGAGACCCGGAAGCTTTGTGGTCATGGCTGCCGGCAAGAAAGCAGTTGCCCAAAAGACTGCAGGTGTCGCCCGCAACTTCCTGGGCAAGCGGGTTCCCGGCCATTTTGACGAGGAGCAGTACGCTATGTGCTGGATCGTGGATTTCCCCATGTACGAAATCGGCGAAGAGTCCGGCGAACTGGAATTCTGCCACAACCCCTTCTCCATGCCTTCCGGCGGTCTGACCGCTTTGGAAGAAGCAGAAGGCAATACCGAAAAGCTGTTGGACATCAATGCCCAGCAGTATGACTTGGTTGTCAACGGCTACGAGACCGCTTCCGGCGCTGTTCGTAACCACCGCCCCGAAATCATGGTCAAGGCATTCCGGATGGTAGGTTTGGGGGAGGAGGATGTCAAGGCCAAGTTCCCCGCTATGTACAACGCCTTCACCTATGGTGCACCGCCCCATGCCGGTGCCGCCCCCGGTATTGACCGGATGATCATGCTGCTGACCGGCGAGGAGTCCATCCGGGAGGTCATTACCTTCCCCATGAATCAGAAGGCACAGGATGTTATGATGGATGCCCCCAGCGCTGTGAACCAGAAGCAACTCGACGAGCTGCATATTGCGTTAGTGCCGGTGGAAGAATAAGCCCCTGCCATTCCAAGGCATACAGAGACGAAAAATCCAAACAAAAGAAGCCACCCGAATGGGTGGCTTCTTGCAATATACGCACAGCCAAGGAGCTCTGACCGCACACCAGTAGAAAAAAGTCCCGAAAGCCGCAGGGGCTTCCGGGACAGGAAAACCATATAAAACGATTATCTCTTGGAGAACTGGGGTGCGCGACGTGCGGCTTTCAAGCCGTACTTCTTTCTTTCCTTCATTCTGGGGTCGCGGGTCAGGAAACCGGCGGCCTTCAGAGCGGCGCGGTATTCGGGATTCACACCCAGAAGTGCGCGGGAAATGCCATGACGGATCGCACCGGCCTGACCGGTAACGCCGCCGCCGGCGACGGAAACGACCACGTCGACCTTGCCCAGCAGCTCAGTCAGATTCAGGGGCTGACGAACCAACAGCTTCAAGGTGTCCAGACCGAAATAATCGTCGATATCACGGCCGTTGATGGTGATGGAACCGGTACCGTTTTCATAAACACGGACACGGGCTACGGAGGACTTCCGGCGACCGGTGCCGTAGTGGTATGCTCTTTTGCTCTCGTACATATTCTGTTACCTCCCTGATTAGTCCAGAGTCCAAGCGACGGGCTTCTGAGCAGCGTTGTTGTGCTCGGCGCCTGCGTACAGCTTCAGACGAGTCATGGCAGCGCGACCCAGAGCATTCTTGGGCAGCATACCCTTAACAGCCAGTTCCATAGCGAACTCGGGGCGCTCTTCCATCAGGATGCGATACTTGACTTCCTTCAGGTTACCGACCCAACCGGTGTGATGGTAGTACTTTTTTTGTTCTAACTTTTTGCCGGTGAGGATCGCCTTGTCGACATTGATAACGATAACGAAATCGCCGCAGTCAACGTTGGGGGTGAAATCGGGCTTGTGCTTGCCGCGCAGAAGCTTGGCGGCGGTGACAGCGGTACGGCCCAGAGGCTTACCGGCTGCATCGAGAACATACCAGTTTCTCTGGACGTTCTCCTTTTTGGCCATAGTAGTGGACATGAGTTTCCCTCCATTGAAAGCATAATGCTTCCGTATGATATAAAAATTTTTGACAAATTTGAAGTGCGCCGTTACAATAAAAACAGAAGAGAAAAACAAATCTCCTCAAAGGCACTTTCTCTTTATAACACAGGGAAAAATTTCTGTCAACCCTATTTTTTTAAAATTTAACTTTTCTCCGAGCAAACTCTCGAATGCTCTTGATTTCTCTTATTTACTCTTGTTTTCTCACAATGCATTTTTCCGGAAAAGGAGCAATTTATGCAGCGTCTTATGGGTTTTGTCCGGCGGTGCGTGGACGACTATCAAATGATCGAAGCAGGGGACCGGATCGCCGTAGGTGTTTCCGGCGGCAAGGATTCTCTTGCCCTGTTGGTGATTCTGGCCGCCTTGCGGGAATATTACCCCAAGCCATTCACCCTGGAGGCCATTACCGTTGACATGGGGCTGCCGGGAATGGATTTCTCGCCGGTAGAGACTCTGTGCCGCAGTTTGGGTGTGCCTTATACCTGCATCCCAACGGAGATTGGCACCATTGTTTTCCAGGTCCGTAAGGAAAAGAACCCCTGCTCCATGTGTGCAAAAATGCGAAAAGGCGCTCTCAATGACGCCTTGCTTGCCAAGGGGTTTAATAAAATCGCCCTGGGGCATCACTATGACGATGCGGTGGAGACTTTTTTGCTGTCGCTGTTCTATGAAGGGCGGCTTAGCTGTTTTCAGCCGGTGACATACCTCAGCCGTACCGGCGTGACCCAGATTCGTCCCATGCTCTATGTGGGGGAAAAGGCGGTGGCGGCATTCGCTGAACGGCAGAAGCTTCCGGTAGTTCCCAACACCTGCCCGATGGATAAATCCACCAAACGGCAGGAGATCAAGGAGCTGCTGGCTGCGCTGCAAAAGCAATATCCCGACCTAAAGACCAAGATCTTCGGTGCCATGCAGCGCCTTCCTCTCCCGGAATGGGGGCCTGTTTTGCCGCCGCGGGGCAGAAATGCCGTCCCTCAGGGTGACGCGGAATAACGCTTGTTTTTTCCCTGCAGCCGAGTATAATAAAAATAGGTATCCACAAGGAGGTTTGTACCATGACAAAAAAGATCATTACCATCAGCCGTGCATTTGGCAGCGGCGGACGCACCATCGGAAGAGAAGTGGCCAAACGTCTGAATATCCCCTGCTATGACAAAGAACTTGTGGATCGGGTCGCCGAAGAAAGCGGCTTTCACGCAGACTTCATTGAAGAAGCCGGTGAATATGCCCCGGTGACCAACAGCTTTCTGTTCAATATTGCCGTTTCTCCCAATCCCATGGCCATGATGGGTACCATGTCGGCCTCTGACCAGCTTTTTGTCTGCCAGACCAATGTGATTCGCCGGTTGGCGGACGAAGGCCCCTGCGTGATCATCGGCCGGTGTGCCGATTATATTCTTCGGGAAAGGGAGGACTGCCTGCATGTGTTCGTCCATGCAGACATGAAGTACAGAGCGGAGCGAATTCTCCGGCTCTACGGCGAAACAAAGCAGACACCGGAAAAGCGTCTGACGGACAAGGACAATAAGCGAAAAGTTTACTATCGCCACTACACCAACCGCAACTGGGGCGAGGCACAGAACTACCACCTTTGCCTGAATTCCGGACTGGTCGGCGTGGACAAATGCGTGGATATTATTGTGGATCTTGCCGAAATGTATCGCTGATGCAGCGGCAAAACGGGGCTTCTGCCCCCAAAGCCGTTGGGGAAAGGTTCAGAAAGTAAGAAAAAAGTCCGCACCCGGTTTGCCGGGTGCGGACTTGGTTCATTTTGCCGGGAAAAGCTGGGAACAGCCGTGCTTATTGCAGGGCGGCGATGATATATTTTGCGACACCTTCGCCCATTGACATCATGGTTCTTGTAAGTCTTGCCGAGGATGCAACGACCGAGGAAAAGGAAGCTCCGCGGCAGGCGGCAAAGGCATTGTCGTATTCTGACGGCATGGTACATTCGATGGGTATGCCGTATGGTTCCTGCACCTCGCCGCTTAGTTGACCGTCACTGCCGTGGGAATCAAGGGCGTGGTCTGCAATGGCGATGGGTTTTTCTGCTTTGTTTATGCCGTGAATGATATCATCCGAAGTCAGCACTTTCTTTCCTACCAGACGATAATCTTCTCTGATGCCGGGTAAGAAAATCTTTTTTATGCGATAATCTTTCAATTCCGCGTGCAGGTTTTGCAAATGTTCCCAATAAGCCAGAACACGGCAGATCCCCACATCATATGCCTTTTCGCCAAAATCAAAGTACTCTTTTCCCGTAAGGGTGGGGAGCATATTGATGTTAATATCTCCATTCGGGTACATATTGAAACAAGATACAACATTCGCCAGCCGTTCTTCTTTCCATTGGCTGATATCTTCCTTGCATGTTACTTCAATATCCGGACAAGCTTCTTTGGTTACCCGGAATACCACCGTCATCCCGTTGACTTTCGACAAATCGGCATTCTGGCCGATTTCATAGGGGCAGCCTGCATCACGCAAAAGGACGATACTGCCGCTGGCATCGATAAAATATTTGGCAAATATTTCCGTTTCTTCGCTGCCGTTTGAAACGGTAACGGATACGATGCTTCTGCCTTGGGTTTTGCAGCGGACATAGTTGTGATTGAAAAGAGGTGTGACCCATTGAGAATGTTTGGAAATAACTTCGTGCATGGCAGCACCAAGGGCATTCTCATCGGTCATAAATCTTTTCAAATCGCGGGTGCTGCTGCAAAGACTTTTACAGCGTTTTAATGTATCTTCATAACGGTCTCCGCAAGCGGCAGACAGCCCCCAGCGATAACCCGGGGAAACGAGCGGCTCGCTGTCATCGGCACAGGTGCGGTCTTTGCTGAATGTAAACCGGCTGGGGATGCTTTTTTGAACCTCGCCGCCGCCGTTTTTCATAAGCTTATCGGCAAGTGTGCGATGGATGCCGTCAAGGGAAACGCCCGGCTCAAAGCAAGATACGCCGCTGTACACGGCAGTGCCTCCGAAACCGGGATTTTTATCAACGATCACGGTTGAAATGTTGTGTTCGGCAAGCTTGCTGCAGGCACCGAAACCACCGGCGCCTGCACCAAGAATCATAACATCACAAAAAAGTTGTTTCATTTACATTACACCGTTACAGGGGGTTTACCTGCTTGTCGATTCCCCAAACGGTCACGTCTTCAACAACCGCACGCTGAGGAAGATCTGCAACATAAAGTACGGTCTGTGCAATGTCCTCCGGCAAAAGCTTGTCTGTCGTTTCGCCAATG
>JAZRTT010000017.1:0-9660 GCA_045652125.1 Candidatus Avilachnospira sp. | reverse complement strand
GACGGCTGCACCATCATCTTCTCCGACTCCTACGGCCATCAGACCTACATGGCTCAGGCTGCCGAAGAGTTCCCCGAAGTCACTTTCATTGCCTGCACCGGCGATATGGCTGCCGGCACCGGCCTGACCAACCTGAAGAATATCTTCCCCTTCACCTATGAGTCCCGCTATGTTTCCGGTATCGTTGCCGGTATGAAGCTGAAGGAACTGATGGATGCAGGCGAAGTCACCGATCCCTATGTGGGCTATGTCGGTGCATTCCCCTATGCCGAAGTGGTTTCCGGCTACACCGCATTCTTCCTGGGCATCCAGAGCATCGTTCCCGAAGCTCACATGGATGTGCAGTACACCAACTCCTGGTACGATCCCGTTGCTGAGAACGAAGCTGCCATCGCTCTGATGGGCCGCGGCTGTGTCATCATCGGTCAGCATGCTGACTCCACCGGTGCTCCCTCCGCTGTTCAGGCTGAATGGGAAAAGGGCAGCCAGGTCTACTCTGTTGGCTATAACATCGATATGCTGGCCGTTGCTCCCGATGCTGCTCTGACTTCCGCTCAGAACGTCTGGTCCGTCCTGTACAAGGCCACTCTGGAGAAGTTCCTGGCCGGTGAAGAGATCCCCACTGACTTCGCCTGCGGCATCGCCCAGGGCGCACAGCAGATCTCTCCCCTTGGCCCCAGCTGTGCTGAAGGCACGCAGGAAGCGGTTGACGCTGCATGGGCAGCCATCGCTGACGGCAGCCTGCAGATCTTCGACACTGCAAACTTTACCTGCCCCGCTCCCGAGGAAGGCGATACTTCCTACGCTGTGGATGCAGATGGCCATGTGACCAATGCCTTTGCTTTGGATACCGACGGCGACTGGGTCAATGACACTGCCGAAGCAATCATGGACGGCATCTTCGTGGAATCCTTCCACCGTTCCGCTCCTTACTTCGCTCTGCGCATTGACGGCATTACCGAGCTGAACTAAACCTTGAACCCGAAAATGGGGGGCAAATTTGCCCCCCATTTTGGGATTTGTAAACCATCAAATATTCCCCTGCCCCACAAACTTGTGGGTGCCATGGAGAAAGGGTGATTTTCTTGGCAATTGAGAACGCTGTCCAAATGAGGGGCGTAACGAAAACCTTTGGAGCCACAGTCGCCAATGACAATGTGGATCTGGATATTCGCCGCGGTGAGATTTTATCCCTGCTTGGCGAAAACGGCAGTGGTAAGACCACGCTGATGAATATGCTTTCCGGTATTTACTTCCCGGATAAGGGCCAGATCTTTGTAAATGAACGGCCCGTGACCATTCGCTCCCCGAAAGACGCCTTTGATTTGGGCATCGGTATGATTCACCAGCATTTCAAGCTGGTGGACGTTCTGACCGCCACGGAGAACATCCTTCTGGGTCTTCAGGAAAAAGGTTCTCTCAATTTGAAGGCCGCCGCTGAAAAAATCAAAACCATCTGCGACAAATACGGCTTTGTGGTAGACCCTAACAAGAAGATTTATGATATGTCCGTTTCGGAAAAGCAGACCGTAGAGATCGTCAAAGTCCTCTACCGTGGTGCCAACATTCTGATTTTGGACGAACCTACCGCCGTTCTGACGCCTCAGGAGACCAAAAAGCTCTTTGCCGTCATGCGGAACATGAAGGAAGACGGCAAATCCATCATTATCATAACCCATAAACTCCACGAGGTCATGGAAATTTCCGACCGGGTCGCCGTTCTGCGAAAGGGCGAATATATAGGCGATGTTCCCACATCGGAAACCGACCCCCAGAAGCTGACGGATATGATGGTGGGCCGTGCCGTCGCGCTGAACATTGACCGGCCGGACCCTGTCAATGTAACCAAACGGCTGGAAGTCAATCATCTGACCGTCAAAAATGTCTATGGTCTTAAAGCCCTGGACAATGTCTCCTTCGTTGCCAACAGCGGCGAGATTTTGGGCATTGCCGGTATCTCCGGCTGTGGCCAGAAAGAACTGCTGGAAGCCATTGCCGGCTTGCAGCCTGTGGAAAGCGGCAGCTCCGTCCGGTACTTCCCGGATGAGACCAGCAAATCCACGGAACTGCTGGGTATGAGCCCCATGGAAATCAAAAAGGCCGGCGTCAACTTCGCCTTCGTGCCGGAAGATCGTCTGGGCATGGGTCTGGTGGGCTCCATGGGCATGACCGGCAACATGATGCTCCGCTCCTACCGTCAGGGCAAATCCATTTTCACCGACCGGAAGACCCCCAAGAAGCTGGCGGAAGATATTATCGAACAGCTGGAAGTGGTCACTCCCGGTGTCAATACTCCCGTCCGCCGTCTTTCCGGCGGTAATGTCCAGAAGGTTCTGGTGGGCCGTGAAATCGCAGCCTCCCCCAAGGTCCTTATGACGGCCTACGCCGTCCGTGGTCTGGACATCAACACCTCTTATACGATCTATAATCTGCTGACCGAGCAGAAGATGAAGGGCGTCGCCGTTATCTACGTGGGCGAGGATCTGGACGTTCTTCTGGAACTGTGCGACCGAATTTTGGTCCTGTGCGGCGGTAAGGTCAACGGCATTCTGAATGCCCGTACCACCACAAAAGAAGAGGTCGGTCTGCTGATGACCAACCTTCAGGAATCCAGCGGAAAGGAGGAACCGGTGTGAGTACCATCAATACCCGTCATGATCCCCTGGTTCGTATCGGCAAACGGGGCGTCCCTGTTGCCGGCTGGAAAGGCATTGCTATCCGTGTCATCGCCGTTTTGGTGGCACTGATTCTCAGCGGCCTGTTTATCTATTCCGTCACGGGTCTGAACCCCGTCAAGGTCTACGGCGCCATGTTTGACGGCGCATTGGGCTCCAAGCGCAAGGTCTGGTTCACCATCCGGGATACCATGATGATGTTGTGTATCAGCATCGGCCTGGCTCCTGCTTTCAAAATGCGGTTCTGGAACATCGGCGCAGAGGGTCAGATCCTGGTTGGCGGTGTGGCCACCGCCGGCATTATGATCACCCTTGGTAAAGCCGGCACGGTTTCCACCCCTGTCATGCTTCTCATCATGGCAGCTGCCAGTATCGTGGCCGGTGCCATCTGGGGCATCATTCCCGCCATCTTCAAATCCCGTTGGGCCACCAACGAAACCCTGTTCACCCTCATGATGAACTATGTGGCCATTCAGATCACTTCTTACTGCGTGGCTCTTTGGGAAAATCCCTTCGGCTCCAACACCGTTGGCGTTATCAACCAAAAAACCAAGCTTGGCTGGTTCCCCAAGATCTGGGGTTCCGACTTCACCCTGAATGTGATCATCGTTCTGGTGCTGACGGTGGGCATGTTCCTGTACCTGAAGTATTCCAAGCAGGGCTATGAGATCTCCGTTCTGGGCGAAAGCGAACGCACTGCCCGATACGCCGGTATCAAGCCTGCAAAGGTCTTTATCCGCACCATGGCCATCTCCGGCGCCATCTGCGGTCTGGCCGGTTTCATCGCTGTTTCCGGCGCCAGCCACACCATCTCCACTTCCACCGCCGGCGGCCAGGGCTTTACCGCCATCATCGTAGCGTGGCTTGCTAAGTTCAACACCTTCGTTATGCTGCTGATTTCCTTCCTGCTGGTGTTCCTGGAAAAGGGCGCCATTCAGATCGCAACGGATTTCCAGCTCAATGATTTTGCGTCTCAGGTCATCACCGGCATCATTTTGTTCTGCATTATCGCCAGCGAGTTCTTTATTGACTACCGCCTGATTTTCCGCAGAAAGAAAGGGGCTGACAACAAATGATCAATCTGTTCATGTCTGCCATCGTCTTTGGTACCGTCATCCTTTTCGGCGCTCTGGGTGAGATCATCACGGAAAAATCCGGCAATCTGAACCTTGGCGTCCCCGGTATCATGTATCTGGGCGGTATTGCAGGCCTTGCCAGTGCGTTTTTCTATGAAAACGCCGCAGCAAATCCTGTTCCCATTGTAGCCCTGCTTCTGAGCCTTGTGGCCGCGTTTGTGGCGGCAGCTCTGGGCGGCCTGCTTTACAGCTTTTTGACCATCACTCTCCGAGCCAACCAGAACGTCACGGGCTTGACCCTGACCATCTTTGGCGGCGGCGTTGCCAACTTCTTTGGCGGTGCTCTGAACACCATGGCCGGCGGTGTCGGTC
The DNA here is from genome assembly GCA_045652125.1 of Candidatus Avilachnospira sp. Taxonomy (GTDB): domain Bacteria; phylum Bacillota; class Clostridia; order Oscillospirales; family Oscillospiraceae; genus Avoscillospira. Next base: position 5,537 of record JAZRTT010000017.1, on the reverse strand, counting down.
AGATTTCCGTTGCTGTGGCTTCCGGTGCTTACCGGACTCCTATTCTGGGCTTCGCCAACAAGGGCGGCTGGTTTGGTCAGATTTTCCTGAGCCATGGATTTATGGCCTATCTGGCTGTGATTTTGGCTGTTCTGGTCCATTTCTTCTTCACCAAGACCAGAAAAGGCCTGAACCTGCGGGCCGTGGGTGAAAACCCGGCAACAGCAGATGCCGCCGGCATCAACGTCACCTTGTATAAGTATCTGGCCACCTGCATCGGCGCCGGTATCTCCGGCCTTGGCGGTCTTTACTATACCATGGACTACATCAAGGGCACCTGGGGCAGTGAAGGCAACATCGAAGCCCTGGGCTGGCTGGCTGTGGCACTGGTCATTTTCGCCACCTGGAAGAGCCTCAATGCCATCTGGGGTGCTTACCTGTTTGGTTTCCTCACCTGGCTGTATATGTATGTGTCTACGATCCGGGATCTGCTGATCACATGGCTGGGATTGCCCGGTGATGCTCTGATAATCCTGAAGCTGACCAGAAGCACCCAGGAGCTGTTCAAAATGCTGCCTTACATCGCCACCATTCTGGTGCTGATCTTCGTCAGTATGCGAAAAAAGCGGGAAAATCAGCCCCCGGCTCACTTGGGACTTCCTTATTTCCGCGAGGAACGATAAGCGATAGAAAAAGGCTCCCCCAGAAGGGGGAGCCTTTTTCTATCAGAAATTCATGAAATGAATGCCCGTGGCAAAAGAGCATACGGGAGAAACGGGATCCGGCTTTGCATGATCTATCCGGCCCGATGGAACGAATGTACCGAACCCGTCTGCCATGGAAGCCATGCAGATGATTTTCGCCCGGAGTGCTTTTTTCCACCCTCCTTTAAGGGTTAGAAAAGAATACGGTTTCCGGCCAAAACATCCAGATACGTCTCTTTACACGTCAGGAAAATGACCTGATGGCGGGCTGCAAATTCCTTGATCAGCTCGCAGGCCCGGGCGGTGCGGTCGGCATCCATATTGGCAAAGGGATCGTCAAAAACGGCGACACCGCCTCCAGTTGGGAACAGGTGATCCAGTACAGCCAAGCGGAAGGCAAGGGATACTGTTTCCTTGGTGCCTTCGGAGAGTTTTCCGTAGCTGACCAGGCGGTCGGAACTGTAAATATTCATATTCAGCTTGTCAGCCTCCGGGAACTCGGAGCCAACCTTGCCGCCGGAAATAATGCCCAGATAGCGAGAGAAATTTTCTGCCAGATCTGAAAGGGGATGATTGGCAATATTCCCTTTCTGCGCTGCAAAAACTTCTGCAATGTGCTTCCAATGCGTCAGAAGCACTTTTTGTTCTTCCAGCGCGCGTTCCGCTTTTTTGACATTGGCTTCAGGGTCTGCGGAGAGGTTTTCCTGATATTTTTCCAGGCAGGTGCCTGCTGCAGTCTTTTTCCGCAAGGCAGTTTCCCGTTGCTCTCTTTTGGCATCTAACCTGCTTTTCAAAAGCTCCAAATGGCGCTCGGGATCAGAAATGGCTGCAAATTCGGCAGGAATATCTTCTGCCGCAGCAAGAGAAGCTTTGGCTTTGTCCAGTTCTTGCTGCAAATCAAAGGCTGCCGCTTTCAGCGCAGCAACACTTTCATATTCATTTTCATATGCCCCAATGGTCGTTTCGCCGGAAATAATATAAGAAGAAAGCTCCACAGGACCGCAAAGGGCCGTGATCTGTACAGAAATCTCCTCTGCAGAACCAGGTGCTTGTGTGATTTCGGAGGCCATCGCTTTAACGGTTTCAAAAGTATGATCGCCGAGCATGGATTCCAACTTTGTATTCTTCCTGCTGAGCTCGTTTTGAATATTGGAATAGGTCCGTTCCAGCGCTTCCAATTCCTCCAAAGACGATACGCCGTATTTTTTGAAAATACGCTGCAGGTAAGTACGCTGTTCAAAAAGCTGCCTTTCAATATCTGCCGCATCCACATCTGCCGGGGTCAACCGCATTTCCATTACGCCGGCAACGGTGATTCTTACGGCCTCTGTAATGTTTTTTGCAGCAGATATATCGATGGATTCGCCGGTACGCAGAGATTTGATCTCCAAGGGATGACCGCCAAACATTTCGATGGCAGCCGACAGATTCATCCCGCATAGTCTGTTTTCCAAAGAGGCGATCGTCCGTTGGGCTTTTATCACCCCTGGGATTTCGTCTTCTCCGGGGCAGCACATATCCGCCGCCTTTTCCTTTAATGCCGTCCATTCTTCATGGAGCTCTTTGGCTGCGGTATAAAGATCGATCACGCTTCGGCTTACACGTTCCCCATGCAGCTCTTTTGCCCTTTTTAGCTTCTCTGAAAGGGCAGGCCATTCGGAAAGTACCGCTGTTCTTTTTTTCAGCTCCGCCTCCATGTGTGAAATCGTCTTTTTGCGCTCGTTTTGCACAGTAAGCATACCTGCAAAGGCATGAAATTGATTATAGGCAGCTTCAGCCGTTTGAAAAGCCGCATCTGCAGCAGAATAGTCGGCACCTGCACGGTCGGCATCCAGCTCCAGACGAGAGAGTTCCTCCAGAACCCCCTTGGCATCCTCAAGGGCATAATAGGCTTTTAAGATCTCTCCCAGCCCGTTGGACCAGCGCCCTGCTTTTCGATCCGGTGCATCCCTTTCAATATCCCAGTGCCGGCCTTGGATCTGCTCGATTTTTCCATAGATCGCCTGTTCAATCGTATCGGTAGAGATCCCATCGCTTTCGGCAAATGCCAGAGAGACTGCATCGGCAATCTCCTGCTTGGCATCGGTTTTTTTGGAAGCATCTAAAATTGTCTGCAGGGCAAGATCTGTATTGCGCTGAGAGGAAAGCAGCATATCGGTGTACACGCCTTCTCCGTAGATCAGGGCATCTTTTAAAATGGCTGTAATGGCTGCGCTGTCACGAACCATACCATCGGGCGTTGACAGTATGGCACGCGGGTCGGTTCCCCATTCTTTTGTCAGGGTAAATGTGCCGTTTTCGGTTTCAAAGGAAACTCTGCCGTCTGCAAAATCCATGGCATAGGAAGCCCCTTTTTTTGCAGCCGGGAAGAATGTATCGATAAAATCCTTGTCGCTTCGTTTATCGAGCCTTGCATCCTGAAAGAGCGTCCGGGCGATCAGATTTACAAGGGTACTTTTGCCGCTCTCATTTTTGCCGTAAATAACATTGATCCCGTCAGTCAAGGAAATGCTGCGGTCACGCACTCCGGCAAACTGTGTGCAGGAAATGTTGGTTATTTTCATTTTATTTGCCCCCCTTCAGGGATTTCAGCAGCTCATAGGCGAGCTGTGCTTCCTTGGGATCATCCAAAAGGGCGGTCAGCAGCCCCGCAGAAAAGGAGGTCTCCGGAAATTCTGCGTCAATGAGTTCTTTGGTGATCAGGCGGCTGAGGGCGGCATCATGATAGGTTCCTTCCGTGAACCGGGAAAGCGCCTGCTCCAGTATGCTGTGGCGGCTTTCATACTCCTCCGCGGAAACTGTGCCTTCCAGAACCAGATCCACGACGCAGTGATCGGCAAGCTCCTGTAATTCCTCGGTCAGTTTCGCTTCCAGCTTACCGGCAGAGGCGGTGATCTTTTTTCTGTAAAAACGAAGATTGCCGGAAAGAAACTTTTTGGCTTTTACGGCCTTATTTTCATCGATCTCAATTATGAAGCACTGGCCTTCCGTATTGCAGGAGACATCGGTCTGCACATGGGTCCCGGCATTGAAGATCTTTCCGCAGACGGTGTATTCCTCTTTCTTCAGGTTTCGGGGAAAGGGCACATGGGTATGGCCGATCAGCCACGCATCTACGGGAATCTCTTCCAGCTCATCCCGTTTCATCAGGAAGTAGATCCCTTCCTCGTCCAAGGTCTCACCTTCCACCGCACCGTGGGCAAGGCCAATGTGATATGCATCGGAAGCAATGGTTTCGTGTTTGATCCAATCCAGATTGTTTTTGCCCGGTGCCGAATGAAGAGATGTACAAAAAGCAGGATACAGCACAACCTTCTCGTCTGCACAAGTCAGGCAATAGGGTCTATACTCGGTGAAAAGCATAATGTTGTCATGCTTCTGCATCACATCCTTAAAATACTGCCACAGCTTGCCCTCGGCATCGAAATAATCGTGGTTGCCGGGCAGCACAACAACGGTTCCATGAAAGGAGGAAAGCGTGTCCAACAGGGTCGTAATGTCTTTTTTGGATATGCTGTAAGTATTTTCAAACAAATCACCTGCAATGACAAAAAGCATGCAGTTTTCCCGGTTGGCAGCATCGACCATATGTTCAAAGGCTGTGATTCTGCATGCTGCAAGCACAGCCCCCTGCGCATGGCTGGCATATTTTAACCCTATGTGATTATCTCCGGTCAAGAAGATCTTTAACATATTCCTACTCCTATTCTTGCTGCAGACGTTTTTTCAAAGCAAAGATTTCACAGTCCGTACTTGTTCCTTGCCCTCATAAAGCAGCTTTCCTGACTTGCGGATCGCCGCCAGCACCACCGCCAGAATCAGCATCATCACGATCTTCAGATAGAATTCTCCCGGCTTTACATATTTTCCCGTGCCGGAAAACAATTTTTTAATGCGATTGCCTATTTCTTTTCACAAAAGCTTAACTTAAATTATAATATACTTCGCTAAATTGTGCAATTCTTTTCGTCTGAAGCAGTGCTTTTCTTTGCGTCCAATTGCAAGTGTTGCATTTCATACATTTACAGGCTCTCAGCGGCAAAATACATCGGCTGCCCCACAGTGATATAGGCTTCGCCTGTGATATATTTTCTTCGAAAATGTAATAGAAAAATGCTTGACTGCAATTCTTTGCAGTCAAGCATTTTGATTTTGATCATCACGAAGTGATACATCCGTATGCGCCTAAGCGCATATATCACATTGCGTCAGCAATATATCGCATTTCCAGCGGAAATATATCACTTTCCCCTTGGGGAAAATATCACTGGGAAAAGGGGAAGCCCTTTTCCTTTTAGGCCCAGTCCAGACGGCGCTTGCTGGCTTCGGCCCACAGGTCCAGCTCACGGGCATAGACCGAGTCGGTAATGAAAATATTTCTGGCGCGCCAGTCGTCCATCAGGTCCTCAATGCGGTCATATTCCGCCTTCAGACGGTCATCGCTCATAGTATGGGCAGGGGTCAGAGCCAAGTACCAGTCGGCCTGCCGGGAATAGTCCTCGGGAGGCAGGGGGTCCAGATTGCCCACAGGGGCGGGAGCGGGGGCAGGGGCCGGTGCAGGGGCGGCAGGTGGATTCCGGAGGGTGTTGATCAGCTGGGTGTTATCCAAAGGCCGCACGAAGAAGCGGTGCAGGAAGGTCACGATCTGGCCCCGGGTGCAGATGGTATCGGGAGAGAAGGTGGTCCCGCCGGTGCCGTTGGTCACGCCGTTGACGAGGGCCCAGGAAACGGCTTTATCCAGCCCACTGCCGGCACGGACATCGGAGAAGGGCACCCGATCCACTTCCTGAGAGCCGGCATACTTCCAGAAATACTCCACAGTAGAGGCACGGGTGCAGGCCTCGTCGGGTTTAA
>JAZRTT010000016.1:0-87759 GCA_045652125.1 Candidatus Avilachnospira sp. | reverse complement strand
AGACTTAAGTCTGCGGCGTTCTGTATGTGTTGTTGCCGAGAGGGATCAATAGAACTTTCTCTTGTTCTTGCGGGCTGCTTCAGACTTCTGCTTCCGCTTCAGGCTGGGGCTCACATAATGCTCTCTGCGTTTGACTTCCTGAATAACGCCGGCCTTGGCGCAGGAACGCTTAAACCGCTTCAGGGCAGATTCCAGAGACTCATTTTCTTTTACATGAACTTCAGACATGGTTGATTTCCCTCCCTCCGATGCACCCGGCTAGATCCTGGGTGCTTTCAGGGCTGTTTTACAGCAAGAATTATTATAGTGATTACCCGCTGTTTTGTCAAGCCTTTTTTATTTGATAATCAGATTGACCAGTTTATTCTTTACCACGATGGTCTTGCAGATCTGACCGCCCTGCTTTTCCATTGCTTTGGCGATCTTCTCATCGGCTATTACATTCGCCACAACAGCAGCATCGTCCAGATCGGCTTCCATCAGCACCGTTCCGCGCATCTTGCCATTGATCTGCACAGCGATGTTGACCTCGGAATCCTTGCATTTTTCCTCAGACCAGGTAGGCCACGGTTCGTAGGCTATAGTAGTTTCATGACCCATGATCTGCCAGATCTCTTCACCCACATGAGGCGTGATACAAGAAAGCATTTTGATCAGACCGTCGGCATATTCCTTGGGGCAAGTGCCGTTCTTATAGACTTCATTCACAAAGGTCATCATTTGGGCGATCGCCGTGTTGAAGCCCAGCGTTTCAAAGTCGGATGTAACTTTTTTGACTGTCTGGTGATAGATCTTGGTCAGTTTGCCATCATCCGTATCTGTCAGATTTTGACCTTCCGTAAAGAAGTTCCACACGCGGTTAATAAACTTCTTGGCACCGGCAACACCGGAGGCAGACCAAGGTTTGGACACTTCCAGCGGACCCATGAACATTTCATACAGGCGCAGGGTGTCTGCACCGTATTCCCGGACAACATCGCTGGGATTGACCACGAATTCCGGGAACCGCTTGCCCATCTTGATGCCGTTTTCGCCCAGGATCATGCCCTGATGGACCAGCTTCTTAAAGGGTTCCTTCACAGGAGACAAGCCCTGATCGTACAAAAACCGGTTCCAGATCCGGGAATAGATCAAATGGCCCACGGCATGCTCCGGGCCGCCGACGTACAAATCAACAGGCAGCCAGTGCTTCAGAAGCTCGGGGTCGCAGAACTGCTTATCGTTCTTGGGATCGATGTACCGCAGATAGTACCACGAAGAACCGGCAGAACCGGGCATGGTGGAAGTTTCCCGGATGCCCTTGATGCCGTTTTGGTCATAGTGCTTCCACTTGTCTGCATTTTCCAGAGGTGCCTTGCCGCCGCGTCCCTTGTAATCCTCCAAAACAGGCAAAACCAGAGGCAGTTCTTCATCGGGCAGGAACACGGTCTTGCCGTCTTCGGTGTAGACACAGGGAACCGGCTCGCCCCAGTAACGCTGACGGGCGAAGATCCATTCCCGGAAGTGATAGTTGATCTTTCTTCTGGCAACGCCCATCTTTTCCAGCTTGCAGGTGATGGCCTCCTTGGCCTCTTCCACGGTCATGCCGGTAAATTCCTCGGAGTTGATCAACTTACAGCCCTTGCCCAGATAATCCTGCTTTTCAAAAGCACATTCGGACACATCACGGCCCTCAATGACCTGAAGCATGGAGATGTTATGCGCAACGGCATACTCAAAGTCACGCTGATCGTGGCTGGGAACGGCCATAACGGCACCGGTGCCGTAGTTACCCAGAACGAAATCACCGATAAACACAGGTACTTCCCTGCCATTGACAGGATTGATGGCATAAATACCCTTGAGGCAGCAGCCGGTCTTGGTCTTGCTGGCATCGGTGCGGTCGATCTCGCTCTTCTTGGCAGCCTCAGCAATGTACGCTTCCACTTCCGCCCGGTTTTCCACCCGATCCAGAAGGGATTCAGTGATCTTGCCGTCAGGGGCAAGGACCATGAACGTAATACCGTAGATCGTCTCAATACAGGTGGTATAAATGGAGAATTCGCCGCCGCCCACCACTTTGAAGTCCACTTCCACACCGGTGGACTTGCCGATCCAGTTCCGCTGAATCTCTTTGGTGGATTCGGGCCAGTCAATCTCCTCCAGACCCTCCAGCAGTTTTTCTGCAAAGGAAGGCTGGTCGATGACCCACTGCATCATCATTTTCTTTACAACAGGGAAGCCGCCCCGCTCGGATTTGCCATCGATCACTTCGTCATTGGCCAGAACCGTGCCCAGTTCTTCGCACCAGTTAACGGGCATTTCGATCCGCTAGGCATAGCCGGCTTCGTAGAGTTTCTTGAAGATCCACTGGGTCCACTTATAGAAATCGGGATCGGAGGTGGCAATTACCTTCGTCCAGTCATAGTCAAAACCCAGTTCCTTCAGCTGTTTGGAGAAGGTTTCAATGTTCTTCTGGGTAAACCCATTCGGATGGTTGCCCGTGTCTACCGCATATTGCTCTGCAGGCAGGCCGAAGGAATCATAGCCCATGGGATGCAGAACGTTATAGCCCTGCATCCGCTTCATGCGGGATATGATATCCGTTGCCGTATAGCCTTCGGGATGACCGGCGTGCAGACCGACACCGGAGGGATAAGGGAACATATCCAAAACATAGTACTTGGGCTTGGAAAAATCCCACAGATCCGTAGCAAAGGTATGGTTCTTTTCCCAGTATTCCTGCCATTTTTTCTCAATGGCCGCAAATTCGTAATTCATTTTTCTCTCACCTTTTATTTTTAGATAATGCTTTCCAGACTGACCCGTTTTGCGTCGCTCCAAAGCCGTTCCAGATCGTAAAACTGCCTTGTTTCTTCGGTAAACACATGGACCACCAGACAACCGTAATCCAGCAGCACCCATGTGCCGCTGCGGTGGCCTTCCCGACGCAGGACAGGCTCACCGGCATTGTCCAGCGCCTCCTCCACAGCATCGCACAGGCTCTTGACATGGGTATTGGACGTACCGGTGCAGATCAGAAAATGATTGGCCAGCGTGGTGACATCGGTGATCTCCAAAAGGGTGATGTCAACACCTTTTTTGTCGTCCATGGCTTTTGCCGCCAGAGCGGCTACTTCATTGGGCTTCAACATATTCTTTCCTTCTTTCTCAAGGTTCGTTTTCCATACCATCTATCGGAACAAATTCATACTCGTCCCAGTCGGGCAGCATTTCCTCTTCCGGGGGGCTCTGCCAGTCATAAACGGAAGGCGGCATTTCTGCCGGGTCCTCCCCTTCTATCCACTCGTCCGCCGGCAGTTCCTCCCAGTCATACATGGGGTCTTGCGGCAATTCCTCCGGCTCTTCTTCCGGTTCTTCCTCCGCCTGCGCTTCCTGCTTCTGCTGCTGCAGGTATCGAACATAGCCGGGAGTCAGAATGGTCACATGGTCGGCTGTTATTTCCGTTTCATAGGGGTTAAAATACCGGTTTACCACGTCCAGCGTGTTTTCCAGATAAATGGCGTAGTAGGACACGCCATCTACATACACCCCTTCCCCTTCCAGCGTATAGGTGTACATATGATCAAAATCGCACTTCAGCAGTTCCTGCCCGAAGTAGGCGATATTTCCGATGGTCAGATCTGTGGTAACGTGTTCCATGAAAATATCGGACATTTCTCCGATTTTTCCCAGATTGGTCACTTTCAGACATTGTTTGGCCAGCGCTTCCAAAAATTTCTGCTGGACCTCCGTCCGCTGAATGTCCTGGGTGGCATAGCCCTTACGGAATCGCACCAACTGCATGGCTTTTTGGCCATCGAGCTTCTGGCGTCCCGGCTGAAGGTCGATCTGAAGATCCTGTGCGGGGTCGGAATAATACATCCGCATGGGTACATCAAATTCCACACCACCCACCAGATCCACCAGTTCTACAAAAGCCTTCAGGTTCACCAGTGCATAGCCGTCCACCTCGAAACCCAAAAGGGTCGCCAGATGGGATTTCAGGTTATCCATCCCCTTTTCACCCTTGCCCACATAGCTGTAAGCACCGTTGATTTTGGGAACAGGCATCATGCTTTCTATCATGGTATCTCTGGGGATACTCAAAAGAGCCACTGTATGGTCCTTCACATTCAGCCGGGCGATCATGATGGTATCGGTCCGGGTCCCATCGTCATCGGTGCCCACCACCAGAATGTTGTAAAACCCTTCCTTGTGGCTGGCAGGCACTTCCGTCTGAACCTCGATGGTCTCACCGGTCTGTTCATCCACCTTGGTCTGGGTCTGAGTCACCGTAGGCGGCTGGAAGGTATGCTCTGCATGGGGTTTTTCCTCTGTGGATCGATCCCGATCCATGGGTTTGACAAAATCTTTATACACAGCGAACAAAGTCACCGCCAGCACCAAAACGCCGACGATCAGCAGTATCATGCCCTTCTGGACACCGGTAAGTTTCCCGGAGCCCTTTTGCAGTCGGGCCGCACGCCGTCTGCTGCCAAATAGCTTCACGCTTCTATGCACGTTCCTTTCTGTTTTCTAAGTACGCCATAGCTTCTATGGAATGGCGGCACATTTCCGCGCCCTGCCGGGCCAGATGCTCCCGGGCCATCTGAAGCCCCATATACAAAGCAGCATCCAGATCCGTTTCCGCCAGTTCCCGCATTTTCTCCACACCGGGGAATGCCCGGTTGGGTTCCATGTAATCTGCCACGTAAATGATTTTTTCCAATGTGGTCATAGCTGCCTTGCCGGAGGTATGCCACCGGATAGCCTGACAGACGGCGTCATTTTCTCCAAAAATATGCTTTGCCACAAACGCACCTGTGGCAGCGTGGAGAATCTTGGGATGGGCCCGGTCAAAGGTGTCGATGATTATACCATACTTGTCGCATAAGCGCAACTGATCGTCTCCGTCCAGCGCCTTGGTAATGTCATGAAGAATTCCGGCCCGCTCCGCATCCTGAGGATCTGCCCCATGAATCAGGGCCAGTCGCCGGGCAGTCTCGCTGCAGCCGATCACATGATTGACCCGCCCCTGCTTGTGGAGGGCCAGGGATTCTGCTTTCAGCTCTGCAAAGGGCAGTCCCCGCCGGTTCCGCTTTGTGCCGTAAAGCCCCTTTTCCTGAATGAAAGAAAAAACAGCCGGAGGCAGATAATCCTCTGCACCGCCCAAAATCAAAAGCCGCCGAATCTGGGTGGAGCTCATGGGCAGAATGTCATTGGACAAAAGCACGGGGGGCCGGCCGTAGGTACTTTCAAACCTGTCTGCCAGAGCCTGCAGCTCGTCCTTATTTGCCTGTTCCCGGTGGGCCATGACAATGGTGGCCTGCCGGGCGATTCTCTGGGGTTCGTACCACCCATCAAAGGAGCGGAGCATATCCGTTCCCATGCAAAGATACAGTTCATCGTGAGGATAACGTTTTTTCAGTTCCTCCAACGTATCGACGGTATAGCTGGCACCCTGCCGCTGAAGCTCCATATCCTCTATTTTGACAAAGGGCATATCTGCCGTGGCCAGCCGGGTCATTTCCAGCCGGGTCTTGGCATCGGGACTGTAAAGGGGGAGGGTCTTATGCGGCGGCATGGCAGCAGGAACCAACAGCAGGCAGTCCAATTCCAGTTTTTCCACAAACGCCCGGGCAGCCTGCAAATGTCCCAAATGAGGCGGGTTGAAGCTGCCGCCGTAAATACCGATCTTTGCCATAACCGTCCCTCCTGCCTGCTTTCGGTTTCTTTAATCCTGATAAAACTGCTTTCTCCGTTCAATGGCAGCCTTGACCGCCTCATCGTGAAAATACTGAGCCTTGCGTTCTCGCTCAGCCTTCGCTTGTGCCTTTCTCCGCTGACGGCCGGCACGGACAGGATTGACTTTTTTCTTTACCGTTACAGTTGCCTTTTCCTTCGCTTTTTTCTCGGCCTCCAGTTTCAGGGACTTCCGCCAGATCACAAACGTGCCACCTGCCGTGGAGATCCCGTCTGCACCCGTCGCCTCGCAAATGGCATCACTTGCCTCCCGGGCTGTCATCACAGCCGTTTCCAGCACACGGCCTTTTACCAATTCTTTTGCTTCCAGCAGTTTCTCCGCTTCCATTATGATCTGATCGGATACGCCGCCTTTTCCCACCATCAGGGTGACATCCAGGCCGTTGGCCTGTGCACGGTATTCCGCTCTCTGTTTACTGGTCAGCATAGGCCGGCCTCCTTCCATGCATTCAAAAAGTTCTGCAGCGCATTTCCACGGTGAGAAATGCTGTTTTTCTCAGCGCCGTCGGCTTCGGCAAAGGTCTTTCCCAACTGCGGCACATAAAATACAGGGTCATACCCAAAACCGTTGTTTCCTCTTGTTTCAAATAAAATCGTTCCTTCGCAGACACCCTCTGCCGTAACGACTCTGCCATCCGGAAGGGCGCAGGCAATGGCACTGACGAATCGTGCCGTCCGTTTTCCTTCCGGAATATCCTTCATGTTTTCCAGCAAGAAGGCCGTCCGCTCAGGGTCGGAACCTTTTCCGCCATATCGTGCAGAGTAAACGCCGGGTTCCCCGTTCAGAGCATCCACCACAAGGCCGGAATCATCGGCAATGGCGGCCAAGCCGCTGGCTTCCATAACAGCTTTCGCTTTCAGAAGCGCATTTTCTGCAAAGGTGATACCGGTCTCTTCCACATCCACATCCACACCGACTTCACTCTCCAGCACCACTTCCAGTCCAAGCTGACTCAAAATGGTCTGCATTTCTAGCAGTTTGTGCTGATTCTTGCTGGCTAATACCAATCTCATACCAACGCCTCCGCAAATGCCTCTGCATCAAACGGCATGAGATCATCCATCTGTTCACCCACGCCGATATATTTCACGGGAATCTGCAATTCATGAGCCACAGCCACCACGATTCCGCCCTTGGCCGTACCGTCCAGCTTGGTCATGACCATGCCGGTCACGCCTGCGATCTCCTTGAACTGCCGTGCCTGCACCAGTCCGTTTTGACCGGTCGTACCGTCCAGAACCAAAAGCACTTCTCTGGCGGCATTGGGCAGCTCCCGCTCCAGAATACGGCTGATTTTTCCCAATTCATTCATCAAATTCTGTTTGTTGTGGAGGCGCCCTGCCGTATCGCAGAGAATCACATCCACAGCTCTGGCCTTTGCTGCAGCGATCGCATCATACACCACAGCAGCCGGGTCTGCCCCTTCATTCTGCCGAATGATATCCACGCCTGCACGACCGGCCCAGATCTCCAACTGATCGGCAGCAGCCGCACGGAAGGTATCCGCGGCGCATAGCAGTACCTTCTTTCCCTCTTGCTTTAATTGATGGGCCACCTTGCCGATGGTGGTGGTCTTTCCCACACCGTTAACACCGATGACCAACACCACCGAGGGTTTGGCAGACAGATTCAGTTTGGCACTGCCCACATCCACCATCTTTGCCAATACCGTCCGCAAGGCGGCTCTGGCTTCTTCCGTGGACTTGAGCTTTTCAGCCTTGACGGTTTCCCTCAGCGCGGTCATGGCAGTTTCTGTGGTATCCACACCCAGATCCGCCAGAATGAGGCTTTCTTCCAGTTCGTCGTAGAAATCGTCATTGATCTCCGTAAAACCGGAAAAGACCTGACCGATATTGGAGGCCGTCTTACTAAGACCTTTTTTGATCCTGTCAAAAAATCCCATACTTGGTTCCTTTCTTAATTGGCAATCCCCAATTCCTGCACCAACTGATTCAAATCCAGATGGAGGATCTTGGACACGCCCTGCTCCTGCATGGTAACGCCGTACAGCACATCGGATGCTTCCATAGTGCCGCGGCGGTGGGTGATCACGATAAACTGAGTTTTCTCGCAAAGTGTACGCAGATAGGACGAAAACCGCTCCACATTCCGGTCGTCCAGCGCCGCATCGATCTCATCCAGCAGGCAGAAGGGTGTCGGGCGCACTTTCAAAATGGCAAAATACAGAGCAATTGCCACAAACGCCTTTTCACCACCGGACAGCAAGGTAATGGTTTTCAGTTGTTTGCCGGGTGGCTGGCATCTGATCTCAATGCCGCAGGTCAGAGGCTCTTCCGGGTTTTCCAGCACAAGCTCTCCCTTGCCGCCGCCGAACATTTCTGTGAAGGTCTTGCCGAAATACTCGTTGATCTTTCCAAACTCCCGGACGAAAATCTCCGTCATTTCCCCTGTAATGGTCCGGATAATGGCCTCCAGTTCCTTTTTGGAATAAAGCACATCATCCCGCTGACCGGAGAGATACTCATACCGCTCGTTGACCCGTTCAAATTCCTCAATAGCGCCCAGATTTGGCGTACCAAGCGAAGAAATCTTTCGCTTCAATTCGGAAATTTTTCTGCCGGCTGCCGACACGTTTTCGATCGCGGCGGCAAAAGGAGCTGCCGTAGAGGGTGTGAGCTCATAGCTGTCCCACAGCTTATCCACGATCTGCTTTTCTTCCAGCTGTGCTGTGTTCTTTTTCTGTTCCAGGCGGGCGGCCTCCCGCTCCATATCCAGAATATCCTTGTTCTTCTCCTGTGCCTGCTTGTCGGTTCTGGTGCGTCTGGCTTCCATGTCCGCACGCTCCCGAAGCTGCTCTTGCAGCACTTCCCTTGCCCGGATGAGCGCTTGCTCCAGTTCCTGCTCTTTTTCGGCAGACTGTGACAGGTTTTCTTCCAATTGTCTGATCTCGGCTTCATAAGAGGCAATGAGCTGTTCTTTCTGCCCGCGGTCTCCCGCCATAGCCTGTGCCAACGATTCCATCCGGTGAACACTTTCCATGGCGGTGATACGCTCGGCGTCCTGTGCCGCAGCATCCATCCGAAGCTGTGTAATGCGGTCATTCCATTGGGCAGCCTGCTGTGACAGGGCATACTGTCCCTGCGTCAGGGCTTCCAGCTCTTTTTCCAGCTCCGCCGTCTGTTTCTCGGTTTTTTCCGCTTCCTCCTGAAGCAGCCGAAGCCGGCTTTCGTCGCCGCCGCTTCTGCCGGCAATGACAGACAATTCCCGTTCATAGGAGCTGATGTTTTCCGCAATGGCCTCCACCAATGCATTGGCCTGGTGCGCCTGTCCTTCTGCGCGGAGAACATCGTCCTCCGCCTGACGAAGCTGCCCCTGCAGGGCAGTCAATTCAAATTCCACCTGAGCGGCCGACCGGACGGCTTCTGCCAACTGGCTCTCCTGTTCCCGCAGCCGGGTACTGAGCTTCTCTTCTTGTTCTTCCAATCTTGCCAGCTCATTGGCCCTGGTGAGAATACCGGCGCTTTGAGATACAGAGCCTCCGGTCATAGAGCCTCCGGTGTTCATCACTTGTCCATCCAGCGTGACGATCTTGAACCTGCTGCTGTACTGCCGGGACATGGCAACAGCATGATTGAGCGTGTCGGCGATCACCGTACGGCCCAGCAGGTATTCCATCAATCCCCGGAACGCAGGATCATATCTCACCAATTCAGAGGCCAGACCTACATAACCGGAGCACTTGTCCAGACCTTTTTCCTGCAGAGTCCTGCCCTGCTTGGCATCCAACGGTTCGCAGGTAACGCGGCCGCCATTGCAGCGCTTCAAAAAGTCCAGAACACGCTTGCCGTCTTCCCGGGTAGCGACCACTACATTCTGCAGGGCACCGCCCAATGCAGTTTCCACCGCGATGGTATAATCATCTTCCGTCCGAATCAGAGAGGATACGGGACCATAGATTTTTCCAAGGGTATTTCCTTTGCTTTCCTGCATCACCAGACGAACCGCTTTGGGCGCACCTTCGTGATTCTGCTGCATTTCCCGCAGCATTTTGCTTCTGGATCGGGCGGTCTGCAGTTCGATCTTCAGGCTGTCCACCGTTTTCTGCAGGGCATCCCGCCGCTCTATTCTGGATTTCTGCCGCAGGGCATAGCCTGCAATAGAATTCCGGCAGGAAGTAACTGTTTCTCCGGCTTCCTCTAGGGCTTTTTCATAGGTTTTTGCCTGTGCCAGCAGTTCTTCCTGTCTGGCAGCAGCAGCGTCCAAATCGGCCTGCACCGTCTGCTTCCGCTGCGTGATCTCTTCCATGGACGCCGTCAAAGAGGCAATGTCTGCCCGTTTTTTGGCGGTCTCCGTCTGTAAAAGCGCCTGCTGTGCCCGCAATCCCAGAACTTTCCGCTCACTGTCATCCACATCACGGTTCAATGCCTGACTCTGGGACATGGCATCTTCCAGATCGGCTTGTACCTGTGCAATGCTTTCCCCGATCTGGCGAATCCTGTCCTGCTGAGATGCGATCTGATCGGCAATACCGCCGCTGCGGTCATTCTGCTCTGCCAATTCCTGCTTTACCCGGGCAATGTTCTGACGGGCATTTTCCACACCGGCCCGAAGAACGGCAGCTTCACTGTTTTGCGCTGCGGCGTCACTTTCCACCTGTGCGATCTGCTCACGATGACGCTCCAGCTCCAGATCCTTTTGATTCAACTGCAATGCCAACTGATCAGACACCTGATAGAGCCGGGTCAGCTCGCTGTGCTCCTGCTCCAGAATAAATGCGGCAGAGGCATAGTCTGTCTCCGCTTTTTTCAGAGATTCTGCCAGTTTCCCCAGATTTTCCAGCCAAAGGGCAACTTCCTGCCCTTTCAGTTCTTCCCGGAATTCCAGATATTTTTTCGCCTTTTCTGACTGCTGACGCAGAGGCTCTACCTGACCCTCCAGCTCCGCTATCTTATCGTTGATTCGCAGAAGATTCCCTTCGGTCGCAGCCAACCGCCGTTCCGTTTCCTCCTTGCGATGGCGGTATTTGGAGATACCGGCAGCCTCCTCAAAGACTTCCCTCCGATCAGTGCTTTTCAGCGCCAGAATCTCGTCAATACGACCCTGCCCGATATTGGAATAGCCTTCCTTGCCCAGACCCGTATCCATAAACATCTCGTTGATATCGCGGAGTCTGGCGGACTGGCGGTTGATATAGTATTCACTTTCACCGGACCGATAATAACGGCGGGTCACCGTCACCTCCGGCGTTTCAATGGGCAGCGCACCGTCGGAATTGTCTAAAATCAAAGAGGCCTCGGCAAATCCCTGGGGACCGCGCTTCTGGGTTCCGCCGAAAATCACATCTTCCATCTTTCCTCCGCGGAGGGCCTTGGTACTCATTTCGCCCATAACCCAGCTAATGGCATCGGAAATATTCGATTTGCCGCTTCCGTTGGGGCCGACGATGGCGGTGATATCATCACCAAAATGCAGAACGGTCTTGTCGGCAAAAGATTTAAAACCTTGAATCTCCAGTGCTTTCAGATACACGATCAGACTTCTCCATTCTCTTGTTATCCTCATATTTTAGCAATTTCTACCCATAATTGCAATAGAAGAATTCGCAAAAACCGCTTCTTTCTCTTAAGAAATAGTTCCCACGCAAATAACCGTTCAGCCCTTGACTTTCCGGTCGGAAGGGCGTATCCTGTTACCATCTGATCCGTGGAGGATATCATCATGAAACAAAAGAGCGCATTTGACAGCGAAACCCTGCATTATCTTCAACTGCTGGCCACGCAATATCCCACGGTACAGGCCGCCAGCACCGAGATCATCAATCTTCAGGCCATTCTGAATCTGCCAAAAGGAACCGAACATTTTATTTCAGATATTCATGGGGAATATGAGGCTTTTCTGCACCTGCTCAATTCCTGCTCCGGCCATGTGAAAGAGAAAATGGATGAGCTTTTTTCCATTACCATTTCCCGCCATGACCGCAATGAGCTGGCTACACTCATTTACTACCCCGAGGAAAAACTTTCTATGGCTGCCCGGAACGTGGCGGATATGAACGAGTGGTATCAGATCACCCTCTACCGCCTGCTGGCCCTATGCCGGTGGGTCGCCACCAAATATACCCGCAGCAAGGTCCACAAAGCTCTGCCCAGAGCCTATCAGGATGTCATTGACGAACTGCTGCAGCTGCGTCCCGACGACCCGGATAAGGAAGATTATTACGAAAATATCATCAAATCCATCATTCAGACGGGGCAGGCTGCCGGGGTCATTGAATCCGTCTGCGAGACCATCAAGCGGCTGACTGTGGACCATCTGCACATCGTCGGCGATATTTTTGACCGCGGCCCGCGAGCCGATGTGGTCATGGATTCTCTGCTGGGCTATCACAGCGTGGATATCCAATGGGGCAACCATGACGTTTTGTGGATGGGCGCCGCCTGCGGTTCCCGGACCATGGTAGCAACCGTGCTGGCCAACTCCATCCACTACAACAATCTGGATGTCATCGAAACGGGCTACGGCATTTCCCTGCGGCCCTTGTCCATTTTTGCCAACGAGGTCTACAAGGACTGCGATACCCATTGTTTTACCGTCAAACTCACAGGAGCAGACGCCGGCCAGTACACAGAAAAGGACAAGCTTCTGTCCGCCCGGATGCACAAGGCCATTACAGTCATTCTCTTCAAACTGGAAGGCCAGAAGATCATGCGCCATCCGGAATACGGCATGGAGGACCGGCTTCTGCTGGATAAGATCGACTACAAGACCAAATCTGTCACCATTGGAGATCAGGTCTACAAGCTGGAGGACTGTGACTTCCCCACGGTGGATCCTAAGGATCCCTACAAACTGACGGAGGAAGAACGCACCGTCATCGAACAGCTGACGGCATCCTTCCTCCACAGCGAGAAATTGCAGAAGCATATCCGCTTCCTCTACTCCAAGGGCGGACTTTACAAAGTCCACAACGGCAGTCTTTTGTTCCATGGCTGTATCCCCATGACTGCCGATGGAAAACTGCTGTCTTTTACCCTGGGCGATCAGACCCTTCAGGGCAAGGCCTTTTTGGATCACGCCGAAACGGCGGCCCGGAAAGCATTTTACCTGAAACAGGGTTCTGTGGAACGGCAGGTTGGCATCGACTTCCTCTGGTGGCTCTGGGCGGGACGAAACAGCCCCATTTTCGGCCGCGACCGCATGACTACCTTTGAGCGGCGGCTCATTGCCGATGAGCAGGCGTGGGTCGAAGCGAAGAACCCCTATTACACGTTCTATAACGATCCCGATGTCTGCGAAATGCTTCTGAAAGAGTTTGGTCTGGGCGGCCCTCACAGCCATATTATCAACGGCCATGTGCCTGTCAAGGCGAAAAAGGGAGAAAGCCCCATCAAAGGCGGCGGCCGCCTCATTGTCATTGACGGCGGCTTCTGTAAGGCCTATCAGCCCACCAGCGGCATTGCCGGCTATACGCTGGTTTCCAATTCTCACTGCATCAAGATCGTATCCCACCAACCCTTTGCCGGGCGGCAGGATGCCATTCGGAACAACCACGATATTGCCAACGATGCCATGGTGATCGATGTGATGGAGCGTCGGGTCAAAGTGGCACAGACCGATCAGGGCAAGGGTTTGCAAAAGCGGGTAGATGACCTGCAGCTTCTGCTGGAAGCCTACCGTTCCGGTGCCATTCGGGAACAGCATGATGAATAACCATAAAAAAACGGTGTCATCCCCCAAGGGAATGACACCGTTTTTTATACTTCATATTCTTCCGGATAAAGGGCTTTGATGGCCTCCTGTGCGGCGGCCTGCTCGGCTTTTTTCTTGCTGTGGCCGTCACCGCGGCCTACTGCTTTGCCGTTGAGCAGCACTTCCACGACAAAAATCTTTTCGTGATCCGGTCCCGATTGGCCGACGAGTTCATAGGTAAGAATTTGGTCTTTTTCTCTTTGTACCAATTCCTGCAGCATGGTCTTGTAGTCAAAATTCCCCGGCCGTCCCTTGGGCAGTTCCGATAGAATGAGCCGATAGATAATTCCCTTGGCTGCATCAAAACCACCGTCTAAGTATGCAGCCGCCAAAATGGATTCCATGGCATCGGACACGATACTGTCCCGCTTTCTTCCGCCGCCGTGTTCCTCCCCGTGACCCAAAAGCAGGAAACTCCCCAAGTTGATCTTTGCCGCACATCTGGCCAAGTTCCACTCACAGACCAAGTCCGCCCGAAGTCGGGTCAGATCCCCTTCCGGCTGCTTTGGAAAGCGTTCATAAAGAAAATCCGCTGTGACGAACCCTAAAATACTGTCGCCCAAAAACTCCAGCCGTTCATTGTCTGTCAGTCCGTTTCTTCTTTCATTGGCATAGGAGCTGTGGGTCAGGGCATTCTTCAGCAAAGCCTTGTTCCGAAAGCTGTAACCCAGTCCTTGTTCCAAGTCCTTATACATACCAAATTCCCTCTTTACTCAGCAGCGCCCTTGATCAGGTACATTTCCTGCTGCAGCAGTTCAGTCATATTGCCCTCCACCGCTTCCATCGCCTGCTTCACCGCACTGCGGATCGCACGAGCATCGGATGAACCGTGTGCCTTGATCACCGGTTTGCTGATTCCCAACAAAATGGTTCCGCCCACTTCCCGATAATCCATGCGTTTTTTGAACGCAGCAATGCCGTCTTTACACAAAAGAGCACCAATTTTGGTCAGAAGGTTCTTTTTGAACATTCCTTTGAGCATACCGCCCATAAAGGCAGCCGTTCCCTCCAAGGTCTTGAGCAGGATGTTGCCGGAAAAACCGTCGGCAACTACGACATCCACCGCACCCATAGGTACATCCCGGGCCTCTACATTGCCAACAAAATTCAAAAGCCCCTGTTCTTTGGCATTTTCCAACAGGGCGTAGGCCTGTTTCTGCAGGTCTGTCCCCTTGGTCTCTTCTGCGCCGATATTCAAAAGGCCCACTCTGGGCTTGATCTTTTTCTGCACCTGCTTGGCGTAGAGCGTACCCAAAAAAGCGAACTGGAGCAAAAATTCCGGGGTACATTCGGCATTGGCGCCACAGTCGATAAGCAGGGTCTTGTTATCTGTGGGAATTTCCGGGCAGAAAGCCGCCCGCCGGATCCCCTTGACTCGCTTGACGATCAGGGTAGCTGCCGTCAGCAGAGCACCGGTACTGCCGGCAGAGATGAAGGCGTCCCCCTGATCTTCTGCCAGCATACGCAGTCCCACTACCATGGAGGAATCCTTCCTGGTACGAACTACATTGGCCGGATCGTCATGCATATCCACCACATCATCTGCGTTGGAAATCTCAATTCCCTCCGGCAGATTATCCAGTCCCATACGGTTGAGGCTCTGCAGAATGTCTGCACCTCTGCCGACCAGAATGATCTGGACGCCAAACTCTTTGGCTGCATCTATAGCACCCTGCACAATGGCATCGGGCGCATGATCGCCGCCCATTGCATCAATCAAAATCCGCATATTACCCATCCTTTCTCCCTTGGGTCATTTGGTCAATGATCTCCAACGCCCGGTTGGCCAGGGCCAAATTCTTATTGGCCTTTCCCTTGACCCGATATCCCAATGGGGACAAAATCCCATAATTCACATTCATGGGCTGGAAGTTCACAATGCTGGAATCGGAAATGTAGTACCCCAGCGCACCAATGGCAGTCTCCCGCGGGAAATCGGCAGGTTCCTCCCCTTTTACTTTCGCAGCCATGGCAACAGCAGCCAGATAGCCGGAAGCTGTGGACTCCACATAGCCCTCCACGCCGGTCATCTGCCCGGCAAAGGCAATCAGCGGGTCACGCCGGTCTGCATAAAACCGATCCAACAGTTTGGGAGAATTGAGAAATGTATTGCGGTGCATCACGCCGTAGCGGACAAAGTCCGCATTCCGAAGTGCCGGAATCATGGAAAATACCCGTTTCTGTTCCGGGAATTTCAAATGGGTCTGGAAACCCACCAGATTGTAGATGCTGCCCTCGGCATTATCTCTGCGCAGCTGCACCACCGCATAGGGTTCCTGCCCTGTTTTCGGGTCTTTCAGGCCAACCGGCTTCAGGGGCCCGTACCGCAGGGTATCGACTCCGCGGCGTGCCATAACTTCCACAGGCATACAGCCCTCAAAAACCTTTTTATCCTCAAACCCATGGACTTCCGCTTCTTCGGCTGAGATCAGTTCCTGCACAAAAGCTTCATACTGCTCCTTATCCATGGCGCAGTTGATATAATCCGCCGTGCCGCGGTCATATCGGGAGGCATACCATGCATGGTCCATATCAATGCTCTCCACCGTGACCAACGGCGCTGCCGCATCAAAAAAATTCAGATATTCCGCATTTTCAAAATACCGGCCGATGGCATCAGACATATCATCGGAAGTTAGCGGACCGGTGGCAATGATCACCGGGCCTTCCGGCACCTGTGTCACTTCTTCTTCCACCACAGTGATCAGGGGGTGATTGCGAATCTCACGGGTCACCATGGCTGAAAAACCGTAGCGATCCACAGCCAGCGCACCGCCGGCTTCTACCCGGGTCGCTTCGGCACAGCGTAAAATCAGGCTGTCCAGCCGCCGCAATTCTTCTTTCAGCAGGCCAACGGCATTTTCCAATCGGTCGCCCCGAAGAGAGTTGGAACACACCAGTTCGGCAAAATCGGCACAATGATGGGCCGGACTCATTTTTTTCGGCTTCATTTCATAAAGGATCACACAGATCCCCCGCTGAGCCAACTGCCACGCAGCCTCCGACCCGGCCAGCCCGGCGCCGATCACTTTCACTTGTGTCATATCAAATCATCCTTTGACGGTGCTGCCTTATTCCGCTTTTTTCTTTGCAGGCTTTTTGGCTGCGGATTTTTTGGCAGGTGTCTTTTTTGCAGCAGGCTTTTTGGCTGCGGTTTTTTTCTTCGGAGTCTCCGCTTTCCTGGCTTCCTCGGCAGCGGCCTCCGCCTCGGCAGCTTCTACGGAAGCTGCCGGCTTTTTCCGATAGCCCCGTTTGTCTTCCGGCAGAAATTTTGCACAATTTTCGTTGATGCAGAAAGGCTTCATTGCACCTCTTCCGGATTTTTTGAACATCGTCTGGCCGCAGGAAGGACAGTCCAGTTCCGTAGGGACGTCCCATGACATAAACCCGCACTCCAGGCCCTTTTCGCAGCCGTAATAGGCAAATCCACGCTTGGATTTTCGCTTGAGCATGCCGGAGCCGCACTTGGGACATCGACCGGGCATATGCTCTACAATGGCCTTGGTGTTTTTACATTCCGGGAAACCCGGGCAGGCCAGAAAACGGCCAAACCGCCCGCTTTTGATGACCATGTTTCTGCCGCAGACTTCACAAATCTCTTCGGTAACTTCGTCGGGTACTTTCAGACGAGTCTCCTTCAGCGCCTCCTCGGCTGCTGTCAGTTCCCGGCTGAAATTTCCGTAGAAATCACGGAGCACCTGTTTCCATTGCAGCTTGCCCTCTTCCACATCATCCAACCGTGCTTCCAGCCCGGCGGTGAATTCCACATTGATGATATCCTGGAACCGATCCATCATCAGCCCCGTAACCACCTCACCCAAAGGCGTTGGCCACAGGCGTTTTTCTTTCTTGATGACATAGTCCCGATCCTGAATGGTGGAGATAATGCTGGCATAGGTAGAAGGCCGTCCCACGCCCTTTTCTTCCATGGCACGAACCAATGTTGCTTCCGTATACCGGGCAGGCGGCTGGGTGAAATGCTGCTCCGGCTTCTGGGCGGTCTTGATAAGAGGCTCCCCCTCCTGCAGATCCGGCATAGAGGACTGAACCTCCTCTAAATCATCATCCCTGCCCTCTTCGTACAGGGCAGTAAAGCCCGCGAATTTAACACTCTGGTGATTTGCACGGAACACATTCTCTCCGCAAACAGCCTCGATCGCCACATTATCATAGATGGCACAGGCCATCTGCGATGCGGTAAACCGATCCCAGATCAGCTTGTACAAACGCAGTTGATCCTTGTTCAGATCTGCTTTCACCCGCTCCGGATCCAGACGGATATCGCTGGGCCGGATGGCTTCATGGGCATCCTGCGCGGCGGATTTTGTCTTATAGCGATGAGGGCCGGTATAGCAGGCATTCCCCCAGCGTTCCACAATATAGGTACCGGCTGCCGCCAGCGCTTCTTCGGAGAGTCTCTGGGAATCCGTACGCATATAGGTGATCAGACCCACAGCGCCTATGCCGTTGATCTCAATGCCCTCATAGAGCTGCTGTGCCAACGCCATGGTGCGTTTGGGCGTCATACCCAATTTGCGGGAGGCTTCCTGCTGAAGGGTGGAGGTAATAAAAGGCGGTGCGGGAGACCGCTTTTTCTCCGTCTTTTTTACGCTGCTTACCCGGAAAGCCCCTGCATCCAAGCGCTGCAGCACCGCTGCTACTTCCTCACCGCTGTGAAGTTCTTTTTTCTTGGGGTCTCCGTAGAATCTTGCGGTAAAACTGCCGGATTTTCCTACCCGGTTCAAGGTTACATCAATGGTCCAATACTCCTGCGGTTTGAAGGCCCGAATCTCATTTTCCCGATCCACCACCAGTCTGGTGGCCACAGACTGCACCCGTCCGGCAGAAAGACCTCTTCTGACCTTTTTCCACAACAGAGGGGAAAGCTGATAGCCCACGATGCGGTCCAAAATCCGCCGCGCCTGCTGTGCATCAACCAGATCCTGATCGATGGCTCTGGGCGATTGAATGGCCTTGATCACCACTCCTTTGGTGATTTCATTGAATATGACCCGGTTGACCTTTTCCGCAGGGATGCCGAGCAACGCCTGCAGGTGCCAGGAAATCGCTTCTCCCTCCCGGTCCGGGTCCGTTGCCAGAAAGATCTTTTCGCTGTTTTTGGCACTCTTCCTCAGGTCCGAAATAATGTCTTCTTTTCCTTTTACAGGCTGATAGACCGGTTCAAAATTATGCTCCAGATCCACGCCCATGATACTTTTCGGCAGATCACGCAAATGGCCCATGCAGGCCTTTACCTGATATTCACTGCCCAAATATTTTTCGATCGTCTTTGCCTTGGAAGGGGATTCGACGATAACCAAATTGGTTTTTTCCTTCGGCATTGTTTCCGATGCTCCTTCGAACTTCTAATTTTTCACCTCTGCCAGAGAGAACCTCCGGCTGGGCAGCCGTTGAATCAGCCCTTTCACTTCCAGCATGGTCAACAGGGCCAGTACGCCGCCGGTTTGCTGCTGCATCTGCTCAGAGAGCACATCAATATGCACAGGCCCCTGCTCCAGCAGCAACACCAGACGCTGCTCCTCCGGTGTCAGGGTCTGCATGATCTTCTTTGCATCAATATAATGGCTGTCTTTTTTCTTGTCAATGTCTTTTTTGGCAGGAGACTCCGTGGGTATTTCCCGGGGCAGCTCTGCCGCCTCCCAGCCATCGCAGTTCCTGCTTTTCAGACTTCCGGCAAACCGGCCGGCGTATTCCTGCAGGATCTCCCACGGATCCCGCACCAGAATGGCGCCATCCCGAAGCAATTGCAAATTACCGCTGCCTGTATCCTGCCCTACATTGGCAGGCAAAGCAAACACATCTCTTCCCTGATCCAGCGCCCGCTGCGCCGTGATCAGCGCACCGCTCTTTTCCGGTGCTTCCACTACCAAAACACCCAAACTCAAGCCGCTGATGATTCGATTCCGTATAGGAAAGTGTTCTGCGCTTGGTGCCGTACCCGGCGGATATTCGCTGAGCAGACAACCGTTGGCCATCACATCCCGAAACAGGCTTTTGTTCTCTGCCGGATAGACCACATCTACACCGCTTCCCAAAACTGCAACTACGGGACTGCCGCCTGTCAATGCACCCCGCAGGGCTTCTGTATCGATACCTTTTGCTCCACCGGATACTACCACACCGCCGCAGCGGGACAAGCCGTAACCCATACGGCGTGCCTGCGTCAGACCATAGACGCTGGCCCGGCGGGTACCGACTACTCCAATGACAGGGCCGTTCAAATCCGGTAAAGTCCCTTTCCCGTAAAGCACCAGCGGCGGATCATCCAGGGCGAGCAGCCGCTTGGGATATGCCGCATCCTGCATAGTAACCGGCACAATGCCGCGGTCGTAACAGGCTTTCAGAATGGCTTCCGCTTCCCGAAGATCTTTATCCAGCAGACTTTCCCTGCCCCGTATCCCGGCAATAGCCTCATACGCCGCAGAGTCTGCAAAGTAAGCCGCCTCCGGCGTGACAAAATGCCGTGCCACCAAATAGGCACTTCTGGCACCCATGCCCTTGCGTGTAGCAAGCCAAACCCAATATTTCAGCATGGTATGCGCCTCCTTAATGGATTCAACGTTTCATTTCCCATAAAATGATTGCTGCCGCAACGGCAGCGTTGAGGGATTCACAGCGGGAATTCATAGGGATGATGACCTCTCTGTCTGCCCGGGATAAGAAAAACGTCCCTACTCCGCTGCCCTCACTTCCGATGATCAGCGCCGCTTTTTTCAGATCTGCCTGCCGTACATCCACAGCACGATCCGACAAGGCCGTGACCAGAATGGGAATCTCCCGTTCCCGGCAGGCGGCTGCCACCTTATCCTGTTCTGCCCAACGGGGCCGGCTGCGAAACACCGCTCCCATGGAGGCACGGACAGTCTTATGATTATAGACATCGGCACAGCCGGGTGTCAGGATGACAGGCACTTCCATGGCATCTGCCGTCCGTAAAATGGTTCCCAGATTGCCCGGGTCCTGAATCCCATCAAGAATCAAGCATTGATTTTCCAGCTGCAGCGGTTTTTCTTCCGGTATCGCACAGGTAAACAAGACCCCCTGAGGTGTTTCCATGGGAGAAAGCTGTGCCATCACATCATGGGGAATCTCTATAACCCGAACCTGCTCCGGCAGCTGCGGCAGGGAAACTTCCCCGGTCACCAAAACGGTGCGCAGGGTTTCCGGTGCCCATTTTGCCGCTTCCTCCAACAGTTTCACACCGTCGGCTGCATATTCCCCGGCGTTTTCCCGGTAGCTTCGGCTGCTGAACAGCTTTCGCACATGCTGCAAAAGCGGGTTTTTTCGACTGGTGATGATCTGCCGTGTCATGATAAATTTCCTCCGATAATAACCGGAAAAAGCGGCATAGTACGTCTATGCCGCTTTTTCTTACTTTTCTACACTAAGGATGCGGAACTTCAAAACGCCAACAGGGGCTTCCACTTCCACCATATCATCGATGGTTTTACCGCTCATGGCGCGGCCAAAGGGAGAGTCATCGGAGATTCGGAAATTCATGGGGTCCGCTTCCTGAGAACCAACGATGGAATATACCTCTTCTTCGTCCGTTTCCATATCCAGCACACGAACACGGCATCCCAGGCCCACCCGATCGCCCGGCTCGTCATTTTCTTCGATCACAATCGCATTGGCAAGAATATTCTCCACTTCGGCAATCCGACCATAAAGTTTGGCCTGTTCGTTCTTGGCCTCATCATATTCGCTGTTTTCCGACAGGTCACCAAAAGAACGGGCTTCTTTGATCAGCTCCGCTACTTCTTTTTCCCGTGTGGTCTTAAGGTAATTCAGTTCCTCTTCCAGCTCTTGGAGCCGTGCGCTGGTGATTTTAAATTCTTTAGCCACAATGTTTCAGTCCTTCCAAATATTGTTGCACATTTTCAGTGGTATATTATAGACATGACTTCTTGCTTCTGTCAAGTGATTTTCATCAGCAGGGCAGAAACTGCTGCTTGCAGTTGTTCGTCCTCCTCTGCCGGCAGCGTTCCGTAATACCGTGCCATATAGTCCTCATCGGCCAACTGGACTGCCACATCGGGTGTCACACCCACATCGGTCAGGCTTCTGCCGTTGGGCGTGTAGTACTTGCCAACAGACAAAGCTACGGCAGAACCGTCTGTCAGGGGGATGGTATACTGAAAATTCCCCTTTCCGCCGGTCTGTCCGCCCACGATCACAGCAACGCCGTATTCCTGCAGGGCTGCTGCAAAAAATTCCGCGGCAGAGTAGGTATCTGCATTGATCAGCACAGCCATAGGCAGTTCCAGACAGGCGGCATCGGAATAATCAACCTTCTCCTTGCCTGTATAATCTCTGCTGCGGAACACTTCTCCCTCCGGCAGCAGCGCATCCAATATTTCCAGCATCTCATCTTTCATGCCGCCGCCATTGAAGCGCACATCAAAAATCAGCGCCCTGGCTCCCTGCCGCACCATCTCCGATGTGCAAGCCAATGTCTGTTCGGCACAATGATGATCGAAATTGGATATGGAGATCAGACCTATTCCGTTTTCCAGCATTTTTGCTTCTGCCACAGGGGTAACGATACTCTGTCGGGTCAGATCCACTTCCAAGGTTCTCCCGTTCCGCAATACAGTAAAGTGAACCTCGGTGCCCTTTTCACCCCGAACCAGTTCTTTGGTCCGCTCCACACCCAATTCCACAGTAGACTGTCCTTCCACATGGGTCACAATATCGCCTATCTGCAAATGGGCGGTTTCGGCAGGTCCGCCTTTGGTAATGTCAACGATCTCCACACCTTTATCCACCAGTTGGATCACAATGCCCACGCCCACATATTCATTGTAAAAGGCTTCATTGTAGGCATCCATATCCTCCCGACTGATATAGTAACTCCATTGGTCTCCGGTCGCTTTCACCATCGCCGCCGCAGCCCCGTCAGCCGCCGCAGAAGCCAGCGTTTCCGGGTCATATTCATCGATGAAGTATTCTTCCAAATAAGAACCGATCTCATCCATCTTTGCTTTCACCGGA
Source organism: Candidatus Avilachnospira sp. (assembly GCA_045652125.1). Taxonomy (GTDB): domain Bacteria; phylum Bacillota; class Clostridia; order Oscillospirales; family Oscillospiraceae; genus Avoscillospira. Next base: position 65,288 of record JAZRTT010000016.1, on the reverse strand, counting down.
TCCGTCTGCACCAGAGTTTCCGGCAATGCCGTCAGATAAAGAGAGAGAAAGCCTCCGACCACCGCCCCTGCTAAAATCAAAATGCAGACAAGCAGAATTTTTCCCATTCGTTTCAAAAAAACAACTCCTTGCAACCATGAATAGGGAACGGAGCATTCCATCTGCTCCGTTCCCTATGAAAAGCCAAATGTTATCCTACATAATTCATGGGGTTTGCCGTTGCACCGTTCACATGGACCTCAAAATGCAGATGAGGACCCGTAGACCAACCCGTAGAACCTACATAGCCGATGATCTGCCCCTGAGAGACTGTGTCACCGGCAGACACGGTGTAGTGGGTCATATGACCGTAAAGACTTCCGTAGCCGTTTCCGTGGGCAATGGTCACCATATAGCCGTTGGCTGTATTGTAATAGGCTGATGTAACCGTACCGGAAGCAATGGCATAGATAGGGGTTCCCTGAGATGCGGCAAAGTCCACACCGGAGTGGAACCGCCGATCGCCCATGGTGGGATGGATCCGCCACCCATAGGCACTGGTGACCACCAGAGAAACGTGCAGAGGATTGCTGAAACCGGATCCGCCGCCGGAATAATTGCCGCCGGCCACGTTGTTTTTGTTCTGGGAAGCCAGATTTGCCCTCTGCTCCGCGGAAAGCTGGGCTTCATACTCCAGCTGCTTCTGCATGGCAACGGCACGGGCCTCGGCTTCTGCCGCCTCATTGGCCAGAAACAGTTCCGTCAGTTTTTCACTTTCGGCTTTCAGTTCGATGAGCAGGCCGTTGGCCTCCTCTCTTTGTTCCATCAAGGTTTCTTCTTTTTCCGCCAGCAGGGTCTTGACCTCCTGCTGGGCAGTCAGTTCCTCTTCCATCTCCTGCCGTTCCCGTTCAATGGTCTCGGCAATGGCCTGCATCTGTTCCAGCATCCGCTGGTCGGCTTCCGCCACTTCATGGATACTGTCAATGCGGCTCAAAAGATCGGAAAAGCTGTTGGCCTTAAACAGGATAGACCAATAAGAAACCTTGCCGTTTTCCTCCATGGCCCGCAGTCTTTCCTTGTTCCTGCGGTTTAATTCTTCCTGTTCATCCAAAGCCTGTTCCAATTCCCGCTGTTTTTCCGCGATCAGCAGGCTATACTGAGAGATCTGGGCATTGGCATTTTCGATTTCCTGCTCGGTAATGCGAATCTGCTGATCAATGCCGCTTTTCTGCTCAATGGTGCTCTGGGTACGGGCAGCATTGGCATCCAGTTCCTTTTTTAACGCCAAGCCCTCGTTAATAATCTCCTGCGCCTCATTTTTCAGCTTATCCAGTTCCTTTTTCAGTTGACCGGATGATGCCGCAAAAGCGGTGGTCATCAGGCTGACAATCAAAACGCCGCACAGCAGACCGCGCAGCAGGCGGCGCATTTTCTTACAGTTTTTCATCATAAAAATCTCCATTTACAAAGGGGCATCCTGCCCCGAGGGAAAGCTGCTGCTCAAATCATTCGTATTCATGGTCTTCGAATGCATCCTCTTCCGCTTCAGCCGAAACAGTCTGCATTGCTTCGTATTCTCTGGCAGCCTTGATGGAAAGCAGCGCCGATGTCAGCAAACCGCCCACCATGAGAACACACAGGATACCACACAACAACCGAACGATCATTTTTGATTTTTTATCCATACTGTAACTCCAATTTTATACTTTCAAGAATTTCCGGATCGACAGCAGGCTGCCAAACACGCCAACTACAAATCCAACAATCGCATAGCAGACTGCCACCAATTCGATGACCTCCACAAACGGAACCATAGAGATCAGGTTCAAGCTGTCCACGCTGCTGATCTGGGTCAAAAGGAAATCATACAATCCCCACTGGAGGAAAAATGCCACAACCGCGGCGATGAGACCCAGGAAAAAGCCTTCTACCACAAAAGGCCAGCGGATAAAACTGTTGGTAGCACCAACCATTTTCATAATGGCGATCTCTTCCTTGCGGTCATACATGGCCAACTTGACTGTGTTGGAAATGATCAGCATGGAAACCACAAACAAAACCGCAATGATAATGACCGAGGCAATATTCAGCATCCGCTGAATGGTCTGAAAGCCTTCGGAGATCTCATAGTGAGCCATAACATAGGCTACACCCTGAATCTGCTCTATTTCTTCACAGGTCTGGCGCATCCATTCATTGTCTTCCATGGACACAGCGAACCGGTCACGGAAGGTGCTGGATTCCAACCCGCTGAACAGAGCCTCGTCCTGCTGCTCTTCCACAAAGTTTGCCAAGGCTTCTTCTCTGGAAATAAACACCGCATTGCGGACGTTGGTGATCATATTGATCTGCGAGCCAACGCTTTTTGCCTCTGCCTGAGACAGTTCTTCGTCAATGTAGACCATGACTTCATTGTCCTGCTCCAGCTCCACGATCATTTCGTTGAGATTGTACAAAAGCAGGCCAAAGGTACCCATGATCAGCAGGCATGCCACCGTGACCCAAATGGCGGCAAAGGACATAAACCCATGGAGGAATAATCCGCGGATGCCCTCCCGGAGCAAATAGCCGATATTATTCTTCTTCATATGCGTAATACCCATCCATTCCGTCGCTGATGATCTCTCCCTGATCGATGGCAATGACCCGCTTGGTGAAACGATCCACCAATTCCTTTTCGTGGGTGACCACCATGACCGTTGTGCCCAGCGCGTTGATCTGCTCCAGCAGCATCATGATCTCCAGAGAACGGGCCGGATCCAGATTTCCTGTGGGCTCGTCTGCAATGATCATGTTGGGATTGTTGACCAAAGCCCGGGCAATGGCTACACGCTGCTGTTCACCGCCGGACATTTCATGGGGCAGGCGGCGGCTCTTATTCTCCAGACCCACCAGCTCCAAAACATACGGGACCCGCTTTTTGATCTCATTTTCCGAAGCGCCGATCACCCGCATGGCAAACGCCACATTGTCATAGACGGATTTATTTTCAATCAGACGGAAGTCCTGAAAGATAATGCCAAGCGTACGGCGCATATAGGGAATGGCGCTGCGGCGAATCTTCTCCAGTGTAAAACCGTTGACAAATACGCTGCCGGAAGAAGGCTGCAGTTCTGCCGTAAGAATCTTGATAATGGTGGACTTTCCGGAGCCGGAAGGACCTACCAAAAAGACAAATTCTCCATCTTGAATTTTCAAAGATACCCCGTTTAACGCCCGGGTGCCCGGTTCATAAACTTTCGTTACATTTCTAAATTCAATCATAGATATAACCCCGGCTCTCCCGAATCACCGTCAAATCAGGCGGTTTTCCCGGGATGAAAGATATTTTTTAACCATCAGTGCCACCTTAAAAATAACGGCATGGTCAAACTCCCGCAAGTCCAGTCCGGTGAGCTTCTTGATCTTCTCCAGCCGGTAGACCAAAGTATTTCTGTGGACGAACAGCTTCCGGGATGTCTCGGAAACGTTCAGGTTGTTTTCAAAAAACTTGTTAATGGTAAACAACGTCTCCTGATCCAGAGAATCGATGGAATTCTTCTTGAACACTTCGCTGAGGAAGATCTCGCACAGCGTGGTGGGCAGCTGATAGATCAACCGTCCGATACCCAGATTCTCATAGGTCATGATGCTCTTTTCCGTATCAAAGACCTTGCCTACTTCGATAGCAGTCTGTGCTTCCTTGAACGCATCCGCCAACTCACGCAGATGGCCTGCAACCGTGGAAACACCGATGACCGTTTTAATAAACAACTCGGTCTTCAAGGTGTCTTCAATGTGCTGTGCCAGCTTTACCAGTTCAGACATTTCGGTGGTGGCAGTGATCTGCTTCACAATGGCCACGTCGGTTTCGTTGATGCTTAGAACAAAATCCTGCTGTTTGTCGGCAAACATCCCCTGCAGCAGATCCACAGCAGCCACATCTGCATGACCCACCTGCCGGATAAGCAAAACCACTCTGGGCAGATCTGTGGTAAAGTGCAGCTCCTTGGCCCGGATATAAATATCACCCGGCAGAATATTATCTGTGATAATGTTCTTGACAAATGTACCCTTGTCGTGCTTTTCTTCGTAGTACGCCTTTGCCCCGTTGAGTGCCACATGTGCCATGATGCAGATGCTTTTCGCGGCTTCATCCTCTCCATCTACGAATACAGCATTATCAAAGGCCGCACTCCAACCGGACAGGGCCTTCATCGTACGGTTTTCCGATACCACGATGGAATCCGGTGCACTGTTCAGGCGGATAACCGCCTCAGGCCACTTCTCACCAATGAGCCCTGTATCACTGCAGGACACCACATTGCCATCGGAATCAATGACACCGATCACCCGATCCGTTGCCTCTTTTAACTGAACGATCACACTCTGAAATATACGGCTGGACATATTAACGCCCTCCCTCTATCTAATAGACAATACGTTTTACACAAAGCCATATTGACATAATACATCGCTTTTGTCGATTTTTCAAGAGGGTATTGACATTTCTTTTCAAATTCCACTTTGTTTTTTGTGCTATTTTTCTAATTTTTCGTCAGACTGGCCAATTTGAGGCTGATTTTCTGGTTCTTCCGAACCGATTTTCTCTTGTGCAATTTCACTATGAAGCCGCAGTTTTTCCTCAGGCAGTTCCCGAACCTTTCCAAGAGGAAGGTCCCCCAGTTCCAGCCCTGCTTCGGCTACACGCTTCAAATATGTTACCGGCATGCCCCGGGAGGCCATCATCCGTCGAACCTGATGGTACTTGCCTTCACAGATTTCGATCAGACTGCGTCCTTCTCCCTGCGGAAACAGCCTTGCCGGAAGGCACCGGTCCCCGTCTTTCAGTACAATTCCCTCTGCAAAGGCTTCTATATCCTCCGGTCCGGCCTGCCCCTTATGCTCGGCATAGTATCGCTTCCAGATACGGCTGCGGGGAGACAGGATCCGATGAGCGAGCTGCCCGTCGTTGGTAAAGAGCAAAAGCCCTTCCGTGTCCTTATCCAACCGCCCCACAGGCTTTGGATTCAGATATCTGTATTGCGGCGGGATCAGCTCCATGACCGTCTTGTCTCTGGGATCGTCCGTGGATGTTACATAGCCCGCCGGTTTGTGAAGCACAAGCACGACTGTCCGCTGCCGGCCAATGGTCACCCCATCCACCTGCACCAGGGCCGTCTTTTCATCCACCTTTGTTTCCGGCTCTCTGACCGGCACACCGTTCACCTTCACGCTTCCGCTCCGGATCATGGTTTTCAGTTCTTTTCGGGATGCCACACCTGCATCCGAAAGAAGCTTATCCAAACGCTGCATATTTGTCCATCCTTTCTCATAGGCTGTACCACCCAAAAAGCAGGGAGGGAAAACCCATGATGATCGTATCTGCCAAAGTGTCGAAACGCAAACTCCTTACCGGTGTACTGGTGGCGGTGGGCCTCATATTATTGCTGGTCTTTTTATGCGGCAAGGCCGGTGCCAACACCGACAGCAGTCCGGAAACTCCTGCCGCCGCCAACGAAGTGGCCACCAACCAACAGCGGCTGGCCTTTCTTCAGTCCTTCGGCTGGGAGGTATCGGAAACTCCGGAGGAAACCCAGGAAGTCCGCATCCCCGAAACCTTTAATGAGGTGTTCACCCGCTACAACCAACTGCAGCAATCTCAGGGCTATGACCTGGAGCCCTACGCCGGCAAGACCGCAAAGCGCTATGTTTACCGCATTCTCAACCACCCCAACGGTTCTGATTACTTCGCCACCGTTCTCATCAGCAAAAACGAAGTGATTGGCGGTGATATTACCGGCACCGGACAGGGCAGCTCTATGCACGGGTTCGCCATGCCTTGACGGTCAAAGCCATATGGACAAAATTTTCAGCCCCAGATGCTCTGCCTGCCGCACCGTATTGCCTGTGCCGCTGTGACTGCCGTCATAGACAGAAATCAGTACATCTGCCCGCCGTACCATAGCGCTGTTGCGCCGCAGGGTACAGCCTGTGGAATAAACCTGCTCCAGAACCTCCCGACGGTCACAGGCGGCACACAGCCGCTCATACCGCAGGCGATGTATTTTCTGCCAACCGTCTGCCTGCCCTTTCCACGGAATCATTGCTACCAGTTCCACCTCCGGGTAACGCTTCCGCAGATCCAGAACCGCCTCGGCAAAATAAGTATCACACCCCTGGGCCATGCCGCACAAAAAAGTTCGGCAGCCCAGGGCGTAAGCTTCCTCCAGCCGTTTGTTCAACATCTGCTTTACTGCCAAACAACGGGAATCCTGTTCGTCATATCCCCATGGCAGTTTTTGAGGGCGATGCCCGGAAAATGCACAAACCATCCAATCATTCCTTTCTGTTAGACGATGATTCCTTTCAGAAGTTTCATAATTTAGTATATCATAGTCACAGTGGGAAAAAAAGCGGTTGCAAAAGAATTCACATTTGCTATAATGGGATTACAATTTGAAAAGAGTGTCTTCAGGGCAGGGTGCAATTCCCGACCGGCGGTAAAGTCCGCGAGCGAATGCTGAACCGGTGTGATTCCGGTACCGACAGTACAGTCTGGATGGAAGAAGATGAATATTTTCCCGCAGGAAACGATTCACACTTGGAAGGCATGTGCTTTTCAGGTGTATCTTTTTTCTTGGGAGGCTTAACATGAAATCACAGAACCAAAACGTATTTATCATTACAAGAACCGGCCTGCTATCCGCCATCTCCATTATTTTGTTTTATTTGGAGATCCCCATTTTTGGGCCGTATAAGTTGGATTTCTCCACGCTCCCTGCCATTCTTGCCGGATTTTCCATGGGCCCTATGTCCGGTATTGCCGTAATTTTAATTAAGGACCTGGTGCATATGATGAGCTCCCACTCCGGCTTTGTGGGAGAATTGGCAGATTTTATCATGTCCTGTGCTTATGTTCTTCCGGCAGCATTTTTGTACCGCTTCCGGAAAACCAAAACAAGGGCACTTCTGTCCATGTTGGCAGGCTCCATGGTTATGATCACAGCAGCTGCATTTGTCAATAAGTATATCCTGTTCCCGCTGTACCATATGACCGATGAGGCAGTAGTCGGTATGTGCAGCAGTCTTTGGAGCTACATTGATACTATCGACAAATTCATTTTTATCATCACTGTTCCCTTTAATCTCCTCAAAAGCGTTACTCTCAGCCTTGTTACATTCCTGCTGTATAAGAAGATTTCTCCTCTGCTGCATCGGAAATAACCGTACGCCTTTGAAAGCCACCACCTATAAGTTTGCCAAATGCCTGCATCTGTCCACCGACGGTGCCATTAGTTATGGGAAGATTCCCAATATGCAGAACAATCTGGACGCAGTTCTGCAGCTGTAACGGAAAAAGGCTGCTGAAAAAGCAGCCTTTTTCCTTGTACAAGCCGATTTTCTTTGTTATACTGTTTTTTGAGGTTATACTTATGAATTATGCCAACATCCGGTGCTTCACCGGCTCTGTATGGGAACGCATCCCCCAAGTGGAAGGCCCCTTTGTGGAGGCAAAAAAGAATCTGAAACTGCGGTTTCGTGGCTCGGAAAACCAAAGACTCATTGATGTCCCCAAAACGCTGAAGCAAAGCTCCGTGGTTTTGCGGGAAGAATAAGGAGGCTCCTATGACCAATGTACCTGTAAAAAAACTGCGGGAGAATGCCCTTCTGCCTACTTACGGCTCAGAATTTGCAGCCGGTGCAGACCTGTATGCCTGCCCGGATGAAGCCGTCACCATCGCACCCCATGAAACAAAACTGATTCCCACAGGGCTTGCCATGGAGCTGCCGGAAGGATGGGCAGGCCTTATCTATGCCAGAAGCGGTCTGGCCTCCAAGCGTCATCTTGCACCTGCCAATAAAGTGGGAGTCATCGACCCGGACTACCGGGGTGAGATCATGGTAGCCCTCCACAATCACGGCACAGTACCGCAAACCATCAACCCCGGTGAGCGAATCGCCCAGCTGGTGCTGACCCCTTATCTTACGGTACGGTTTTTGGAAACAGAAGAACTGTCCGACACGGTTCGGGGTGCAGGCGGCTTCGGCTCCACCGGTACAAAATAAAAACTCGCCTCCCCTTGACGCCGCCTGCAGGCGGTGTGCATAGCCCAACCGGGCAACGCCCGGCTCTTAGGGCGGAGAAGGGGAGGTGGCACGGCAAAGCAAATGACGCACAGGTGTATGCAGGAACTTTCTGCCATCAGGCACCTCTCAGCTTCGCTTTGCTCAGCAGCTCTCCTCAAGGAGAGCCTTGTAAGGAGATTCCTATGACCGACTTTTTACCCATTTCCAAACAGGATATGAAACGCCGCGGCTGGGAGCAGTGCGACTTCGTCTACATCATCGGAGATGCCTATGTGGATCACCCCTCCTTCGGCCACGCCATTATCAGCCGTGTGCTGGAAGCCGCCGGATACAAGGTGGGCATTATCGCCCAGCCTGACTGGAAAGACCCGCAGTCTGTTTTAAGACTGGGGGAGCCTCGTCTTGGCTTTTTGGTCATGGGCGGCAATATGGACTCCATGGTAAACCACTACTCCGTCTCCAAAAAGAAGCGAAAGACCGATGCTTTTACCCCCGGCGGCATCATGGGCAAACGGCCGGACTACGCCGTGACGGTTTACTGCAATCTCATCCGCCGGACGTTCCCCAAGAAGCCCATCTTGATCGGTGGAATCGAGGCCAGTCTGCGGCGGCTTGCCCACTACGACTATTGGTCGGACAAGCTGAAACGTTCCGTTTTGCTGGATTCTCAGGCAGATCTGCTCCTCTACGGCATGGGTGAGCGGAGCATTGTGGAGGCAGCGGATGCCTTAAATTCCGGCATGGACGTAAAGGACATCACCTGGATCGATGGCACGGTATTTGCCTGCCGGGAGGTGGACGATGCCATCCCCAAGATCATTCTGCCCTCTTACGAAACGCTTTGCAGAAATAAAAAAACATACGCTGAGAGTTTTTATCTTCAGTATCAAAACACAGACCCCTTTACGGCAAAGCGGCTGGCAGAGCCTTACGGCGACTGCTTTGTGGTGCAAAATCCCCCTCAGAAGCCTCTTTCTCAGCAGGAAATGGACCGGGTCTACGCCCTGCCCTATACGAGAACGTATCACCCCTCCTATGAAAAGGCCGGTGGCGTTCCCGCCATTGCAGAGGTCAAGTTCAGCCTGATCTCCAACCGTGGTTGTTTCGGTGCCTGCTCCTTCTGCGCCCTGACCTTTCATCAGGGGCGAATCATCCAAACCAGAAGCCATCCGTCCATTCTGGCAGAAGCACAGAAAATGGTCTGGGAGCCGGATTTCAAGGGTTACATCCACGATGTAGGCGGCCCTACAGCCAACTTCCGGCAGCCTGCCTGTCAAAAGCAATTGACCAAAGGTGCCTGCTCCCACCGGCAATGTCTGTTCCCCACCCCCTGCAAAAACATGGTGGCGGACCACCGGGATTATCTCAGCCTTTTAAGACAGCTCCGTCAGCTCCCCAATGTGAAAAAGGTTTTCATTCGCAGCGGTATCCGCTTTGATTACCTGTTGGCAGATAAAAATGATGCCTTTTTCAAAGAAATGGTCAAGCACCATGTGTCCGGCCAGTTGAAAGTTGCGCCGGAGCATATTTCCGACACGGTGCTGGACTTAATGGGCAAGCCGAGAAACGCCGTGTATGAGCAGTTTCTTACCAAGTACAAACGGCTCAACGACCAGTTGGGCCTCAAGCAGTTTGTAGTGCCCTATTTGATGAGTTCCCACCCCGGTTCGACTCTGAAGGAAGCCGTGGCTCTGGCAGAGTATCTGCGGGATCTGGGTTATATGCCGGAGCAGGTGCAGGATTTTTATCCCACCCCCTCTACCATCTCCACGGTCATGTACTATACGGGTCTTGACCCCCGGACCATGAAGAAGGTCTATGTGCCCACCAATCCTCATGAGAAGGCCATGCAAAGAGCCCTCATTCAGTACCGCAATCCCAAAAACTATGCCCTTGTCCATGAAGCTCTGGTGAAAGCCGGACGGACAGACCTCATTGGCTTCGACAAGCGGTGCCTCATCAAACCCATGGCCGGCGATAAGGTCAGAAAACCTGCCCCCAAGAAAACCCCTGCCGGCAAAAAGCCTGCCCCCAGAGGCAAACGAAGAAAATAAAAGTCTCCCCTTGAGGGGTGATTCCCCCGGCGGGGGAAATGTCAGCGAAGCTGACAAAAAAAGGGGGGGCGTGGGTGGCACGGCGAAGCCGTGACGGAGAGGTATGTGCAGGAATTTGATGCCGGCAGACACCTCTCAGCTTCGCTTCGCTCAGCAGCTCCCCTCAAGGGGAGCCTTTATAAACGGATTGCCACGCACCTGCGGTGCGTGGCAATCCGTTTGTTTATATCCCTAAAATTTGCATCTTTTTTGCAGTAAATTCTTCCTCCGAAATCAAACCATTATCAAGCAACTCTTTAAACTTTATTATCTCCTCCGCCAAAGAGTTCGAACTGTTTGTTGCTTCATTTTTCACGGATTTTTCTGTTTCTTTTGCTTTTAGAATTATGTTCATAAAGCCTGTTGCATTATTTATTTCATCGATGATTTTATCACATCCCAACACAGGCACACTACGTTCAATAAAGTGCACTGTTATGGATGGAAGTTCTACAGTATTAAGCATTATTCTTATGCCCAGTTTTGTATAATACTCTGTACTGGATGTATTTGTTGTTCCTTTCGTAATTGTTTTTCTTTTTCCTGTATTGCTACCAACAATTGCACCAACAGGGCCAAACAACAGACCTCCAGCCACAGCACGGCCCACTCCCCCGCTCTTCGTCTTTGCAGTTGATGTGGTAGTTGCTGTTGTCCGCTCCTCTCTTTCTTCGACAATCTCAAAATCACTTATATCTTCGTAACGGAACACAGGCATCTGTTTTGCTTGCCATAATTTATGGGTATCATCAAAAGAGATTTTCCCATAGATATGGGTCGGTGTGAACTCCGGATATTCCTTCATTCTTGCCATGTCTTTTCTAATGTCAGTCAATGTCTTTTGTGTTAATTGGGGAACAATCATAAGACTGCATTGTTCGTAACAATCCCTGCAAATATACAAATTGCCTCCCATTTTCTTTCTATTGCCAACTCCAATATTAGCACCACAATTTGCACATTGCTTTTTAGGAGGCTTCGCCATACTCTCAGCTACTTTTTGGCAATCATCCCACACCGCAACACTTTTTAAAACCGTGTCCTTTGTTGCTGTTGAAAAACTAATTTTAACAAATGGGTCTAATTTTTTGTAGCAGGTCTTGCAAATTCTCCCGCTCTTTCCTTTTACTGAATTAAAAATATTTATTTTCTCCATACATACATAACAATTCATAAACATCCACCTCACCATTTAATATTAACCGATATTGATTAATGTTATTATACTATCATTTCGGTTAAGATGCAAGTAGGAAATGAGGCTGAGTTCGATGATTTCTTACAATAATCTCTGGAGTGTAATGAAGGAAAAGGGCATATCTCAATATGCGCTGATCAAAAAGTACAAAATCAGTCCCGGGCAGATCACCAGGTTGAAGCGGAATGAAAGTGTCAGCACACATACCATCGAGATCTTCTGCAAAATTCTCGACTGCAAAGTGCAGGATATTATGGAATATATCAAGGACGACCAATGACCCGACCTCTGAGAGGCCGGGTCATTTATCACCTCATCCGTCATTTGCTTCGCAAATGCCACCTTCCCCTCAAGGGGAAGGCTTTTATTGCGAGCTGTGACCGCTTTTTCTTATAACATACATCTTGCCAATTTGTGCAAAATATAGTATTATATGCTGTATGATATTTTGAACCGAGGTGTCTGTATGAGCAAGGTATTTCTCCCTGAGGGTTACAAAGTCCCCCTGACTGTGTACGAACTGCAACGAGCCATCGAATTCATTAAGAGCAACTTCCAGGTGAATTTGAGCAATGCCCTGAATTTGCGGCGTGTTTCCGCTCCCCTGTTCGTAGATGAGAATTCCGGCCTGAATGACAACCTCAACGGCTACGAGCGTCCTGTCAGCTTTGATATCCCCGACGTGGGTGTCAACGCCCATGTGGTCCATTCTCTTGCAAAGTGGAAGCGTCTGGCTCTGAAGCGGTATGCCTTCCACCCGGACAAAGGCCTGTTCACCGATATGAACGCCATTCGCCGGGATGAAGAAGTGGACAATATCCATTCCATCTACGTGGATCAGTGGGACTGGGAAAAGGTCATCAATGAAGAGGACCGGAATCTTGACTACCTCAAGCGGACAGTCCGTTCCATTGTTTCCGCCATCTGTGAGACCGCCGATGCCCTCAATGTGGCATTTCCCAGCCTGAAAAGCAAGCTGTGCCGGGATGTGACCTTTGTCACGACACAGGAGTTGGAGGACCGCTGGCCCGATCTGACCCCCAAGGAGCGGGAACACGCTATCTGCAAGGAACACAAAACTGTGTTTCTCATGCAGATCGGTCGGAAACTCAAAAGCGGCAAACCCCACGACGGCCGTGCACCGGACTACGATGACTGGGATCTCAACGGCGACATCCTGTTTTGGAATGAGGTTCTGGGCTGCAGCTTTGAGATCTCCTCCATGGGCATCCGGGTCAGCCCCGAAAGCCTTGACCGCCAGTTGACGGAGGCAAACTGCGATGACCGCAGAAGCCTGCCTTTCCACAAAATGCTGCTGAATAATGAGCTGCCCCTGACCATGGGCGGCGGCATCGGGCAAAGCCGTTTGTGTATGCTCATGATCGGCAATTGTCACATCGGTGAGGTCCAGTCCAGCCTTTGGGATGAAGAAACCAGAAAAATTTGCGAAAATGCAGGCGTTTTGCTGCTTTGACAAATAAGGAGTTTTTACAATGGAACATTTGATTTCTGTACGGGAATTGTTCAAAAACACGGCGGAATATGCCGGAAAAGAGATCACTGTCGGCGGCTGGATCCGCAACCGCCGTCCCCAAAAGACCTACGGCTTCATTGTCCTGTCTGACGGGACCTATTTTAAGCCCTTGCAGGTGGTCTATGAGGATACGCTGGAAAATTTCCAGGCCGTCACCAAGTTCAATGTTGGTGCCGCTCTTATTGTCAAGGGCGTTTTGGTGGAGACCCCCGGTGCCAAGCAGCCCTTTGAGCTGAAAGCCACCGTCATTACCGTGGAAGGTGCTTCCACCCCCGATTATCCCCTGCAGCCCAAGGCTCACTCCATGGAGTTTCTGCGGACCATCACCCATCTGCGACCCAGAACCAACACCTTCCAGGCGGTGTTCCGTGTCCGTTCCCTGGCTGCCTATGCCATCCACAAGTTCTTCCAGGATCAGGACTTCGTCTATGTCCACACGCCTCTGATCACCGGTTCCGACTGCGAGGGTGCAGGCGAAATGTTCCAGGTCACCACTCTGGATCTTAACAACATCCCTACGACCGAAGACGGCAAGGTGGATTTCACCAGGGACTTCTTCAATAAGCCCACCAATTTGACCGTTTCCGGTCAGCTCAACGGCGAGACCTTCGCCATGGCTTTCCGCAATATCTACACCTTTGGCCCCACCTTCCGTGCCGAAAACTCCAACACCACCCGCCATGCCGCCGAGTTCTGGATGATCGAGCCGGAGATCGCCTTTGCTGATCTGCAGGACGATATGGAACTGGCTGAGGCTATGATCAAGTTTGTCATCTCCTATGTGCTGGAGCACGCCCCCGAAGAAATGGAATTCTTCAATCAGTTCATCGATAAGGGTCTGCTGGAACGGCTGAACCATGTGGTTTCTTCCGAATTCGGTCACATCACTTACACCGATGCCATTAAAATTCTGGAAGAGCACAACGCCGAGTTTGAATATCCCGTCCATTGGGGAAGCGATCTGCAGACGGAGCATGAGCGATATCTGACCGAAGTGGTTTTCAAGCGTCCTGTGTTTGTGACGGACTATCCCAAGGAGATCAAGGCTTTTTATATGAAGCTCAATCCCGATGGCAAGACTGTGGCAGCCATGGACTGCCTGGTGCCCGGCATCGGCGAGATCATCGGCGGCAGCCAGCGTGAGGACGATCTGGAAGTCCTGACCGCACGGATGAACGAACTGGGTCTGAAACCCGAAGACTACGGCTTCTATCTGGATCTGCGGAAGTACGGCTCTGCCCGTCATGCAGGCTTCGGTCTGGGCTTCGAGCGCTGTGTCATGTATCTGACCGGCATCGGCAATATCCGCGACTCCATCCCCTTCCCCAGAACCGTCAACAACTGTGAACTGTAAGAAAGCACAAAAAATACGCATCCCCGTGGGATGCGGATTTTTTTGGTACTTAGTAATTTTCAGCTTTCACTTCAAAGTATGCCTGGGGATGGGCACAGACCGGGCAAACTTCAGGCGCGGCATCACCGATGTGAATATGGCCGCAGTTGCGGCACTTCCATGCCACCTGACCGTCCTTCAGGAATACCACACCGTCTTTGATGTTCTGGGCCAGCTTGCGGTAGCGTTCTTCGTGCTCTTTCTCCACCTTGGCAACGCCTTCCATCATAAGGGCAATTTCCTCAAAGCCCTCTTCTCTGGCTTCCTTGGCGAACTGAGCATACATATCCGTCCACTCATAGTTCTCGCCGGCAGCCGCATCCAGCAGGTTGGTCACCGTATCCGGTACGCCGCCGCCGTGGAGCAGCTTGAACCACAGCTTTGCATGCTCTTTTTCGTTGCCGGCAGTCTCGGTAAAAATGGCTGCCATCTGCTCATAGCCGTCCTTCTTGGCACGGGATGCATAGTACTGATACTTGGTATGGGCCTGAGATTCGCCGGCAAAGGCCGCCAGCAGATTTTTTTCGGTTTTTGTGCCTTTTAAGTTCATATTGGTTCTCCTTTCATAATAGGAATTATTCTTGTTTTTTATTTTACTACCACATTTTTCCCTTGTCAAGTATTTTTTATTCTTTTGCGGCAGTTACAACATCGCCCAGCATATACAGTGAACCGTATGCCAGTACCACGCCGTTCTTTCCGGCCAAAGCCTTGGCCCTGGCAACGCCTTCAGCGGCAGAACCGCAGGCTGTGACGGCCTTGCCGAACTGCTCCAGATAGGCTTTCAGAGCCTGGGCAGACATGGCTCTGGGGTTATCCGGTGTGATGGTGACAAAAGCCGATGCAAAGGGTGCCATGTCCTTGTACATGGCGTGGTAGTCCTTATCCCCCAGAACGCCTGTGAGAATCACCAGTGTTCTCCCATCCAGATAATCCCGGACGTTTTTCACCAAGGCTTCAATGCACTGGGGGTTATGGCCGCCGTCCACAATAAACAGAGGCTCTCTTGCCACCAGTTCAAACCGCCCCGGCCACGATACGGCTTTCAGACCTTTTCGGATGCTCTCTTCGGTGATATTCCAGCCCTGTTTCTGCAGGACCTTCATCAAGGTCAGCACCACGGCGGCATTTTTCAGCTGATGCTGACCCAGCAAAGGCAGCTGCAGCTCTGCCATGTCACCCCAGTCAAATATCTGCCCCTCCAAGGAGGCAGAGCAGAGGTTAATGGTATCAAAGTCCGCTTTGGTCAGTTCTGCACCTACCTCTTTACAGCGAGCCTCAAAGACCGCTTCCACGGAAGCAGGCTCCCGATAAGAGACCACCTGTGTGCCGGTTTTCATGATCTTGGACTTGGTTTCCGCGATTTTTTCCAGGGTGTCGCCCAAAAGTTCCGTATGGTCCAAGCCAATGTTGGTCATGACCGCCGCCACAGGAGGGGCAATGACATTGGTGGAATCAAACTCACCGCCCAGACCCACTTCCAGGCAGACGATATCACATTGATGCCGCTTGAAATAGGCAAAGGCCATACAGGTGACAAATTCAAACTCCGATGGCTCACTTGCCATAGCCTGCGCCAGAGGCTTCAGTTCCTCAACCAAAGAGATAACTTCTTCATCGGAGATACACTCTCCGTTGACCTGCATCCGCTCGTTGAAGCGGAAGATATAAGGTGAGGTGTACAGGCCCACCGTATAGCCGGCCTGTCGGAGAATGGAGGCAGACATGGATGCCGTGGAACCCTTACCGTTGGTACCTGCAATATGGATAAATTTCAGATCCTTTTGGGGGTTTCCCATTTTATCCAGCAGCTCATAGGTTCGGCCTAAGCCAAAAGTACCGCCGTTCCAATAGTTGCTGTGGATATATTCCAGAGCTTGCTCCAGTGTCATGGTGTTCCTTCTTTCCCTCAAGTCATAATGTTATTTCACACAGGGCCACAGACCCAGCCGGGAGAAAATATTTCTGCTGAACAGCAAGTGGACGATCAATCCATCCACAATGGCAATCAGGGAAAACTGGATGCTGCGCATCCCCACCCGAACCAGATAATTTTGCCAAAAGGCACTTTCACCGCCGAACACATAAGTCAGCGCAAAGCTCTGCCAGAATACGTATGCACCGAAGAAAATGACCAGCAGGGCAGCGATCAGGCGAATCGGAGTCATCTTTTGCCGAAGCCATTTGCTGACCAAGCCGCAGCACAGACCCACCAGAACCGGCGGCAGGCAAAGCATGGGGGTAAACCCAAAGGTCATCAAGCTGCCCAACAGGTCGGCACAGAAGCCTACCAGTCCGCCGGCCAGAGGACCGAACAACAGGCCTGCCAGAATAATGGGGACGGCCTCAAAGGAGATCCTCACATCATTGCCGATGGGAAGCCCCACAACACGGGCCAGAACGATGCTCATGGCCGTAAACAGGGCGCAATATGCAATGGTTCTGACGGAAAAATGATTGCCACAGACAGATTTGGACATAAAAAAGCCTCCAATACATTTTTGGAGGAGGTTGTATTTCTTTCTTCAGAAAACATACCAGACGCAAAGATAAACTGCATCTCTTTCTTAGGCGGTTGCGAGATCAGCATCGCGGAACAGCGTTCCTTCGCCCGGCGGCAACCTCCCATCCAACCGATACTTGACGCACTGATCTCTACTCCCTACGATATGTATGCTCTCATTGTATCGTATTTTTATAAAAAATCAAGTAAAACTTTATCGAATCATGTGCTTTTAACAATCCCGGTACCCCCAACCGGAGGTACCGGGAAATCCATCAGTTCCCAAAGGGGAACATATCAGCAAAGGGGCTGTCAAAGAAACTGCCAAAGGGATTTCGGTCATAGTAATAATAGTTTCCGCCTTGCTGCTGTTGCTGCTGCTGTTGCTGCTGCTGTTGCTGCTGCTGTGCTTCCTGCGTCTGTGCATCCAGCTCCTCCTGAGAGGGTTTTTCATCCAGCAGAACCGTCAGCGTCAGTTCCGCACCGGCACGGTATATCTCCATCTCCACAGTATCACCGGCCTGAGATTTTTTCAGAGCAGACAGCAGTTCCGGGTGAGTCGCAGTTTCAATTCCGTTAAAAGAAACCACAATATCCCCCACCTTCACACCGGCTTTTTCGGCACAGCTTCCTTCTTTGATACTCTCTACTCTGGGACCTACCGGGAGGCCATAATAGGAAGCGGTTTTGCTGTCCAGCGTGCTGACCGTAACGCCCAGATAGGCTTGACCGCGGACATATCCGTGTTCCGCCAGGTCATAAGCCACTTTCAGGGCCGTGTTGATGGGAATGGCAAATCCCAAACCCTCAATGGTCGTACCGGAATTGGTGGAACCGGAATACTTGGCCGTGGTCACACCGATAACATTGCCGTCCATGTCAAAAAGCGGGCCACCGGAGTTTCCCGAATTGATGGCTGCGTTGGTCTGAATCATATTCTGGGGATTTCCGTCGGTGTTGATCTCCCGGTCCAGAGCAGACAAAATACCGCTGGTCATGGTAAAGGTCAATTCTCCCAGAGGATTGCCGATGGCCACCACATCTTCGCCCACCTTTAAGGTATCGGAATCGCCGACAGTAACAGGAATCAGCCCTTCTGCCTCGATCTTCAGCACCGCAATGTCAAAGCTGCTGTCAGACCCGACAACTGTCGCCGGATAGCTCTCTTCGTTAAACAGTTCCACCTGAATGGTATCTGCACCGGTAATTACATGACAGTTGGTGATCACATACCCTTCTTTTGACAGGATAAAACCGGATCCGGCACTGGCTGATACCGCCTCCTGCCCAAATACATTCATGGTAGCTTCCGTTTTGATACCGACAACAGAGTGAACTGTCTGATCGTAAACTTCCACAGGAGTCAATGTCTTTCCCGTGTCATTGCTGCCAAGCTGGGCAGGCAGTTCGTGTACCACCAAATCATAGGCCGGTGTATCAACCTGCTCCGCAGGTTCCATCATATGCCTGGTAATGACCCCTGTCAGTAATGCACCGGCCACGCTTCCGAGAACCGCCACCACCGCAACCAGCAATGCAATTTTCAGTCCGCTGCGGTTCTTTTTGGGTCTTTCCTTCAAAGCGGAAACCGGATCATAGGGCATATCGCCCCATTGTTCCGCTTGAGGCTCTTTTTCGGGCTCAGGCCGGGGTCCTGCCCAACCGGTGGGCTCTGTTTCAGCTTCCCGGTCGCCTGTCTCTTCCGAGCCTCTGTATTCCATAGGATCGTATCCTTCCATAGGGATCACTCCTTATAGCTGTATTTCAAGGTCATCCTAACGCTAAATTATGTCAAAAATATGACCAGATATCAAACAGTTTTTGAATTTATATGTCCAAAAGATTCGCTACCCGCCGCAAAGACAGCCGCCGGCGCATATAGGGGTGATAGAGAAAACTCTTTTCCACAAAATCGGCATCCTTTCCGATTTCCTCTATGGTTGTTTTGCATCCGGCCTGTTTCATCGCCGCCAGACATTCATCATACCCCGGTACACTGCGGATAACGGAAACGATCTGCGGCCACAACCGCTCCAGTTCTGCAGGATCAATGGGATCTGTAATGGTATCCGGGGTGTTGAGTTTGCGGACATCTTCCGCCAGAGGACCGTAGCTTTCGTAAATCTTATTCCAGTCGTTGACTTCCCTGTGTGCTTTTACCCGGGGCAGCTGCGCCAATTTCTCATAATATTTCATCATGATCAGCGTTGCCACACCCACATCTTCTCCGTGGTAGTTGGGAATCTTCCCCTCCAGCAGTTCCATACACTCCCAATAATGGGCCATAATATGCTCTGTGCCGGAGCCCGGTCGGGACGTTAGGGTAAAACTCATGGCAATGCCTGTGAGAATCAGAGACTCAAACACCGCACCTGCTGCGTCTTCATCACAGAGGGTAATTTTATCTGCCATGGACATCAGGCGATCCACAGCCAGCCGGGTCAGCGCCGCCACCCGTTCACAATAGTGTTCCCCGGTGAGCAGATGTGATACCTGCCAATCGATCAGCGCGATATATTTGCTGACCATATCTCCAAACCCTGCTGCCTTCAGCGGAGTGGGTGCGCAGGCCAGAATCTTTGTATCGGCAATGATAATTTCCGGGCACTTTGCCGGATGGGTGGTTTTAAAATTCCCGTCCACAATAGGTGCCGAATAGGAGGCAAAGCCGTCCATACTGGGTGCTGTTCCAAAGAGACACAGGGGTTTTTTCTGCCTGGCACAGGCCATACGGCAGGGGTCATGGATAGAGCCGGCACCGACTGCCAGAACCGCATCGACCCGGTCAAAATACCCCTCCACCAGACGAACATCATCCATGGTTGCCACCCGAAGGGTATCATAAATATAGGTGGTAACCTCAAATCCCGTCAGACTCTCCAGAATCCCGTGTGCCGCGGCAAGGGTATCCTTGTCTGCCAGCAGCAGAATCTTCCGCGGAAACCCGTTTTCCGCAAGAATCTCTCCCACATGGTTCACCAGTCCGCTGCCCACCCGAATATCCTGAATATCACAGCGATGGGGAACGCCGCAGGTGCAATCCTCATAGGATGCAATCAATTCCCGAAAGTTTATCATCATATCATCTCCTCCCCATACCATACCACAACCGTACCATTTCGGCAAGGCTGCTTTTTATTTGTTTGATTTTGCAAGTTTTTGATTGTTTTTATGCAAATTTATTCCGTTATCCCTAAATATTTCTTTGATTTTTATTTTTATTTGAAATTTTCATTATTTCTTATTGCATTTCTTTGCTGTGTTGTGTAGAATAAGGCAAAGAAACCTGTCCCGGAAAAGGAGGATATCCCCCATGAGCACCACAGATTACATGATCCGCCTCAAGTCCATGATGGCAGATCAGTACACACCCAACCGTCAGTTTCAGCAAGACCCTTCCATCCACTACGGCCTGCGAAACCATGATGGTACCGGTGTGCTCATTGGTACTACCAATATCGGCAGCGTGCAGGGCTATTATATGGAAGACGGTTTGCGCTGCCCCATGCCCGGAAAGCTGTATTACCGCGGCATCAGTCTGGAAGATATTGTGGAATCCCACCGAAAAGACGGCACCTTTGGCTTTACGGAAGTCGTCTTTCTTCTGCTGGTAGGCAGACTTCCCAACCAAACAGAACTGGATGAATTCACCGGCATGCTGTCTGAAGCCCGCCAGCTGCCAAGCGGTTTTGTGGAAGATACCATCCTCAGAAATCCCAGCCGGGATATTATGAACAAACTTTCCCGCAGCGTCCTGACCCTGTACTCTTACGATGACCGGCCCGATGATCTGTCTGCAGAAAATCTGATGCGCCAGTCCATTGAATTGATCGCCCGGTTCCCCACCATTGTTGCCAATGGTTATGCTGCCAAGCGGCACTATTTTGACCAGAAATCCTTGTATATCCACAACTCCAAACCCAAGCTCTCCGTTGCAGAGGATTTTCTGCGGATGCTCCGTCAGGACAAGAGTTTTACTTCTGAGGAAGCCCATCTTCTGGATCTTATGCTCATGATCCACGCAGAACACGGCGGCGGCAATAATTCCACTTATGTCTGCCGTGCCATGTCTTCTTCCAACACCGATACATACAGCGCCATTGCCGGTGCGGTAGGCTCTTTGAAAGGTCCTCTTCACGGCGGTGCCAATGCCAAAGTCATGCAGATGTTCCGCAACATTCAGGAAAATGTAAAGGACTATCATGACGATGACGAGATCACCGCTTATCTGACCAAGATCCTCCGCGGGCAGGCCAATGACGGCTCCGGCAAAATCTATGGTCTGGGGCATGCCGTTTATACCATGTCCGATCCCAGATGTGAACTGATCAAAAAATACTCTCTGGAAGTGGCAGAAAAGAGCGGTCATCGGGAGGAACTGGATCTGATGATGAAAATCGAGCAGTGCGGTATCCCCCTTATTACAAAACTCAAAGGGCTTACCTCCCCCATCTGTGCCAATGTGGATATGTATTCCGGCCTGATTTACGACTTTTTGCGAATCCCTCCGGAACTGTTCACCCCCCTGTTTGCCATCGCCCGTATCCCCGGCTGGTGCGCCAACCGCATGGAGGAAGTGCTGACCTGCAACCGAATCCATCGGCCTGCCTACCGGGCCAAGGTGCTTCACGTGCCCTATACAAAAATGGAGGATCGCAAATAAACAAACAAGGTGGCAGACACTTGGGTCTGCCACCTTGTTTTTGCCTTGCTTTTTTGGTATCATATCTGTAAAAGGAGGTGGGCACATGGATCTGTATGCGCCGGTCACGGTACTGCAGGGCATCGGTCCAACCCGAGCCAAACAACTTCAGGCGCTCGGTATTGAAACCATCTACGATCTGCTGGCCTATTTCCCCCGTACCTATGAGGACCGCACCAAAATAGTCCCCATTGATCAGCTGGAACCGGATCAGCCGGCCTGTTTTGAGGGTACCGTGATCAAAGGCCCGTCTACGGCACATATTCGCAAGGGTCTGAGCCTGACCAAATTGACTGTGGCCGATTTGACGGGCAAAATGAACATCGTCTATTTCAATCAGCCCTACCTTGCGGAAAATCTCCACTACGGAGAGACTTATATCTTTTACGGAGCGGTCAACGGAGACTACACAAGCTACCAGATTCAAAATCCGGCCTGTGAAAAAGCCGATTCCCCCAGCATCCTCACCCGTCGGATCATGCCCGTTTACAGTCTCACCGCCGGTATTTCCAACAAAATCCTTTCCAAATGTATCTCCCAGGCTCTGGATGCCTGTTTGGACCGCCTGCCGGAACTGCTTCCGGCTTCCGTGGCTGACCGTTTTGGTCTTTGCAGCGAACAGGAGGCCTATGCCGCCATCCACCAACCGGATAGTTGGGATGATCTGGAGCGGGCACGGAAACGGCTGGTATTTGAAGAATTTTTCCTGTTTTCCGTCGGGCTGCAGTTAATGCGTCACCGCCGTACACAGGCTAAGGCAGAGCCATATCCCATATGTGACTGCAATGAATTTTATGGTATTTTGCCCTTCTCCCTCACCGCCGCCCAGTCAAAAGCCATTGCCGAAATTGCCGCAGACCTGACACGGGGGACACCGATGAACCGACTGCTGCAGGGCGACGTCGGCAGCGGAAAAACTATGGTGGCTGCAGCCGCCGCTTATCTTGCCATCCGCAATGGTCATCAGGCCGCGTTTATGGCCCCCACAGAAATTTTGGCCGAACAGCATAGTCAGTCTTTGCGTAAGCTTTTTGCACCGTTGAACATCTCTTGTGCCCTCTTGACCGGTTCCATGACTGTGTCAGAAAAAAAACAGATCAAGGAAGGTCTGTGCAGCGGAGAAATTTCCCTTGTCATCGGTACTCATGCCCTGCTCACCGACGATGTCTTTTTTCGGGATCTGGATCTTGTCATCGCCGATGAACAGCACCGCTTCGGTGTTTCTCAGCGGGCAGCTCTGTCTGCCAAGGGAAAAAGTCCTCACCTGCTGGTCATGTCTGCAACGCCCATCCCCCGTACATTGGCTCTCATGGTTTACGGTGATTTGGACGTATCCGTACTGGACGAACTTCCTCCCGGCCGCCAAACCATTGATACATTTCTGGTAGGAGAAGCAATGCGTGCGCGCATCAACGCGTTTATCCGCAAGCACGCTCAAGCCGGCAATCAAGTCTATGTGGTCTGCCCCGCTGTGGAGGAAAGCGAGCTGGACAGCCTGAAATCCGCTGAAATGTGGGCGGAAACCCTGCAGAAGATCGTGTTCCCCGATTTGCGGGTGGGATTGCTCCACGGCAAGCTCAAAGGCAGTGAAAAAGACCGGATCATGGGAGAATTCTCCCGGCATGAATTAGATGTGTTGGTAGCCACCACAGTCATTGAGGTGGGTGTGGATGTGCCAAATGCCACCTTGATGGTGATTGAAAACGCCGACCGTTTTGGACTGAGCCAGCTTCATCAGCTCCGGGGACGTGTGGGACGGGGCAAAGACAAGAGCTACTGCGTCCTGTTTTCCGATAACAAAAACCCGGAGACTTTGGCCCGATTGAAAGCCCTGTGCAAAACCAATGACGGTTTTGTCATTGCAGAGGAAGATCTGAGACTCCGCGGCCCCGGCGACTTCTTTGGTTCCCGGCAGCATGGCCTGCCTCAGTTTAAGGCAGCCAGTCTCACAGAGGATCTGGAGTTCCTTCATTTGGCAAAAAACGCAGCGGAGTCCGCTCTGGCAGACCCCGCCTATGTGGATGATCCGTCTTTCCCGGCCATGCAGGCTCGTATCCGGAACCTTTTCCGGGACGATGAAAATATCTTCAATTAAAAACAGGAGCTGCCGCAGCAGCTCCTGTTTTTTTAGATCATGCTCTCTTCCCAGCAGGCAGGGGCTTCGAAGCCCATCATCTTTACGATGGTGGGAGCCACGTTGGCAAGGCCGTAGTCGCCGTCCTTCAGCTCATACCGGGTATCCGCATCCCAGATGATAAAAGGAACCGGGTTCAGAGAATGGGCAGTACGGACAGAAGTTTTGCCCTTCTTGGTCTCGGTCATCTGGTCGGCATTGCCATGGTCGGCTGTAATACAGACCGTATAGCCGTACTTCTTCGCTGCTTCCAGAATCTTTCCCAGACCCGCATCTACACATTCCATTGCCGAAACAACAGCTTCCATGGAACCGGTGTGGCCTACCATGTCACCGTTGGGGAAGTTGCAGCGTAAGAAGTCAAATTTCCCGGAGGCCATATTTTCCACCATTTTTTCGGTGATCTCTACCGCCTTCATGGCAGGTGCCTGATCGAAGGGGATCACATCGGAGGGGATCTCCTCATAGACTTCCAGATCTTCATCCACCTTGCCGGATCGGTTGCCATTCCAGAAATAGGTCACATGGCCGTACTTCTGGGTCTCGGACAGGGCATATTCCCGGATGCCGTGGGCACACAGAACTTCCGTCAGGGTGTTGGTGATCACAGGAGGCTGTACCAGATAATGCTCGGGGATATTCAGGTCGCCGTCATACTGGAGCATACCGGCAAACTTCACGCCGGTGTAACCGCCCCGGTCAAACTTGTCAAAATCCTTGCGGTCAAAGGCCAGAGAGATCTCCTGCGCACGGTCACCGCGGAAGTTGAACAGCACCACGCTGTCGCCGTTTTCGATGCCGGCCACAGGATGACCGTTTCTTGCAACCACGAAGGCCGGCAGATCCTGATCGATACAGCCCAGTTCGGTACGATAGGTCTCAATGGCTTCGGCAGCAGAGGCAAACTGTCTGCCAAGGGCCTGAACATGGGTACGCCAGCCGGTTTCCACCATAGACCAATTGGCCTCATAACGATCCATGGTCACCTGCATACGGCCGCCGCCGGATGCGATCTTGTAATCATGGGTATCATCAGACAACTCGGCAAGCACCGCTTCCAGCCGGGCTACATACTCCAGGGCAGAGGTGGCCGGTACATCACGTCCATCCAGCAAAATGTGGCAGTATGCCTTCTTTACACCATCCGCTTTGGCCTGCCGCAGCAGGGCAAGCAGATGAGAAATATTGGAATGTACATTGCCGTCGGAGAGCAGGCCGATAAAATGCATGGCCTTGTCCGCAGCGTTTTGGGTCAGCTCCTGCCATGTGGCAGATGTAAACAATGTGCCGTTTTCAATGCTTTCGCCTACCAGCTTGGCACCCTGGGAATAGATCTGGCCGCAGCCCAATGCGTTGTGGCCCACTTCAGAGTTGCCCATATCCTCATCGCTGGGCAGGCCGACGGCAGTACCGTGTGCCTTGAGCCATGTGGAAGGACACTCTGCCAGAAGCCGATCCAGATTGGGGGTATTGGCAACCTTTACCGCATCACCTGCGCCGCCGTCACCGCGGCCGACGCCATCCATAATCACCAGTACAATGGGTTTTTTCATTTCAATTCATCCTCCAAATACTTTGCTGCAAAATTGATCAGCACAGGGCATATTTTTTTCTCATGCTGTGCCAGAATCTCCCGGCACAAAAGCGTGCCAAACGCATCTCGAAACGCCTGAAGAAATTCCCGTGATTTTCCGCATTGGCGATTGTTTTCATCCCCGTACTTCAGTCCCAGCCCCATAAGGGCACCGGAGACGGCACCGCAGACTTCCCCTGTGCGCATACCGGCACCGAAGAAGGCGCCCAGGGCATAGGCCTGTTCCTGTTCAAGTCCGAATTTTTCACAGCAGCTCATAATGACCGCCTGGCAGCAGTTGCAGCCCTTTTCGTGGAGGGAAGAGGCTGTTTCTGCACAAGACATGGAACCACACCTTTCTTTGCTTATTCTCAATTGCTTATTTTACAATATTTCTTGTGGAAAAACAATCATTTTTTCCGTTATTTCATGCAGGTTCCGCAAGGTTCGTATCCTTGCGCAAAGGCTGCATCGGCAGAAGCAAATCCCACCCTGTTTTCTTCCGCAGGCAGGCCGCTGCAAGTGGGCAGATGGAGTTTTTTGGAATTTCGGTTCCCAATGAACCATACGTCCTGTGTTTCTGTCGGATTGGTGGTCTGGACTTCCTTTCCTGTCAGGAACGATACATTTGTCCCGTCAGAGCTGCAGACGATATGCCCCTGCAGGTCTGTGCGGTAAACGATCATATCCGCATCCCGGAAGCGGGAAAGGACCTCCTCATGGGGATGACCGTAGGTATTATCGGTCCCCACGGAAATGACGGCATAGGCACCATTCGCTTCCCGGAGCCAGCGGTAGCCGTTGGATGTACTGCTTCCATGATGTCCGGCTTTGACCACAGTCGCCGATATGTCAAATCCTGCATTGAGAATATCATTCTCCGCTTCGGTCTCCGCGTCCCCGGAAAAGAGAAACGCCGTTTCTCCGTAATCCACACGCAAAACAATGGAGGTATCGTTGGTATCATAATCATCCCGAATCGGGCCAAAAACGGTAACCTGTGCCGAACCGAGAGCAAAAATGTCTCCCGGGTCGGGGCAGACCAAATCCAGCCCCTGTTGATCCGCACAATGTAAAAAGTCCTCAAAGCACCGGCTGTCATAGGACGAAACGGGACACCACAGGGCTTCCGTCTCAAATGCAGACAACACCGCCGGCAATCCACCCACATGATCCTCATGGGCGTGGGTATTGACCATCAGATCCAGGCCGCTTATCCCTTGGTCCCGAAGATAAGACACCACCATTTGGGAATCGTCCACATTTCCCCCGTCAATGAGCATATTTTCTCCGCCGCACTGCAAAAGCACACAATCTGCCTGCCCAACGTCCAGAAAATGCACCGTCAGGCCGTCTCCTGACAGTACCGGTTCCGCCGGCATTCCGCAGGCAGTCAGCAGAAGTAAAATCAACCCCAAGGACAGTATTTTCCCTATTTTCATCGCAATCCTCCCAAAACTTTCTGTTTTCGCAGCACATCGGTCCTACACCGACAGCAGACAGAGGCCACCCTCTCTGGGGAGGATAGCCTCTGGCCGGTCATTCCGCAGACGACTGCCGGACAATTGCCTGCATTCCTGAACACTGGGGTGTTGCTCTTGTACAAAAGGCAGCCACATCTAGTTTTGCTGCCTTTTCCCATTGCTGTTCCTTCTTCCGGTATGTTTGCGTACCTTGGGCTTGGCAATCAACGTTTGGTAACTCCGGGCGGCATCGGAACTGCCCTCATAGATCAGGCGGCTGGCCTTGATGCTTCCGTCCTCCTCTGCCGCCAACCGAACCCGGAGCAGAAAATTGCCGTGTTCCGGACAATGGCACATGGTCATGTAACGCTTGCTTTGCTGTGTCACCCACTTATCATGGGTCATAACCGCCCTGCATTTGGGGCACAGGTTTTCCTTGTGCCCAAGTGTCTGCAAAGCTGTTTCCTTATTCTCAAATCCATGGTACACTCTGCGGCTGATACATTTGGGCAGTTCTGCCCCATGAAAACCGTTTTCGTACGTTTCCACCGCTTTGCCATATTCTGCCATTCCCCGGGGCAGATCCAGACGGGAACAGACAATCGCGGTATGATATGCATCTCCCAGGGCATCATGCGCCGGTCTGGTAGGTTCTACGCCGGACATCTGCATGGCTGTTTTCAACGCTTTCTGGGCAGTAGCCCCGTCTGTCTGCGCGTTATAGATCATCTGGGCATTGTACCAACAGTCCACCCAATCGTCCGCAAGACCGTGGAGTGCCATATTCTCCTTTAGTATTCCAATATCATCAAAGCCCCAGGTGAGGAATACGCAGTCCTCTCCGCACCATTCCCGGAATTGTTCCATCGCTTCAGGGAAAGGAACACCGTACTGCTCCAGTTGAGAATCTTTGATACCCGTGAGGCTGGATATCTTTTTGTTCAGTTTCCGATAGACCTTGGGCTTGATGAAAACCTGAAATTCATCCCCTACGATCTGCCGGTCTGTGAGCCGGACAGCGCCAATCTGAATCACTTCACCCCGAAACTTCACCGGAAGTACTCGCTTAGCCGCGTAGGTACCCGGCCAAGGCTGATTCCATTCCATATCCAGAACAATGTACTGCATTGAAACGCCGCCCTTCTTTCAGTTCGATTATCATATCACACATTGACCTTGGTTGTAAACAACAACCTTGCCGCATAGATATGAAGAGAAAGGCGGGATGCATATGCCAAAACTGTTTTTAAGCCCCTCTACACAGGAATTCAATCCCTATATCACCACCGGCAACGAAGAATATTGGATGAATCAGCTGGCAGACCGAATGGAACCTTATCTGCTGGCCAGCGGCATCGAGGTCACCCGAAACGACCCTCTGCAAAATGCAGCAGCAGCCATCCGGCAATCCAATGAGGGCAGCTACGATTTTCATCTGGCACTTCACTCCAATGCAGCCCCGGTCGGTGCAGAGGGGGCCTATCGGGGGATCGATATCTACTATTATCCCGGCAGCGCCAACAGCCTTCGTATGGCAGAGATTTTGGTGGATAATCTCAAGCCCATCTACCCCCTGCCGGATCGGGTGCAGGCGTTGCCCACAGTGAATATCGG
Organism: Candidatus Avilachnospira sp.; assembly: GCA_045652125.1. Classification (GTDB taxonomy): domain Bacteria; phylum Bacillota; class Clostridia; order Oscillospirales; family Oscillospiraceae; genus Avoscillospira. The sequence goes on along the minus strand of JAZRTT010000016.1, from coordinate 37,032 downwards.
TGAAGTTCGAAGGACCGTTGCCCCTGCCGTTTTGGCGGAGCTTGGATATCATGACAACCGGGAAGACGCCATGTGGATCGAAAACAATTTGGATGCCATTGCCAAAGCCCTGTCTCTTGGTGTGACGGAATATTTCGGCGTTCCCTTCCTTGAGCCTGCTCCTGCCCGTCAGGGACGGGTCTCCGTCCAATGGGGCAGGCTGAATATCCGGGAACTTCCCACAACCGATTCCCCGATCCTGACGCAAGCGGAAAACGGAGATCCCTTGACCATTTTGGGAGAAAGCGGCAACTGGTATGCCGTCCGCTATAAAGATCTCGTGGGATATGCCAATGCCGCCTATGTCGTACCGGAATAAAGAAAAGGAAGCCACCCTTTGGGATGGCTTCCTTTTCTTTATTCAAGTGTCTGCCAACTGACCGGCGGGGTCTGAGGAAGCCCCTCCCGAAGCCGTTTTTCAAACCAAATCGTACCGTACCATTTCCCGAATTTCCAACCGCACCGGGGAAATTCTGCAGTCTTTTCGTAGCCCATGGCCTTGTGGAACGCACAGCTTCCCTCGTTGGCTGAAGTCACCACACCATAGGCCACAAAGTAGCCCTGACGCCTTAGAATATCCTCCACTGCCTCATAGAGTTTTCTTCCGATTCCCTTTCCCCGGGCATCGGAACGAAGATAGATCGCAAGATCCGCATCCCATGCATAGCCGGCCCGGACAAAGGCCCGTTCCCCATAGGCATAGCCCAGAACCTCTGCGTTTTCTTCCCACACCAACCATGGATGATCGGAAGAAATACGAAGAAATCTCTCCTGAAAGCTTGCTTCTGAAGGGACTTCATATTCAAATGTATAGGCTGTATGTTCAATATAAGGCCGATAGATCTCCAAAATGGCAGGTACATCCTGCAGCGTTGCTTTTCGTATCATTTTTGCTCCTCACCGGGGTTGTTTTCTTCCAAAAATTCAATTAACGCCTTTTGATACCGCTGTGTATCCACAAGATAGCTGACACCGTGTCCCGCATCTTCAAAAAGCTCCAGACGTTTTTTTCCTGTGCAGGCATCATAGACCCGCTGGGACATTTCACTCGGCACCAACTTATCTGCAAGCCCGTGAAAAAGAATCACGGGGTATTTTGCCTGTTTCACGGCATCCACCGCCGACCATTGGTCAATGGAGAATCTTCCGAACACTCTGGCATAAAAATCAAGAACCGCTGCCATCCCGGCAGGCAGATGATACTTTGCCTTCAGCAGATACCGCAGCTGGTCACCCGGAGAGGTAAAGCCGCAGTCGGCAATGATGCCGCGGACATTGGCCGGAAATTCCATACCGGATGCCATCAGCACCGTAGCGGCGCCCATGGAAACACCTGCAAGAAAGATCGGATGCTCCTGCCCCAGCATAAGCCCCAAATAGGTCACCCACGACAGCACATCCTTGTGCTCTTTTATTCCAAATGTCAGGACGTTGCCCTCCGACTTTCCCGTAGCTCTCTGGTCACAGTAAAGGGCATGATAGCCCAATCGGTGATAGAACTCCATGGAGGCCGAAAAATCTATGGTAAAGTGCGACCGATAGCCATGAACAAACAAAATCGTACCTTTGGCGTTTTCCCTGGCAACAAACCGGCCATAGAGACATTTCCCATCGTAACTGATCACCTGCACAGGCTTGACTTCCTGCTTCGAAAGCCATTGCGTCCCGCTTACGATCTGAGCAGTATAAGCCTCCCAGCCTCCGGCTTTGCGCCCTTCTTCCGTAGCAGAATCCGGGATGGGGCGACGGACAAATGTATAGACAAATGCACCAAATCCCACCAAAAACAGGCACAAAAGAAGGCCTGACAACATCCATATCATCACGATTTATCTTTCCTCTTTCTTCCCGATTTCCCCAAAACCGAAAACGTCATAGGCCAAATACCGCTGGCAAATACCGTCATCAATCCATAGCGCAGAGCATTCGCCGATGTGCTGCTGCCAAGGACGGGCTTCAGCCCCTCCTTGATGGCAATGAGAAGCAAGAGACCCAAAATGCACTTCAAACACTGACCCAAAATCGATCCGTTTGTCTTAAACCGAACCCATTTCATATCTATGGCATAGCCCACAGTCATACCCAACACAGCGCCCAAAAGCTTGGCGGCAGTTTCCGCACCGTGCTCCAGATTGACCGGGTCCACGTCTGCCGGGAACGGAAACAAATTCACATAGAGAACAAACAGCCCGTTCAGGATCGCCAAACCCAAAAGCATCCAGAGCCCTCTCTGGGGCGTATGCTCCAAATTCCGGAACAACGGCCGCAGACCCAGCACCATCCCCCCGGCAAGGAGCACAGAGACCAGCACATCCGCAGGGGTATGGACGCCTAAATACATTCTGGAAAAAGCCGTCAGAACTGCCAAACCCACAAACAGCCAACGCAGCGCTGTTTTTCCGGTTCCCATTGCAAGGCAGCCAAATGTGCCCACGGCGTTCTGCGTATGGCCGGAGGGAAAGGAGTAACCGGCTGCATCCCCCCGGGCACTTTCCACAATGGAGAAATCCGGGTCTCTGACCCAAGGTCTCGGCACCCGGCAGGCCAACTTCAAAAACTGGTTCACCACAGCGCCCAAACAGCCCACGCTGAGCAGATACAGCCCCTCCCATTTATTAACACACCAATACATTACCACTGCTACGACCAAAAACACCAGTTCTGAGCCAAGGAGTGTAATAAGGCAGAACAGCCGATCGAGAACCGGGGTCCGCAGCCCCTCCAGCAGATACAAAAATTCCATGGAGCAAATACTCCTTTCAAAGAGAAAACCCAAGGGGCAGCAAATCTGCAAGGGTGATGCTCTCGTAAGCACCACCGCCTTTTCCAAGATAAACGGGAAAATCCCCACTGCAGAATTCCTGCAAAACCTGACGGCAAACACCGCAGGGCGGACAGATGCCACTGATCACGCCATCTTTGCCGCCTGCTACTGCCAATGCCGCAAATTCCCGCTCTCCTTCTGATACTGCCTTGACCACAGCCGTCCGCTCGGCACAGATCGTGGGAGAAAAGGAAGCATTTTCTACATTGCAGCCCAGAAAAACACGGCCATTTTTACACAAAAGTGCCGCACCCACGCAAAACCCGGAATAGGGTGCATAGGCACGTTTCGCAGACGCCTCCGCCTGCAGAACCAATTCTGTTGCCGTCATGGATATTCCTCCTGTCATAAAAAAGAAACACCGGGTGTTTCAAAGGGCACGTTCAGCAGCCTGCACACCGAGGCGGAAACATCCGCAAATGTCTCCCGAACCCCGAGATTCACCGGAGCAATGCCTTTCCCCCAGACCAGCACAGGTACATCCTCCCGGGTGTGATCTGTGGAGGCATCGCTGGGATCACATCCATGGTCTGCGGTTAACATAACAGCATCGTCCTCTGTCATTTTTTCCAAAAAAGACGGAAGCCAGCTATCAAATTCCATCACCGCCTGTGCATAGCCCGGAGCATCCTGCCGGTGACCGTAAAGCATATCAAAGTCCACCAGATTCACAAAACACAGACCGCAAAAATCCTGATCCGCCACGCTCATGGCACATTTCATTCCCTCTGAATTCCCCTTGGTAGGGATGGCCTGTGTAATGCCGGATCCGGCAAAAATATCGAAAATTTTACCCACCGCAATGACCTGCTGTCCGGCATCCTGAATCGCATTGAGCATGGTCCTTGGTGGTGTGAGAGAATAATCATGCCGGCGGGGTGTCCGCTGAAACGGCCATTCCCCGGCAAAGGGTCTGGCGATCACACGGCCCACAGCATGTTCTCCCTGCAAAATCTTTCGTGCCGCTTTGCAGGCCGCATACAGTTCCTCCACGGGAACGACGTCCTCGTGGGCTGCCACCTGAAATACGGAATCTGCCGACGTATAGACGATCAGCTTCCCTGTTTCCCGATGCTGCTCTCCATAGTCCCGGATCACATCTGTGCCGGAATAGGTTTTGTTGCACAAAACACCCCGCCCCGTAGCTTCCGTAAACGCATCGAGGATATCCTGCGGGAACCCGTGAGGATACGTTGGCATCGGCTGCCCGGAAATAACCCCCGCCAATTCCCAATGACCGGTAGTTGTATCTTTCCCCATGGATCGCTCTCGCAGTCTGCCATAAGCCGCTGCCGGATGTTCCACAGGAGGAACGCCCTGTGTTCCTGCTATATTTCCAAGCCCCAGTTTCTGCAGCATCGGCAATGAAAATCCGGCAGTCTCCGCCAAAGACCGCAGTGTATTTGCATCAGCATCTCCATACCGGTCGGCATCCTGTGCCGCACCGATTCCAAAAGAATCCAATACAATCAAAAATACCCGTTTCATCTTACTTCTCCAGTTTTCTTGCTGTCTCCAAAGCCAGTTCCATCATCTGTGTGAATGATTCCTGCCGCTGCTGCGATGTCGTGACTTCTCCTGTCAGAATGTGATCGGAGACTGTGCAGATGGCAAGTGCCTGTTTCCCGCAGCGGGCAGCATTCATATACAACGCCGCTGCCTCCATTTCAATGGCCAAGACCCCCATCTTCCGCCAACCATCATTGGCCTGCATCCCTTGAGGAACATGGGATTCATCTCCATAGAAGCGGTCAGAGGACAAAAGGTTTCCCACATGGTAAGGCAGCTTCATATCCCGGGCAGTCTCTGCACAGGTTTGCAGCACAGGAAAGGAGCAGATCGGCGCAAAATCCCCGGCCAGCCGGTATTGCGATGCCCAACGGCTGTCGGTACACGCACCCTGCCCAAGGACAATGTCGCGAATTTTGATCTGCGGCTGAATCGCACCTGCCGATCCGACACGCAAAATGGTCTCCACGCCGTAGGCTTCATAAAGTTCATAGGAGTATATGCCCATAGACGGCATTCCCATACCGGAGGCCATAACCGAAACTTTTACTCCTTTGTACGTACCTGTATAGCCCTGAACCCCTCTGACATTATTCACCAATTCGGCGTTTTCCAGATAGTTTTCAGCTATAAAGCAGGCCCGCAGGGGATCCCCCGGCATAAGGACCGTGCGGCCAAAATCTCCATAGGCAGCACTGATATGAGGAGTGGGACAATTCATCATGGAGCCTCCTTTTCTTTTTCTTTACCATATCATTGTATGGTTTTCCTGTCAATGCGGAAAACCGCAGCTATCCCCGTTTTGGTCATCCATTGCAGTCATTTTTGCCACCATCCCATAGACAAAAATCATTTCCCATATTATAATGCCCTAAAGAAAGGAAGTTGTTTGATGGAATGGATGATCTTAGGCTATTGTCGGGCACAGGATCAGGCCCGCACCGTCGTTCTGGAACAGGAAGATGGCAGATGGTTCTGTGACTGCGACTATCCCGGCTGCACCTTCTCCGGAAACTGCCCCCTGGCAAACCAAATGCAGAAAATACAGGAGGAACACCCATGACACTTGCGGAAATGTTTCAGGCGAAGGCCATGGAACAGGCGCAGACTGCCATGCTGGCCCACGGCTGCCCCACCAAGCGGCTGTTCCTGAACTTGCAGACCTACGGCGGTGCGGAGACCGCAAAAGAATTGGCACGGCGTCATCGGCTGTCTGACGGGTTTGATGCTCTGGTCTCCTGCGGTCACCCGGAGCTGACTCTGGAGGCCCTTGCAGTGCAGAAGCAGTTTGGCTCTTTGTTCACCGATGAGCAGATCAATTGGTTTCTGGAAGTGTTGGTAAGCGTCGGATACTACTAAAGGAGTGAAGCATGGCTTCACTCCTTTACTTCTTTTTGCAGATATAACATTGCCGCCAGATTGGGGATCGCCATCAGTCCGTTGCAGAGATCGGAAAAAGCCCAAACCACACCCAAATCCATGGTCGCGCCCACTAAGATCGCACCGATATAGACAATACGGTAGACCTGTTCCCCTCTTTCTCCAAAGAGATATCCGGCGCACCGCACCCCGTAAAGCTGCCAGCTCATCAAGGTCGCCAATGCCAGCAATGCCAGACAGATCGCCATCAGACCTGCCGCCCATGAGCCAAAGACCGTTTCCAGGGCAGCCGTCGCCAAAGGAGCACCGGCGGTTTTCCCATAGGGAATGGGAATTCCGCTGACCAGAATGGTCAAGGCTGTCAGGGTACACAGGACGATGGTATCTAAAAAGACCTCGAAAATGCCCATAAGTCCCTGCTGTTCCGGCGCAGCTTCCGCGGCAGCATGGGCAATGGGCGCAGAACCAAGGCCGGCTTCGTTGGAGAAAACGCCCCGGGACACACCCCAGCGGACTGCCAGCCCCACACTGCCGCCCCAGATAGCTCTGGGGGCAAAGGCACCTTCTAAAATAGCGGAAAATGCCGACCCCAACTGCTGCCAATGGACGACCAGGACAGTCAGGCTGCCAAAAATATAAAAACCGGCCATAACAGGAACGACCCGTTCCAAAACGATACCAATTCGCTTTGCACCGCCTACCATCACCAAGGCCACCGGCAAGGCTGCCGCCAGACCTGTGAACAATGCCACCGACCGGGGAGGAAGTTTTGGAACATACCGACCGGCGGCATCTATGACCGCAGAGGTAATGGTATTCACCTGAGCCATATTGCCCATTCCCAGAGAAGCCAGCAGAGTAAACACCGCGAAAACCGCCGCCAGGAATTTGCTGCCCATGCCATCGCGAATATAATACATGGGACCCCCCAGCCAGTTCCCGGCGGAATCCTTTTTCCGATACCGCAGGGCCAATACCACCTCGGCATACTTGGTCGCCATGCCCAGAAAGGCCGAAATCCACATCCAGAACACCGCGCCCGGACCACCCAGAGCAATGGCACCTGCCACACCGGCAATATTCCCCGTTCCCACCGTGGCAGCCAAGGCTGTACAAACTGCCTGAAAGGGCGAAACCCCCTCTGTGGGCTTTGTCAGACTGTCCCTGACCGCACGGAAGGATGCGCCCAGTTTCCGCACCTGCACAAACCGGGTGCGGAAGGTCATGACCACCCCCACCAGCAACAGCAACACCGCCACCAAACCCATAGAAAACCACCTCTTGTCCATGGATACGGACAAGAGGTGGTGTTTATACATTTATTTTGCCTCAGCCACAAAGATGGCAGTTGGGCCATCGGCACCGCCGATGATGCCGATGGAGCTTTTCCGGCAGCCGGCAAGAAGTAACGTGCTGAGGATCAGTAAAATTGCCATTGCTTTTTTCACAGGATCACTCCTTTGCTTCGTTTTTCAGCATAAAGGCTTCCTGGGGAACGCCCATTTCCACCAGGGCGGCTTTGGTATATACGGCCTCTGCGGAAATTTGATAGTAGCAGTGTTCGTAGCTGCCTTCGGCATTTTTCAGGCGAAGTTCCACGGACACGCCGCTGTAATACTCCACAGTCACTTCCGGACCCTGATAGGTCATCGCCACCTCGCCGGGTTTTTCCAGTTTCGGCATATAGTCATCGGCTTTGCGGCTTTGACCGATGGTACCGGCCTTCAGATCCAACAGGATGGCCGTTTCCCAAAGCTTCAGGGCTTCCTGAGAAGTAGGCTCCAGCCGTTCTGCATGGCTGTACCCGCCCTTATCTGCAACCTCATAGAGAATGACACAGTTATCCACGGTTTGCAATGTCACTTCTGTCTGAGGAAGTTCTCTGGACAGAATCATCTCCGGCGTGTTGTTCAGTTCATCGTACTTGCAGATCAGGGAATTGGGGTCGTTGTAGTTGTCATCATTCACCGGCAGGCGATATTCCCGGCAGACCTCTGTGCCGTTTTTCAGCACATAGGTAATACCAAGCAAGGGCTTAAAATCACTCTTGCGGCAAAGGGCTTCGGTTTCGCTCTTGCGGTCGAGAATCTCCCGATGAAGTTCCATGACCTCTGCGATCCGCTGAGGATCTTCCACATTATGAAGGCCGGACTCCATTCGAACAGCTGCCACATCGTCAAAATCAGGCACATAGCGGACCACGCCGAATACATCCAGCTTCATAGCACCCAGAACGACGATCAATGCCGCCAGACTGACAGCGCAGGTCGTGAGGGTCTTTCGGTTGAACACCCGCAGCGTCCGCTGCAAAATCATATGGCCAAGGAAGTGGCCGATGACCGCCGCCAGAAGCAGGCAGGCAGAGATGGGCAGGAATTGGCTGCTGTCCATATCCCGCACCAGCATATTGGCAAGGAGAGTGCCGATGACCATGGCACAGCCATAGGTAAACACATAAAGGAACACAGGCCGCAGCCGCTTGACGGCAACCACATCGCCGGCAGTTTCCATGGCACGGCGTCTGTGGATCAAAAATGCCGCCGCTGCCAGTACCAGACCGGCCGCCGCCAAAATCAGAAGTCCCGGCCAGCCCTCAAACACCAAGTCCACCAGTTTGTCATTTTCATAGATCCGCTTCAAATCGGGGCTGTTGCGCTCCATGGCGAAATAATACAGAGGCGACAGCCAGCCGAACATCATATCGCGGCTCATGCTCGCTCCGTAAAGGAGGGTTTCACCCAGAGAGCGGACAAGGGCTTCCACGACCACCGCAAAGAAATTCAAAATGCCGTAGAGTACCGGCATGGCAATGAGATTACCCACCAGCATGGCACACAGTACCGCAAAGCTGTAATAGAACAGGAAGGTCAGACTATGGGCGGCAAACCAGATGGCGGTTTCCATCACCAGATTGACCTTCAGCATCGCCCCGGCAACGACCGTTGCGCCGAAAAGGATCAGATTGGGCAAAAGGCTGCAAAGGATACCGCTGATGTAATGAGAGAGGAACTGGGTCTCTCTGCGCAGAGGCAATGCACCGAAGAAATTGGCGCTGCGGCTCTTGTAGAGATAGGAAAACAAAAACCAGGCCACAGCAACGCCGTAAAGGGCCGAGATCAGATGGCAGGTATCAGAAGCAAGATCCAGCACCGTTCTGCGCATATCCATGGCTTTCATCCACTCTGACGAGGAGAAGAGATTGGCAGGCATGGCCACAAACCACAAAAGCAGATACGCACTCCAAAGAAGGGCCGTCCGTCTGAGATCACGGGCCACCAGGCCGCCGTTACAGCAAGATACTCTTGACTTCATAATCCACACCTCCCAGTTCATAAATAAAGACTTCTTCCAGAGAAAGGGGCAAAATATCGCACAAAAGCGGATGGCACTGATGGAGCAGCGTTTCCACTTCCTCGCCGCAGCCCCGGACGATCAACGTCTGCACTCTGCCCACCTGAGACTGATGGACCACCTGAAGTTCCTCCGGCAGAGGCTGTTCCGTGACCAGCTGTACCTTGACCATATTCTCCTGCAAGGCGGAAAGGGAACGCTCCAGCATCATTTTTCCCTTGTGCATGATACCCACATGGTCACAGATGTCTTCCAGTTCTCTCAAGTTATGGGAGGAAACCAGCACCGTCGTGCCGTTTTCCGCCACATCTTCCAGAATGATGCTCATGATCTGCCGCCGCATGACCGGATCCAGACCATCCACCGGCTCATCCAGTACCAAAACTTCCGGGCGGCAGGAAATAGCCAGCCAGAAGGCTGCCTGCTTCTGCATACCTTTGGAAAACCGCCGCACCGGACGTTTCACATCCAGCTGAAAGATCTCTCCCAGACGGTTGAACCGCTCTTCATCAAAGGCCGGATAGGCGGCGGCATAGAGCTTTTTCAGATCCTTGATACTGTCTGCTGTTTCATAGAAGATCTCATCGGGAATGCACACCATGGTATTTTTCAGTTCCGTATTTTCATATACCGGCACACCGTTCCATGTGACCGTACCCGCATCGGGGCGATAAACACCCATGATATGACGGATGATCGTGGATTTACCCGCGCCATTGGGGCCTACCAGACCATAGACCGTCCCTTTCGGCACCGTCAAAGACAAGTCTTGCAATGCCGTGAAACCATCAAAGGTCTTTGTCAGATTTTTTACTTCAAGCATAATCATCCTCCTGTTTCAATTCGTCCAGCATGGCGATCAGTGCCTCTTTTTTTATGCCCAGACCCATCAGTTCCCGAGCTGCTTCCCGAAACTGTGCCTTTTTCCCGTCAATGCGGCTGCGGTCCACCTGCTCCAAAGGAGAAACAAAAGACCCCTTCCCCACGATGGAATAAATAAACCCTTCGGCTTCCAGTTCCCGGTAGGCCCTTTGAATGGTGTTGGGATTGATGGCCAAATTCCCAGCCAGTTCCCGGACGCTGGGCAGCCGCTCCCCGGTTTGCAGAACACCGGAAAGTATCAGCCGGCACAGGCTCTCTTTGATCTGCTCATAAATCGGACGAGCGTCCCGTGTATTGATCGTGATCACCGTATCCCTCCTCTGTATTAATCGTATTAATACAGTTAGTATACACACTCCCCTCCATCCTGTCAAGCATTATTTACGATTTGTTCATCACCCGGCCTCGAAAATGCCATATAATAAGGATGAGGAGGCGATGGCTATGGTTCTGAAAACGGGTGTCAGGCAGGGTAGCCACGCAAGGTGCGTGGCGTAGGCGAAAGCCTGTTGGGCGGTTCATCCGCTTGCCTGCACATATCACCCCCAAAAAACGAAAACGCTTACTGCAGTCGACGGCAGTAAGCGTTTTTTGTATCCCCACAGTCATTTCTCGTCCTTTTTTTCCAAAAAACCATGATACACCCGACCCGGACGCAGCGTTGTCCCATAATAAGCTGCCAGCTCCGATACGGTGCAAAATCCATACCCCTGTGCCTGCAGTTCATCCACCAGACATAAGGCCGCCTCCACAGAGGACGGATACAGATCATGAAGCAATATCACATCTCCGCCTTTGGTATGCCGCCGCAAATAGGGCAAAACTTGTCCTGTTTTAGACGGCTGCCAATCCTGCGGATCCACCGACCACAGAATGACCGGGCACCCCGCCTCCTCCGATGCCTCCAAAAGAGCCTCGCTGTACCGGCCGCCCGGCGGACGAAATAAGGTCGCTGCCACTCCCGTCCGTTCCATCAGCCCGGATTGACAGTTTTCCAGATCTTCCAGCACCTCGGCTTTTGTCATTTGATCCATATGCTCATGGCTGCACCCATGGAGTCCCAGCTCATGACCAGCCGCCGCCAGTGCCTCCAACGTGTGCGGATATTCCTCCATGCGGTAATTGCAGAGAAAAAACGTTGCCTTTACCCTCCGCTTCTCAAGGCCCTCCAGCAGCGACTGTGTAATTGCCCCGGAAGGACCATCATCAAAGGTCAGCGCGATATAGCCCCGATGGGAAGGCTTCGGTGCAGACACCAGCAAGGATGCCGACAGCAGAATTGCCAGAAGTTTCCCCAATTTTTTCACCTCATATCCTATTGTTCTGTTTTTGATGCAAAATATTCTTACGGGGTTTGACCTTTCCGGTAAAATACGTTAAAATGGTAACAATACAATGGGAGGTATGTGGCATGGAACTGCTTTGCCCCGTCTGCGGACTGGCTTTGTCAAAAGAATGCAATACCTGGTGCTGCCCAAACAGACATTGTTTCGACATTGCACGCCAAGGTTATGTAAACCTTTTGACAGTAGACAAAAAACATGCCAGGCACCCCGGCGATACCAAGGAGCAGGTCGCTGCCCGAAAAGCCTTTCTGGACGGCGGCTTCTATTCCCCCATCGCTGCCAAACTGTGTGAAACGGTTCTGCCCCTTTCGCCCAAAGCCGTGCTGGATGCCGGCTGCGGAGAGGGCTACTATCTGACCCAATTGCAAGCCGGTCTCCCTCACACGGAATTTGCCGGAATCGATATTTCCAAGGATGCCGTCCGGTTTGCATCTGTTCGAAACAAACATGCATTGTGGATCACAGGAACCGCCGCTGCCCTGCCCTTTAGTGACGGCAGCTTCGACTGTGTTCTTTCCATGTTCGCATTGACCGCAGACCGGGAGTTTGCCAGGGTTTTGTCCCCCGGCGGCCGGTTCCTGCAGGTTTTGGCCGGACCCATGCACCTTCTGGCGCTTAAATCCATTATCTATCCGGAGATTCTCCAAAAGGAGAAAGTACTTCAGCCCGCCGTGGCAGGATTTTCTTTGGAGCATAGTGAGACGCTGACATTTGATTTTTCTCTGGATGACCGTCAGCAGATCGCCAACCTTCTGAGCATGACTCCCCATTTCTGGCGAATTTCCAAAGAAGGTGCTGCCCGTCTGTCAGATACCCATTTTCTGACCGATCGGGCACAGGTCATCTTTAATCTTTACCGCAAGGAGGAGCCCTATGCTGGATAAACTGCAGCTGGTGGAGGAACGTTTTGCCGAAATGGCGGAACGGGCTTTGCAGCCGGATTTCTATAACGACCCTAAAACTGCCACCAAGCTGCTCCGGGAACAAAAGCAGCTGGAACCTGTGGTGGAGGCCTTCCGTATTTATAAAAAAACAAAGCAGGAACAGAAGGATCTTCGGGATATGCTGGACGGTACACTGGATCCGGAACTGCGGGAACTATGTCAGGAGGAATTCACCCAGTCGAAAAAACTGCTGGAAGAACTGGAGCAGCAGCTGAAGATTCTCCTTCTGCCCCGTGACCCCAATGATGATAAAAACGTCATTGTGGAGATTCGCGGCGGTGTGGGCGGCGAGGAAAGTGCCCTGTTTGCCCACTCCCTTTATCGGATGTACACCATGTATGCCGACAAGCACGGCTTTCGGGTAGAGCTGCTCAACTACAATGAAACCGAGTTGGGCGGTGTCAAGGAAGCAGACTTTATTATCACCGGCGACGGTGCCTATTCCCGTCTGAAATTCGAATCCGGTGTCCATCGGGTGCAGCGGGTACCGGAAACGGAATCCGGCGGACGTGTGCATACCTCTACGGCTACTGTAGCCGTTTTACCGGAGATGGACACGGTAGATGTGGATATCCGTCCGGAGGATGTGGAAATGCAGGTCTACCGTGCCTCCGGTGCCGGCGGCCAGCACGTCAACAAAACCTCCTCTGCTGTCCGGCTCATCCACAAGCCCACCGGTATCGTGGTGGCCTGTCAGGAGGAACGCAGTCAGGTGCAGAACCGGGAAAAATGTATGCAGATGCTGGCCTCCAAGCTCTACGAGATCGAACAAGCCAGAATCAGCGGCGAATTCTCCGACCAAAGACGCAGTCAGGTTGGAACCGGCATGCGCAACGAGCGGATCCGCACCTATAACTTTCCGCAGGGAAGAGTCACCGATCATCGCATCGGTCTGACCCTGTATCAGATCGACAGCATCATGGATGGGGATCTGGATGAGATCATTGACGCCCTGATCACCGCCGATCAGGCCGAAAAACTGCAGCAAAACAGTTGACCGACAGAAAAGAGACATATATGCAAACAATTCTATTTTCTTCTCCCCTTTCCGGGGAACAATATGATCAGGCCGCTGCCATTATTCACAACGGCGGTTTGCTGGGTATCCCAACAGAAACCGTGTATGGGCTGGGTGCCAACGCTTTGGATGAAGATGCCTGCCGCAAAATCTATGCGGCCAAAGGCCGTCCCCAGGATAACCCCCTTATCATCCATATCCCCGAAGTCGGCTGGCTGACCCGCTACTGCAAAAACATCCCCGAAACAGCCTACACGCTGGCTGCCAGGTTTTGGCCTGGCCCTCTGACCATGATTCTGGAAAAGCAGGAGTGTGTCCCCATGACCACCACCGGCGGACTCTCCACCGTCGGAGTCCGCTGTCCCGACCATCCCGTAACGCTGGAGATCATCCGCCGGGCCGATGTGCCCATTGCCGCACCCTCCGGAAACCGTTCCGGCAGGCCCAGCCCCACTACGGTACAGCACATGATAGAGGACATGGACGGCCGCATTGACGGCATCGTGGACGGCGGCCCCTGCGGTGTCGGTGTGGAAAGCACCATCATCGATCTGACCTGTATCCCACCCAGGCTTCTTCGCCCCGGCGGACTGCCTTTGGAATCGTTGGAAGAAATCCTCGGCCATGTAGATGTGGACAAGGCTGTTGTTGGCAAACTGGCTCCCGGAGAAAAGCCCAAAGCTCCCGGCATGGCCTACCGCCACTATGCCCCAAAAGCACCTGTGACCGTAGTGACCGGCACACCGGAAAAAACAGCAGAATATATCCGCAGCCATAGTTCCCGGAACGCCGGTATCATCTGTTTCCACGAATTTACCAATCAGTTCCCCTGCCATATTGTTCACGATTTAGGCCATATCTGCGACCCGGCTGAACAGGCCCGCCACGTATTTGAAGCCCTTCGCACCTTTGACGATACATCGGTCACAGAAATCTGGGCACAATGTCCCCAGGGGCACGGTCTGGGTCTTGCCGTGGAAAACCGGCTGAAAAAAGCCGCAGGTTTTCACATCATTGAGGTGTAGCCATGCAGACTGTTATCGGAATCACCGGCGGCACCGGGTGCGGTAAGACCACCGCTTTACAGGTGCTGGAAGCACTTGGCGTTCATGTCATCGACTGTGATGCCCTGTACCACCAACTGCTGGAAACAAATCAGGACATGGTGCAAGCCATTGCCCGTGCCTTCCCCGATGTGGTAACAGACGGTCAATTGCAGCGGAAAGTTCTGGGGCAGCAGGTCTTTGGCGACCCGGATGCATTAAACCGCCTGAATCAAATCGTTTGGCCTTTTATCACCGACAGCGTAAAAATCACGCTCGCCGACCATGCCCCGAATCCCTGTGCCATTGACGCCATCGGTCTCGCGGAAAGCGGTCTTGCCGCTCTTTGCACACACACGGTAGCCATTACTGCCCCGGAAGAGGTTCGAATCGCCCGTCTTATGGCCCGGGAAAATATCTCCGAACATTATGCACGCTGCCGAATCCGGGCACAGAAGCCCAATGAGGCATTTGCCGCAGTCTGCGGCCTTACCATAGAAAACCAAGATGGCAGTGCCGCAGACTTTATGGCCCGCTGCTCTACCATTTTTCAAACACTACTGAAGGAGGGTCCTCTTAAATGAGCAACCTGCGAGATACGTTACTCTATCACCCCAAGAACGGCTACGACCGTCTCTCCCCTGCCGAGGAAGCTGAAATGGAAACTTATTCCAAAAATTACCTGAAATTTTTGGATAATGGAAAAACCGAACGGGACTGCGTAGACTATACCATTACGCTGGCACAGGCCAAGGGCTTTGTGGAATATGTGCCCGGCATGGCTCTGGAACCCGGAAAAAAAGTCTATGTGGTCAACCGGGGCAAAGGAATCATGCTGGCTGTGATTGGCAAAAAGAATCTCTGTGAGGGTGTTAATATCGGTGCCGCCCATACGGATGCCCCCCGATTGGATCTGAAGCCCAGCCCCCTTTATGAGGAGAGCGAACTGGCTTACCTCAAGACCCATCACTACGGTGGAATCCGCAAATATCAATGGGTCACCATACCATTGGAGCTCCGCGGTGTCATCATTCGGGGTGACGGCTCTGTTGTAAAAGTCTCCATTGGCAGCGATCCCGGAGATCCTCAATTTGTCATCAACGACCTGCTGCCTCATCTGGGAAAAGAACAGAACAAAAAGCCTCTGGGGGAAGCGATCCCCTCTGAGACACTCAATATATTAGTGGGCAGCCGTCCGCTGAATGAAGAAGGCTCTGACCGCGTGAAGCTGGCTGTGCTGAATTTGCTCCACGAGAAATACGGTGTGGTGGAGGAGGACTTTATCTCTGCCGAACTGGAGGCCGTTCCTGCTGCCAATGCCAGAGAATTGGGCTTTGACCGCTCTCTCATCGGTGCCTATGGCCACGATGATCGGGTCTGTGCTTATGCGGAGCTGTCGGCTCTGCTCGATCTGGATGTACCCGAAAAAACGGCAGTCTGCATTTTTGCCGACAAGGAAGAGATCGGCTCTGACGGCGTATCCGGCATGCAGTCCGAGGCATTTGACCTGTTTATGGAGCAAATGTGCAAAACGCAGGGTACCGATCTGCGAACCTGCTATGCCCATTCCTTCTGCCTGTCCGCCGATGTAACCGCTGCCTACGATCCCAATTTCTCCGAGGTCTACGAGCGCCGCAACAGCGCCTATCTCAACTATGGTGTGGGGCTTTGCAAATACACCGGTTCCGGCGGTAAAGGCGGTGCGTCCGATGCTTCTGCCGAGGTAGTCGGCTGGGTGCGTAAGCTGTTTAATGAAAACGGTATCATGTGGCAGATGGCTGAACTTGGAAAAAACGATGTCGGCGGCGGTGGCACTGTTGCCAAATTTATGGCCAAGCGGAACATTGATACGCTGGATGCCGGCGTACCGGTATTGGCTATGCACGCACCTTACGAAACCGTAGCCAAGCTGGATTGCTATATGACTTATCGGGGCATGAAGGCCATCTTCCAATCTGTATAACAGCGTTGTCCCACAGCAATCACAATCCGCTCCCGGGAAGGACGTCTGTGCCAAAACCATGCAAATTTTTTGAAAAATCGGTTGACAAATCCACCTTCGTATGTTAATATACTACTCGCATTGAGAAATGCACAGTTGCGCGAGTGGTGGAATTGGCAGACTCGCTAGATTCAGGTTCTAGTGTCCACTCCGGACGTGCGGGTTCAAGTCCCGCCTCGCGCACCAAAATCACCGTTACCCTTTGGGGTGACGGTGATTTTTTGTGTGGGGTGACAGACGCGAAGTCGCCAAAACATAGGGCTCCCAACGGGCCTGCCCGTTGGGAAAAGGACGAGCAGCGGCATGAGTGAGCTTTCGCATTTATACGGAAGCGAGCGATATAAAGCTTGCGAGGACGTAGTCCCGCTTCGCGCACCATGAAAAAGAGAACTTTTGTCTACCAAGACAAAAGTTCTCTTTTTCAATGATATCCGTTCCTATCGGAACGGGTGATATATCTTCGATATGATATCTCACTGTTGTGCGATGATATATGCCTTCGGCATATGAAGGAACGGGTATTATATCATGCTTGCAAAGCAAGTATATCATACGGCGTAAGCCGTATATCATATCGCAAAGCGATATATCATTGAAAGCAGTTTCATTCTCTGCTATAGTACAGACAAATCAGAATTTGATGAAGGAAAAAAGTATGAAAAAATCTTTCACAATTTGTCGTTGGAAGTAAACACATTACTTTTGGTCGTTCTTACCCCTGTTTATACACCGTTTGGTCGCTCTTTCGCAAAAAAAGAAACATCCGTTTTTGCGTAATCTTACAGCAATCCCTGTTCCCGGAAAGCTTTTTGGAGCAAATCCATATCGTTGGGCAAACAGATCGGTTCGCCGCAGGCGTTTATGGCATTGGCCACATCTTTGAGTCCGTTTCCTGTGACCACAGAAACCACCGTAGCATCAGCCGGAATCTTTCCCTGCCCGCAGAGTTTCTTCAGGCCGGCCGCACCCGTCACCCCGGCAGGCTCCCCGAAAACACCGCAGGTCCTGCCCAGTAATTTCTGTGCCGCCATAATTTCCTCGTCGGAGACATTGACCACCAAACCGTTGGATTCCCGAATGGCCATCAAAGCTTTGTCTGCATTTCTCGGCACACCCACGGCAATGGAATCCGCCAGTGTATTTTCCTCCATAGGACGCCAATCCTCCCCTTCTTCAATGGCACGGTTCAGGGGGCAGCAGCCCTCTGCCTGTGCAGAGATCAGTCGGGGCAGCCGATCAATAAAGCCGATGGCATACAGGTCTTTCAGACCTTTCCAAAGCCCTGCAATGGTACAGCCATCCCCCACAGAAATGGCGATATAGTCCGGTACCTGCCAGTTTAACTGCTCCATGATCTCCAGCGAGACCGTCTTTTTCCCTTCGGAAAGATAAGGGTTAATGGCTGCATTTCGGTTGTACCAGCCCCATTTTTCAATGGCAGCCTTGCTCAGTTCAAAGGTTTCCTCATACGATCCCAGCACAGATACCACATGGGCACCGAAGGTCATCAGCTGCGCCACTTTGCCTTTAGGAGCCCGGGACGGGACAAAAATGTAGGTCTCCAGCCCGGCGGCAGCGGCATTGCCTGCCAGAGAAGACGCCGCATTGCCGGTAGACGAGCAGGCGATCACCTTTGCCCCGGCTTCCCTGGCCTTGGCAACCGCCATGGAGGATGCCCGATCCTTGAGAGAGGCCGTGGGATTGAGGCCATCATCCTTTATATAGAGTTTGGCGATTCCCAGTTCCTTTGCAAGGCGGGGCGCTTCGTACAGCGGTGACCATCCCACCCGCAGAGGAGGCTCCGGAGTATTTTCTTCCACGGGAAGCAGCTCCCGATACCGCCACATGGTGGGCTTTTCTCTGTTTTTGAGCGTTTCCTTTGTCAAAACGGATCGGATGTATTCGTAGTCATAGACGATTTCCAGAATCCCACCGCAGCTGCAATTGGTCAAATCCGGTGTGGCCTCGTAAGTTTTTCCGCATCTGACACATTTGCCGTATTTCACATTTCTCATAAAGCTTCCTCCAGTCCAAAAGAAAAGAGGAAGGGGGATCCCCTTCCCCTTTTCGGGATATTTACAGGTTTTTCAGAATGCCAACCTCGTCATTAAAGGCACAGATCAGTTCATCCAGTTCTTTGGCCTGTGCATGGACCGCATCCCATGTGCCGGCGGTATCGTACCATTGAGCATTCAGGTCCTCGGTCTCCATTCCCTGCTGCTCCACCCAAGTGTAATACTTCAGGTTGTGGACGCGCTTCCGCTCCGCATAAGTCAGTTCCAACAGGTTGTCGGTCTTTAGTCCCAACATATGCAGACCATGGTCCTTTGCTGCTTCCACAACAGAATATGCTCCGTACATTTCATTGAGTTCTGCCACTCTGGATTTGTACATATCAGCCGAGTCGGTCAGAACCGTCGCCACCACATCGTTCTGTGTCAGTTCGTAATATTTTGCCATCTTAATGCAGCAAAGAACATTGGCAATGCCGGAAATGCCCATCCATGTAAACTTTTCAATCTGCTCGTCGGTGCAGTGAAGTTCTTCCTTCAGATACTTTTGGCCCTCCGGCGTGTTGAACAGCCGCAGAAGCCGCTGAGAATCTTCATCGTCAATGGCAATTGCCATATCGGTGTTTTTCACATTATGTACCCACGGGATGTGCTTGTCGCCAATGCCTTCGATACGGTGGCCGCCGAAGCCGTTGTTGAGAATGGTGGGACACTGAAGCGCTTCGCCCACGCCCAACTTCAGATGGGGATACCGCTCTTTCAGCAAATCACCTGCAGACATGGTTCCTGCAGAACCGGAGGTGAAGCAGGCACCGGCAAAGTTCTGCCCAGGCTTCTTGACTCCTTCAAACAGTTCTGCCAAAGCATAGCCCGTGACATTGTAGTGCCACAGAGGGTTGCCCATTTCGGCAAACTGATTGAAAATCATCATGGTAGGATCCTGTTTCAGTTCCCAAGTCTTGTCAAAGATCTCCTTGACATTGGATTCGCAGCCGGGAGTGGCAATGATCTGTCCGGCAATGGTTTGCAGCCATTCAAACCGCTCCCGGGACATATCCTGCGGCAAAATAGCCACAGAATCACAGGCAAGCAGTTTGGAATTGAACGCACCGCCGCGGCAATAGTTACCGGTGGAAGGCCACACCGCATGGTGATAGGTGGCATCGAACTGGCCTGTGACCAGCCGGGGCACCAGGCAGCCAAAAGAAGCACCTACTTTATGGCAGCCAGTTGGAAACCACTTGCCTGCCATGGCAATGATACGACAAGGCACACCGGAAATGGCGGAGGGAATTTCCACATAATTGGGAATCTTCTGATACAGACCGCCGGACTCCTTTGCCTCATTGTGCCAGTTGACCCGGAACAGGTTTACCGGATCCACAGCCCACAGCCCGGTTTGAGACAGCTTCGCCTTGATCTTTTCGGGGATCAGATCAGGGTTCTGCATCTGGGCAATGGTAGGAATGATGACATTATTCTCTTTGGCTTTCTGAATATTATTGGCAAGACCCTCGCGATGGATTTGCAGGTTGATCATATCAGTTACCTCCTGTTTTACTGTCTAAATAAGAATACAGCGTGTATTTTGAAATGGCGAAGTGTCTGGCGATCTTGTCGCCGGATTTGGTAATCAGCATGGCACCGTTCCCGTTGAGAAACTGAACTGCCCTGATCTTATCCTCTTTCGTCATAAGCGGGACCGGCTTTCCGATCATCTCATCTGCCTGCCGAATCAGGTCATCCAGCAGATCATTGACATTGAGGGTGATCCGCTCCGGCTCCTTGCGGACAACATTGTCTACCTGAATCAGATTATGGATGGTATTTTCCGCCATAGCCAAAGCGGAAATATCAAAGTTTATGCAGAAAATAGCACTGATATTTCCCTCATCGTCACGAATATACATAGATGAGGATTTCAGCAGCTTCCCCTCCGGTGTTCTGGTCAGATAACACAACTGGTCCTGCATGTCATTTCGTCGCTTTCCCAACTGCTCCAGAACCACATGAGAAGGACCATCGCCCACTTTTCTTCCGGAAACATGGCCGTTTTCTATGGCCACAATAGAGCTGCGGGCACTGTTTTCTGAGATTTCATGGATGACCACTTCGCAGTTGCTTCCAAACTGAGCCGCAATCCCCTTTGCCAACTGCTTCAGCCGATCCAGTTCTTTTGAATTCAGCATGTCCCACCTCCTGATTTGTGCAAATTAAACATCCTTGACTGTGTTAATCATACCACAATTGTCATAAAAATCAAGAGGAATCTAAAAAATTTTTAAGCCAAACAAAAATTTTGTTTGACAACCGCTCAACTTATGTTAGAATGGTATCAGAAAGATCCCTGAAAACAGGTCTTATCTACAATTTATAGGGAGGATCGGTATATGAATTTCGAAGCAATCAAAGCGGCTGCTGCAGGTTATCGGGATGATATGAGCAGATTCCTGCGTGCCATGATCGCCATTCCCAGCGAGAGCTGTGAGGAAGAAGGCGTCGTCAAGTGCATTGAACAGGAAATGAACCGTCTGAACTTTGACAAGGTAGAGATCGACGGTCTCGGCAACGTTATCGGCTGGATGGGCGACGGAGACAAGATCATCGCCATTGACTCCCATATTGATACGGTTGGCATCGGCAACCTTTCCAACTGGGAGCATGATCCCTATAAAGGCTATGAAACCGATGAGATCATCTACGGCCGCGGCGGCTCCGATCAGGAAGGCGGCATGGCCTCCGCCGTTTACGGTGCACGGATCATGAAAGACCTGGATCTCATCCCCAAGGGCTATAAAATCATGGTCGTCGGCTCTGTGCAGGAAGAAGACTGTGACGGTATGTGCTGGCAGTACATCGTGAACAAATACTTCCCCAGCAAGGAAGAAGCACAAAAAAAGATTGAATTTGTGATTTCAACGGAGCCCACCGACGGCGGCATCTACCGCGGTCACCGGGGCCGTATGGAAATTCGGGTGGATGTGAAGGGTGTCTCCTGCCACGGTTCCGCTCCTGAGCGAGGTGACAACGCCATTTATAAAATGGCCGACATTCTGCAGGATGTCCGCGCTCTCAACGAAAATGACGATGCAGACGGTACGGAGATCAAAGGTCTTGTGAAAATGCTCAACCCCAAATACAACCCCGAGCACTACGAAGATGCCCGTTTCCTCGGCCGCGGCACCTGCACCACCTCCCAGATCTTCTACACCTCCCCCAGCCGTTGTGCTGTGGCAGATTCCTGTGCCATCTCCATTGACCGCCGCATGACTGCCGGTGAGACATGGGACTCCTGCCTGCAAGAAATTCGGGATCTGCCCGCCTGTAAAAAATACGGTGACGATGTAAAAGTCAGCATGTATATGTACGACCGCCCCGCATGGACCGGCGAAGTCTATGAAACAGAATGTTTCTTCCCTACCTGGATCAACAAAGAAACGTCTGCCCATGTACAGGCACTCATCGACGCCCATCATAACCTGTTCGGTGACAAGCGCATCGGCGCACCCTCTGCCATGGAAAAGCGCAATCGCCCCCTCACGGACAAGTGGACCTTCTCCACCAACGGTGTCTCCATTCAGGGACGTTATGGGATCCCCTGTGTCGGCTTCGGCCCCGGTGCGGAGAGTCAGGCGCACGCTCCCAACGAGATCACATGGAAGCAGGATCTGGTCACTTGTGCCGCTCTGTACGCTGCCGTACCCGGCCTGTACAAAGAAGAAAATAAGACCACTGACGTGACCCAGTTCCGTCAGAGCCTTACAGATAACGATATTCGCTGATTATCTACATACCGCAGGAGGACAATACTATGAGCAAAACTGTTGAACTGGCAAGACACCTGGATACCCTGAAAATCAACAATATGTACAAATCCGATTTTTATTGGACCTGGGACAAGACCAACGATGAGCTGGATGCCATTTTTACTGTGGCGGATGCCCTGCGGGATCTCCGTGAGCGGAATAAGCCCACCCGCATTTTTGACTCCGGCCTTGGCATTTCTATTTTCCGCGACAACTCCACCCGTACCCGGTTCTCCTATGCTTCCGCCTGCAATCTGCTGGGTCTGGAAGAACAGGTGCTGGATGAGAAGGTCAGCCAGATCGCCCATGGAGAGACCGTCCGTGAGACGGCCAACATGGTGTCCTTTATGGCAGAAGTCATCGGCATTCGGGACGATATGTTTATCGGCGAAGGCCACAAGTATCAGAAAACCTTTATGGATGCGCTGGACGAGGGCTACGAGGAAGGCATTCTGGAGCAGCGGCCTACATTGGTCAACCTGCAGTGTGATGTAGACCATCCTACCCAGTGTATGGCAGATATGCTGCATCTGATCCATGAGTTCGGCGGTGTGGAAAACCTCAAGGGCAAAAAGGTGGCTATGACCTGGGCCTACTCCCCCTCCTACGGCAAACCTCTGTCTGTGCCCCAGGGCGTCATCGGACTATTCTCCCGTTTCGGCATGGATGTCGTTCTGGCGCACCCCGAAGGCTATGAAGTCATGCCTGAGATCGAAGAGATCGCAAAGAAAAACGCCGAAGAAAACGGCTGCACCTTTACCAAGACCAACTCCATGGAAGAAGCGTTCCGGGATGCAGATATCGTCTACCCCAAATCCTGGGCACCCTTTGCTGCCATGGAGCAGCGCACCAAGCTGTACCAGCAGGGCGACAAGGCAGGTATTGATGCACTGGAAAAAGAGCTTTTGGCCCAGAACGCCCAGCACAAAGACTGGGCCTGCACCGAGGAAATGATGCAGCATACCAAGGACGGCAAGGCACTGTATCTCCACTGCCTTCCTGCCGATATCACCGGCGTCAGTTGTGAGTCCGGTGAAGTGGATGCCTCTGTTTTCGATCGCTATATGGTCCCCCTTTATAAACAGGCTTCCTTTAAGCCCTATATCATCGCCGCCATGATCTTCCTTGCCAAAGTGAAAGACCCCGTTAAGGCTCTGATGGAGCTGGATGGCTCTGACGAGCAGAGAAAAAAATTCTGATCTCACCACGCCGCACCCTGATCCTATATAGAAAAAGGGTGCGGCTCTGTATTGCAGAAAGGTTGACATAAAATGTCCAAACGTATCGTCATTGCACTGGGCGGCAATGCTCTGGGTACCACCCTGCCGGAACAAGCCAACGCAGTAAAAATCACAGCAAACGCCATTGTAGACTTGATTGAAGACGGCAACGAGGTCATTATTGCCCACGGAAACGGCCCTCAGGTGGGCATCATCAACAATGCCATGCTGGCTCTGATGCACCAAGACCCCACCCAGGGAGCAACACCCCTCTCCGTCTGCGGTGCTATGAGTCAGGCTTATATCGGCTACGACCTGCAAAATGCTCTGAGAGAGACTTTATTTGACCGGGGCATTACCAACAAACCGGTGGTAACGATGGTCACTCAGGTGGAAGTAGACCCCAATGACCCGGCTTTCCAAAACCCCAGCAAGCCCATCGGCAAATTCCTCACAGAGGAAGAGGCCAAGGCTATGGCAGAAAAAACCGGATTTTTATTCAAGGAAGATGCCGGACGGGGCTGGCGGCGGTATGTGGCCTCCCCCAAGCCTAAGCACATCATTGAGGCCGGTGCAATCCGGGCCCTGACAGAGGACGGACACGTGGTCATCTGCTGCGGCGGCGGCGGAATCCCCGTATTCCGAACAGAGGGCAATCACCTGAAGGGTGCAGCGGCAGTCATTGACAAGGATTTTGCCTCCGAGCTTCTGGCGGAGCTGCTGGGTGCCGACACCCTCATTATCCTCACCGCTGTGGAAAAGGTGGCGATCAACTTCCGCAAGGAAAACGAAAAGTGGCTGGACAGTCTCTCCCCTGACGAAGCCCGGAAGCACATAGCCGACGGCCAATTTGCCCCCGGTTCTATGCTCCCCAAGGTGGAAGCGGCAGTCAAATTTGCCGAATCCGCTCCCGGCAGAACAGCCCTTATTACCCTTTTGGAAAAAGCCAGAGACGGCATTGCCGGCAAAACCGGCACAGCCATCCGACAAAAATGACACAAAAAAATCCGCATCCAAAAGGATGCGGATTTTTTATACAATACGTTTAGGCTTTCTTTGTGCGCTTCTTCATAACAGCCAGGAAGCCGACTACCAGGACAACGCCCAGAGCCAGGCAGATGACAGCATTCTGCACGAAGCCGGCAACGATGAAGCAGATAAAGCTGATGACGGCAACGGAGATGGAATAGGGCAGCTGGGTGGACACATGGTTGACATGGACACAGCGAGCACCTGCGGAGGACATGATGGTAGTATCGGAAATGGGAGAGCAGTGGTCGCCGCAAACAGCACCAGCCAGACAAGCAGACATACCAATGTACAGCAGGGGGTTGGTGGGATCAAACATATTGGACACGATGGGGATCAGAATACCAAAAGTGCCCCAGGAAGTGCCGGTGGCAAAGGCCAGCAGGCAAGCCACGATGAAAATAACTGCAGGCAGGAAAGCATTGAGGCTCTGAGCAGCTTCGCTCTGCATGAGAGCTTCCACATAAGTGGCGGAACCCAGCAGATCGTTGGAAACGTTCTTCAGAGCAGTAGCCATGGTCAAAATCATGATAGCGGGAACCATGGCGATGAAGCCCTGGGGGATGCACTCCATAGCATCCTTGAAGGTGACCAGCTTGCGAATCATCAGATAAGCAATGATAACGACCAGAGCAATGATCGCGCCCCAAGGCAGACCAACCGTAGCATCGGTATTGCCGAAAGCAGCAACGAAGCTGCCGGCACACTCGGTGCCGCCCCATGCATCAACGCCAAAGAAACCGCCGATGTACAGAAGGCCGATGACGGAGATCGCAACCAGAACCACCACAGGGAGAATCAGGTCCATAACCTTGCCCTTGGGGTTGGCCTCTACCTCAATGCCGTCCACACGCTCTTCGGTGGAGAACAGGTCACCGTTTTCGATGGCATTACGCTCGTGCTTGGCCATGGGGCCGAAGTCCGCCTTCATAAAGACCAGAACCACGATGAACACCAGGGTCAGCAAGGAGTAGAAGTTAAAGGGAATGGCACGGATGAACAGCTCAATGCCGGACAGGCCGGTGCCTTCTGCATAGCTGGAAACAGCGGCAGCCCAGGAGCTGATGGGTGCGATCATGCAGATAGGAGCGGCAGTGGCATCGATGATGTAGCTGAGCTTGGCCCGGGAGATCTTGTGGCTGTCAGTCACAGGCAGCATGACGGAACCAACGGTCAGGCAGTTGAAGTAGTCATCGATGAAGATGAGAATACCCAAAGCGAAGGTAGCCAGCTGTGCACCTGCACGGGACTTGATGTGAGTCTTTGCCCAACGGCCGAAAGCGGCACTGCCGCCGGCCTTGTTGATGAGAGCCACGATGACACCCAGAATGACCAGGAACAGGAAGATACCGGCCGTACCTTCGATGGCGGCGATAATACCGGTGCTGACCACATGGTCAACTGCAGCAGGGGCAGAGCCCATACAGCCCAGGATACCGCCGACAACGATACCGGTGAACAAAGAGGAATAAACTTCCTTCGTGATCAGAGCCAAACCGATGGCAACGATGGGAGGAACCAGAGCCCAGAAAGTGGCAACGGTTTCCACGCCGGTGACAGTCACGATAACAGCCATAGCGATCACAGCAATGGCCACGATGAGAGCCACAATGGAAATTCTCTTGTTTTTCATGTGCGTTTTCCTTTCTTTTACAAAAAATGAAGCCATGGCAGCGCCACGGCTTCATACAGATTACAGATTCCTTGTATGAACCAACGACAGCGCTCCATCCCAAAAAGGATGACAGTCCGCAGGATGTTCTCCCACGGCCCGGCTTCGCATCCCACAGGCGAGATCACAAAACCTCGGCAAAGTCCCCTTTCCCCTCCCCCGGGCCTGTCCCATAGGAAAGAGTAATCTTGAACTTTGCACCTCTATCATGCTTGGTCTATTCATTATATGTTCATATTTGAAAAAAGTCAATCTTTTTCGACAGTATTCAACAAAAAGGACCGCAATCCACACAGATCGCGGTCCTTTTTTCCAAATAACCGGTCAGATTTTCTTCCCGGCCTTCAGCACCCGAAGAATCATGGGGCTGAGGATCAGATTGATGGCTACTTCCAAAAGGAAGTTGACACCCACCAGACCCAGGAACAAAAATCCCACAAAGCCTGCGGCTTCCACAGCGTAGGTCTGCATCAAATAAGACCGGAAGAACAAAGCAGAACCAAGCAGAAACAATCCGGTGTTCACCACAGGGCAGACCATGGCGGAGACCACCACGGCCACCGTCCGGTTCACCTTGGCCAGCAGGCGGAACAGTCCACCGGCACAGACACCGGCGGCCACGCCTTTGACGATACAAATGGCAGCCGTGGCAAAGGGATTATAGTTCCACATACCGGCAGTAAACAGGTCTGCGCCCATTACACCGGCAAGGAGCACCACGATCCCAAAGACAAATCCCAGCCATGCACCGGTTTTGATGCCATAGACAGCAGAACCGATGACGATGGGAATCAGCACCAAAGACGGCGGCGTCATGCCCAATCTGCCCAATGCCGTTGCAAGAATTTGCAAAACCACAACAATGGCGGTGAAAATGGCCATGCCCACAAGGGCCTTGGTCTTTTCCAATGATGTTTTTCTGTTATTCATATGTTTTTCCTCCTGCTGCTGCTCCGACCCTGCCGGATGCAGCGCAAATTTTATGCACGGGGGACACCCCCGAACTTACGGAATTTCCTCCTCCACCGGAGGGTTCTCCTCTGCCGGTACCAGACCCTGCATCTGCTGCCATTGTTCTTTGGTAATAAGCAGCTGACGGGGTTTGGAGCCCTCAAAGGGACCAACGATACCTTTTTCCTCCATTTCGTCCACGATGCGTGCTGCTCTGGCATAACCCAGTTTCAGCCGCCGCTGGAGCATGGAGACAGAGGCCTGTCCCGTTTCCAGTATCACATCCACCGCCTGCGGCAGCAATTCGTCCCCATCGGTCACCGGCTCTGCCGTAACATTGGCACCGCCGCCGGAGGACTTGCCGCTTTCAGCAGCTTTTTGGTTGATCTGATCCATAACTTCGTTATCATAAGAAGCGGACGTATTCTTCTTGATGTATTCCACCACCGCCTGCGTTTCTTCCTCTGTGATGAAACAGCCCTGTACCCGACGGGGCTTACCCTGCCCCAAGGGAGAATAGAGCATATCGCCCTTGCCCACCAGCTTTTCTGCACCGGTCGCGTCCAGAATGATTCGGGACTCCATGGCAGAGGCAACGGCAAAGGCAATGCGGGACGGAATATTGGCCTTCATCAGACCGGTAATGACATCGGCAGAAGGTCTCTGTGTGGCAATGACCAAATGAATGCCGGATGCACGGCCCATCTGGGCTACGCGGCAGATGGCCTCTTCCACTTCCTTTGCCGCCACAAGCATCAGATCTGCCAGCTCATCAATGACCACCACGATCTGAGGCAAGGGCTGCCGGTCGTCCCCCGGTTCCCCGCATAGCTTGTTGTAGGATTCCAGATCTTTTGCTCCGGCATCCGCCATGAGACGATACCGCTTCATCATTTCCGTCACGGCCCATTGAAGGGCGCCTGCCGCCTTCTTGGGATCGGTAACCACCGGGATCAGCAGGTGGGGAATCCCGTTATACATCCCCAATTCCACCATTTTGGGGTCCACCATGATCATACGGACCTCTTCCGGCTTAGCTTTGTAAAGCAGGGAGACGATCAGGCTGTTCATACACACAGATTTACCGGAACCGGTGGTACCGGCAATGAGCATATGAGGCAGCTTGGCAATGTCACCGACGATACATTTACCGCCGATGTCTTTGCCCACAGCAAAAGAAATCTTAGATTTGCTCTTACTGAACTCCACAGAACCGATCACATCATGGATTCGCACTGTGGATACCAGTTTGTTGGGCACCTCTATGCCCACCACGGAGATCTTATCGGGAATCGCCGCAATTCGCACGCTGGCTGCTCCCAAAGAAAGGGCAATATCATCGGCAAGGTTCGTCACCTTGGACAGCTTCACGCCGCGGTCCAGTTCCAATTCATACCGGGTCACGGAGGGGCCTCGGATGACATTGATGATATGGGCATCAATACTGAAGCTGGCCAGAGTATCGTTGAGGCGCTGGGCATTGATCTGCATTTCCCCAGTACCGTCCACGGTACTGTCATCTCCCCGGTTCAGCAGCGATTCCGGTGGATAAGCATAAGCTTTCTGCTGTTCGGCAGCATTTTCGATCTGTGAGGCGATCTTCGCCGCTTCCAAAAGCGCTTCTTCTTTTTTCACCTTCTGAGAGGGATCCTGCAAAGGCTCGATGGGCGGCAGATCTTCTTCCGGCTCGGCTGCCCGCTTCACCACCAGAGGAGGCTCCTGGATAAAATCGTCCATAGGAGGCATTTCCGGCAGAGGCTTGTCTTCATACCGTGCCACTTCCTCCAGAAAGGCATCCCGCTTTTTCGCCTTTCGTTCCTGCTTTTTCGGTGCAGGGGCAGGGACCTCCTTCAGAGGCCCGTCCACAGGCAGGTCAAATTCGGAGATGCTGCTCCTTTTCCGCTCGGCCCGCTCGATCTGCTTCTGGGCCACATGGTTCACAAGGACCTCCGCTGTGTCCGGATGCTCCCGCTTTGGCGGGTCATATTCCAGTCGGGGACGATTGCGGATGGCCCGGAACAAGCTGGCCGGGGTGATCCGAACCGACAGCATGGCGCTGCTCAGTAAAAGCAGGATCATCAGGCAGACAGTCAGCCCTTTGGTAATGAGAAGCTCCAAAGACAGAGCCAGCAGGCCGGACAGAACGCCGCCCTCTTTCCACAGGGCAGCCACCATAGCAGGTTCCCAATCCAAGCGGGGGAAGCCCCCCAGCAAATAGGCCAGCGCACCCACGCACAAAGCAGCCACCCATGTACACACGACCCGGAACCGTACCGGTCGGCCATCATGGAACATCAGAATGACAAAGTCCATGATCAGGGTCACAGGCAGAAGGTAGACACCGCCGCCAAAAAAGCCGGCACCCAGCAGAACCACCAAATCGTTCAGTTTCCCATCCCGAATCAACAGACCGGCAAGGGTAAGAACGCCCAGGATCAGGCAGATCACAGCGCATACTTCTCTGCGGATGGGCCGGCGCTGTTTGTAAGCTGCCCGGGTCGCCGCCGCTGCATGGCTATTGCCCTTTCCGGCGGTTTTGGATTTGGATGAGGTTTTCTTTTTCTCAGCCATAAGTTGCTCCTTTAGTGATTGATCAGGGACAAGATCAAAGTCACAAGACCTGCGCCCCAACAGTAGTAGCAGAAGCCGCCGAAGTTGCCCTTACGGGTAATGAATTTCAGCAGCCAGATGGCAAAATAACCGGACACGGCAGCAACCACCACACCAACTAAGTACAAAGGCATCAGGCTCCAGTCAATACCGGCCTGAATGGCATCGATGAGGGACAGCAGGTTTGCACCCAGAACGGCGGGAATGGACAGAAGGAAGGAGAACTTCACGGCGAACTCCCGTTCAAACCCTCTTGCCATACCGCAGGCAATGGTCGTACCGGAACGGGACAGGCCGGGTACCACCGCCAATGCCTGACCACAGCCTACCAGAACGGCATCCAATACCGTAGCGGTCTTGAGAACCTTGCTTCCCCGACCCATCCGGTCGGACAGGAACAAAATCGTGCCTGTCAGCAGGAACGCACCGCCGATAAAGAACGTATTGGTGTACAGACCCTCTACCCTGTCCTTGATGGGAAGGACAAGCACCAGCGGCAGGGTCGCCAAGATCAAAAAGAAGATCATCCGGCGGCTGAGTCCGTCGGACTTTTCGCCCCGGGGCAGTTTCCGAATGCCTACCATGATAAAAAGTTCCGTAACCAGAGCCTTGATCTCGCCCCAGTAGGCAGCAAACACCGCCGCAAGGGTACCAAGGTGCAGCAAAACATCAAAAAACAGATTTTCCTTTTCCACATCCATCAGGCCCAGAAATTCCTGAAAAAACGCCAGATGGCCGGAACTGGAAATTGGCAGAAACTCTGCCAGTCCCTGCACAAGCCCCAGAAAAACTGCGGAAAAGAACGACATACGACCGCCTCCTAAACATGATATAGTCAGTTGTTATTATCATATCACAATCTGTTGTATTTTTCCAGTCATATATTAAAAAACAGGAACAGGGTTTTTAATCCTGTTCCTGTTTGCGCATTTCGATCTCCTTGTGGAGATATTCCAATGCGTCTCCCACGCTGCCCAACTGGTCCACCAGACCGACCTCCACAGCCTCCCGGCCATAGACCACAGAGCCGACATCTGTGGCGATCTCCCCCGTGGCCATCATATAATCCAGAAATTTCTCCCGGGATATTCGGGAATTGGCAGTGACAAAGTCCACGATCTGCTCCTGAATCCGGTTAAAATACTGATAGGTCTGAGGAGCGCCCACCACCACTCCGGTCATGCGAACCGGGTGAATGGTCATACTGGCCGTAGGGGCGATCATGCACCGCTTTGCCGATACCGCCAACGGGATGCCGATGGAATGGCCGCCCCCCAGCACCAGCGATACAGTCGGTTTTTTCATCCCGGCGATCATCTCCGCAATGGCAAGGCCTGCCTCAATATCACCCCCCACGGTGTTCAAAAGAATCAGCAGGCCGTCGATCTCCGGGCTCTCCTCAATGGAAGCCAATAGCGGCAGCACGTGTTCATACTTCGTTGTCTTTGCCGTTTCCGGCAGAATTTGGTGACCCTCCACCTGACCGATAATGGTCAGGGTATAAATGGTGCCATGCTCATTTTTGACGACGGCAGCACCAAAATCCTGAATCTGCCGCCGTTCCTCTTCCTGCTGCTGCGGTGACTTGGTTTCTTCGTTCATAAAACCCACTCCTTCCCCACTATTTTGTACCGTAAAAGCAAATCCATACGCAAAAAGCGGCAGACCGCAGTCTGCCGCTTTCCGTAAGGATATTATCCCATTTTCTTTTTGATCTCGCTGAGGCGGTTCAAGGCTTCATAGAGCGTATCGTCTTTTTTCGCAAAGTGGATCCGGACGATATCATTGACATTCTCCCGGAAGAAAGACGTTCCGGGGACAGCTGCCACACCGACCTTTTTCACCATTTCTTCGCAGAACTCCACATCCGTCTGGCCGGGTTTCAGGTACTGACCGATGTTGGCCAGAACGAAGTAAGCACCCTGAGGATCGGTGAACTCCATGCCCATATTGGTCAACCCTTCCGTAAAGAGTTTTTTCATGTGGGCATAGTGGGCACCGAATTCTTCATAGTAGCTGTCCGGCATATCCAGACCGACCACGGCAGCTTCCATCAGAGGAGAAGGTGCGCCGACGG
This sequence comes from Candidatus Avilachnospira sp., assembly GCA_045652125.1. GTDB lineage: Bacteria > Bacillota > Clostridia > Oscillospirales > Oscillospiraceae > Avoscillospira. The sequence goes on along the minus strand of JAZRTT010000016.1, from coordinate 5,317 downwards.
TGTTGAAATCGTGGTACTGCTTGATCTTATCCATAATAGGCTGCGGTGCGATGGCATAGCCCAAACGCCAACCGGTGATGGAATAGGTCTTGGACAAAGAGCTGCAGGAGACGGTACGTTCCCACATACCGGGCAGGCTGTTCATGTAAATGTGCTGCCGTCCGTCATAGATGATATGCTCATAGACTTCATCCATGATGGCATAGACATCATACTTGATACACAGATCGGCAATGACTTTCAGTTCCTCATAGGTAAAGACCTTGCCGCAGGGATTGGAAGGATTGCAGATCAAAATCGCTTTACAGCCCTGCTTGAATACATCCTCAATGACATTGGGGTCAAAATCAAAGGCAGGAGGCACCAAGGGAATAAATACCGGCTCACAATCGGCAAAAATTGCCTGTGCCCGATAGTTTTCAAAATAAGGGGAGAACATGGCGATTCTGTCACCGGGGTTGGTCAGGGCAAAGATCGTATCGACCATAGCCTCTGTAGAACCGATGGTAACGACCATTTCTGTGTTAGGATCCAAAGCACGACCCATAAAGCGGCCTGCCTTCCGGGCAAGTGCCTGACGAAAATTGGGAGCGCCCATAGTGATCGGATATTGATGAGGTCCCAAAGCACTGACTTCTGCCAGTCGATCCGTGAGAGCCTTGGGAGGATCAAAATCCGGGAACCCCTGTGCCAAATTGATGGCATGATTGTCAATGGCGATTCGGGTCATTCGGCGGATTACAGAATCCGTAAATTGTGCACATTTTCTACTCATAGGCTGCATCGCATAATCCTCCTGGGTTTTTGTTGTGAATACTTTAATACATAAAATCACAAAAGTCAAGATGCAGATATACACAAACATCCCCCTGTCCGGCAGGGAGATGTTTGTAAAGACGTCAAATACATCCGTGATGGCAGCAGGCGGCATTGGGTTACAGTTCTTCACTTACCGCCAGCAAAAGGATTCCGATGATCACAATAGCAATAAAGGTGTAGGTTTTCCACGAAAGCTTCTCTTTCAGGCAAATCCGGGAAAGGAGCAGAGAAACAACACAAACGGAGGAAATAATGGGCGCGGCCACAGCATCATTGCTGCCGAGGGCATACACATAAGTAAATTGGCCGGCAGTTTCCAGCACTGCAGCAAAGATCTTATCCTTATGTTGGGGAATGGGTCCAAACTTGACTTTTTTGACCTTCATAAAGATAAACAGGCACAGGGCAAACAGAGCAAAAGTCAGCTCGTAGCTGGTATTGGCCACGGCTTCGATCGTCTCTGCGGTAACATCTGCCAAAGGAGAAGCCGCTGCGTCTTCCACAAGGAAAAATGCATCATCCAGGAAAGTGCCGAACGCATCCAGCAAAGCGTAAACAAAGGGCATGCAGAAAGCCACAACCGCCAGTTTTTTGCCCAAAGTCTTTTTTCTTACGGTTTCGCCCTTATTTTCAAAATAACCGACACCCACTACACCCACGGCAATCACCCCAACGGAGATCCAGGTGAGCAGGGAGAAGCTTTCCTTCATGATAAGGGCAAAGAGGACCACGCAGATGACGCCGGCAGTATTCTCAATGGGGTCGGAGATGGATTCCTCCAAAAACCGCATCCCAAAATAGGAAAAGGCCATGGAAATAATGTAAAACAAGGAAACCGGAAGATAGCGAAGCAGGTTGATTGGATTGTACCCGATATCCTGTGTCAGCAGGGTAAAGATGGCATGCAGGCCCATAACAACGCCTACCCAGACACAGATTTTCAGATGGGAATATTTTTCCTTGGGCTTTGCACCTTTCTTGTAAAAAAGTTCTGCAGCACCCCATAAAAGAGCCGTTGCAACGGAAAAAAACAACCAAGACATTATTCTTTCTCTCTTTCTTTTTTATAATATTACAATACCGGCATCTACCAATTTTTGCAAAGACATGAGGATGCCCAATTTGGCATGATACCATGTCAGCCCTCCCTGAAAATAAACCGCATAAGGGGGGCGAATGGGGCCATCGGCAGACAGTTCAATGGAAGACCCCTGTACAAAGGCACCGGCAGCCATGACCACTTCACTGTCATAGCCGGGCATTGCCCATGGGACCGGCGTCACATAACTGTCCACAGGGGCGGCAGCCTGAATGCCGCTGCAGAAAGCCAGCATCGCCTCCGGGCTTCGCAGTTCTACGGCCTGAATGATGTCGTGGCGGCTTTCTGTGCTGTTGGGGACTACATAATAGCCCAATTTTTCATAGATATTGGCAGCAAAAATTGCACCCTTCAGTGCCCCGGCAACCACCGTGGGAGACAGAAAAAACCCTTGATACAAACTGGGAAGCAGACCCAGATTGGCCCCTACTTCCTGCCCCAAACCGGGAGCAGACAGCCGGTAGCCGCACCGCTCCACGCAGGTTTTGGTCCCGCAGATATACCCGCCGATGGGTGCAAGGCCGCCGCCAGGGTTTTTAATGAGACTGCCTACGATCATGTCTGCCCCCACATCGGAAGGCTCTATGGTCTCCACAAATTCGCCGTAGCAGTTATCCACCATGACGATCACATCGGGCTTGACAGACTTGCAAAATGCGATCAGCTCCCCGATCTGCTTTACGGAGAAAGACGGGCGGGTGGCATACCCCTTGGACCGTTGAATGGTTATCAGCTTTGTTTTTTCATGGATGGCAGTACGGATGCTGTCATAGTCAAAGGTCCCATCCGGCAGCAGATCCACCTGCCGGTAAGAAACACCGTACTCTTTTAAGGAACAGGGTGAATTTCGGATTCCGATGACTTCTTCCAGCGTATCATAAGGGCCGCCGGCAGGGCTCAGCAGTTCGTCTCCCGGCAGCAAATTGGCCGATAACGCCACGGCCAGAGCATGGGTGCCACAGGTGATTTGCGGCCGTACCAACGCCGCTTCCGTGTGGAACGTGTCTGCATAGACCTGTTCCAGACGATCACGCCCCACATCATCATAGCCATAGCCGGTAGTGGCGGCAAAACAGGCGGCACTGACTTTATTTTTCTGCATGGCGTGGAGCACTTTGGCCTGATTATGCTCCGAGACCTGATCGATCTCATCGAACCGTTCCCGCAGTTGCCGAATCACGGTCTCTCCAAATTCATATACCTGAGTTGAAATTCCAAGTTTCTCATACATTTCCCGCATTTCTATTCCTCTTTCTGCAAATTGCCCAGGATCTCTTCTGCAATGTTCTTGACGACATCCGGTTTTGTAACAACGATTCCATTTTTTTCATCGCCAAGGATCAGCAGGGTATCTCCGGCACAAATCCCAAAGAGATTTCTGGCCTCCTTGGGAATGACGATCTGCCCCTTTTCTCCCACTCTGGCGGTGCCAAAGATATGATATCCCTTGGATCGTCCCAACAGGTGCTTACCGCCGGCCATGGTATCGCCCCCTCATTCATACTTTTCCTACTTGTAGGAATTTTATATATGTTAGGATACTCTATCTCACACAGGATGTCAATAAAAAATAGCGCATCCGGCACGGTGTGTGAGATGCCGGATGCGCATTGCCACTTGCCAGAAAGTCGGCAAAATGGTATACTATGTTATCAAGGCTCATCTGTAAAGATCTTGCCTTTCCCGAAACAAGCATACCAAATGATACCGAAATAGTCACTCTACCGAAAACTCTACGGCAGAAACACTCAGGAGAGTTTCACTCTACTGCAAGTAGAGAATGGGAAAAAGCATTGAAAACACTGCACTTGGGAGAATATTTATGGAAACAGAAGATTTGACCCTCCGAAAAACGGTGGGAAAGAATATCGCCCTTTACCGCAAAGCTCACGGAGACACGCAGGCAGCGCTGGGACAAAAATTGAATTATTCCGACAAAGCTGTCTCCAAATGGGAGCGGGGAGAAAGTCTGCCGGATGTATATGTTCTCTCCCGTATCGCCACTGTCTATAACAGCACCGTAAGCAACCTGATCGGCGAAACCAAACCCCAAATTCAAGCCAGTCCTTATTTGCATCTGTTCATCTTTTTGCTTACCTCTGCCCTGATTTTTGTCATTGCCACAGTGCTGTTGGTCACGTTTGAACTGTTCCATGTTCCCTTTAACACATGGTTGTTTTTACTCTATGCCGCCACGCTTAGCTCCATTGCAGCCATCGTTTATACTTCTCTGTGGTGGAACTTGTGGTGGCAATTGGGCGCATGGTCCGCTTCCATCTGGCTGGGAGGGCTGACCGTCCTGCTGACGATACCCGGGACCATGACAGCCAAAAGTCTTATTGTATGTGCCGCATTGCAGACACTTGTAACATTTTGGATACTCTACCGCCGCTCCCTCATCCCGCGGCAGGAATCGGAGGGGCAGTCATGAACACCGGAATATGCTATATTGTTGGTGCCGGTGAAGCCTTTGATCTGGATTTTCTTCCCACAAACCAAGACATGGTCATTGCCGCCGACGGTGGATACCAAACGCTGCGCCAATTGGATCTTCGGCCCGATCTGGTCATTGGAGACTTTGATTCCCTTGGTGCTGCTCCCGAAGGGGAGCAGATCATCACTTTGCCTGCAATCAAAGATATTACCGACACATGGGCGGCTATCCGGGAAGGTGAGGCACGCGGTTTCCGCCGTTTCTTTCTCTATGGTTGTACAGGCGGCCGTTTTGAGCACACGCTGGCCAACATTCAAACTGTGGCTGATGTAACCGCCCGGGGCATGGAATGCAGACTTTATGACAAGAACCGGGTCATCACCGCCATCTGCGGAGGTACCGTATATTTTGACCCGGGGCACACAGGCTTTGTCTCTGTATTTTCTTACTCTGACCGCTGCACCGGCGTCTGTATTCGGGGCATGAAATATGAGCTGGAGCACGCCGAGCTGTCCAACCGTTTCCCCTTGGGCGTCAGCAATGAGTTTTTGGGTACGCCAGCCTCTGTTTCGGTGGCTGAAGGGATCGCCATTCTGGTCTATGACCGTTAAAGCAGAACCTTTCGTTCTTTCTTGACATGTCTCAAAAAAATCTTTATAATGTATTTTGGAATTTTGCCGGAACAAAGCTTGTTCCGAAACCAAAAAAGTGAGGTGAAACAGCATGGACGCAGACAGAAGTAGCGGCACAGAACGAGGCCGACGAACCATGGCGTCCTGCTGGGGCGCTGAGGGCTGAAGCCCGGATTTGTGTCTTGCTCCTGTTCCCAATTTCAGGATAAAAAGGAGGCAGCACCTTGAACGAAAAAAACATGATGCTGGAGGAGACCATTGTCAAGCTGGCGGAAAATCATAACCTCTACATTGTCAGCAACAGCCAGAAGGGCTATCCCGAACTGTGCATGG
>JAZRTT010000015.1:0-43286 GCA_045652125.1 Candidatus Avilachnospira sp. | reverse complement strand
GGAAAGCGCAAGACAGAGCATCACGCTCTCCTGAACCGTCTGAATTCGCCAACAAATAACCGGGCCTCCTCCGATATGGAGGAGGCCCAAGCTTATTTTGCAGCAAAAATACCGGAAGCTCCCGGTATTCCTTGGCTGCGTTGGCTACACATTCTGATCTGAAAGAGAGGGAACCATTATGTTTGATTTGCTCAAAGTGGGGAAACCGGCATTGCATTTTTCCCATTTTCCCACACCGCAGCAGGCGTTTATTTTCCGTGCTGCAGAATATGTTCCAATGAAAAAAATTGCACAGGTTCTCAGAACGGAAGAATCTGTTGTCCGGCAGGCAGCCTATGATTTGGGTCTGCCCGACTATGACCCCGGCCAGCTTTGGCTGTCCAAGGGGTATATTACCATCATTCGCCGGTTATGGCACATTCTGCCTTATGAGCAGTTGATGGAACTGTTGGGAATAGATGATCAGGAACTGGCTTTGATTCTGCGGGAAGATGATTTCCTCACGATCAAACTGGGCAGGGAAAAACCGGATTGTCCTGTACTCCATTGGAGAGAACTGACTCGGGAGGAGCAGGAGCAGACTGCGAAAATCAAGAAGGTGATGCAGGAGATTCCCGTAGGCGGCAGAAAACCCTTTGATTTCCAATATGATTTGCCCAAGCTTTCCTTTTCCGGTAAGTCTCAGTTTGATACCCGGATGATTTATGCATTTTCCGGCTTGTACCAGCCTGCTTTTGATGTAGACAGTCGGACCTTCTGCCCGGATGAACTGCTGGAGGCATATCAGAAGATCGGAATCAATGGCATATGGACCCAAGGAATCCTGTTTCGGTTGACACCGTTCCCCTTTGCACCCGAAATATCCGAGGGTTGGGAAGGCAGACTGGAGAATGTGAAGGATTTTGCGTCCCGGTTGGAAAAATATGGAATCAAGCTGTATCTGTACCTTAATGAACCACGCAATATGCCGGAGCGTTTCTTTGATCAATATCCTCATCTGCGCGGCCACAAGATTTCCAAAGATCAGGTTTCTATGTGCGTCTCCACACCGGAGGTGCAGGCATATCTGACCGATGCGGTGGAGCGTATTTGCCGCAGCGTACCGAATATCGGCGGCTTTTTCACCATCACTCGGTCGGAGAATCCGACGAATTGTTATTCGCACGCAGAAACAGACCGGGTGCCAAATCATTATGCATGCAATTGTCCCAGATGCTCCATGCGCCCGCTGGAGGATGTCATTGCCGACACCATTGGATGCATCCGCCGCGGTGCAGACAGAGTGGATCCCTCCATCAAGGTGATCGCATGGGACTGGCATTGGGATGATTACAACTTGGATATCGTTGAAAAACTCCCTGATAATATTATTGTGCAGTCACAAAGCGAACTGGATGTTCCTTTCGAGATTGCAGGAGCAAAAGGAACGGTAATCGATTATTCTATGGGCATCATCGGCCCCGGAGAAAGAGCAAAAAAGGTATGGGCGGCAGCCAAGGCCAGGGGATTGGAAACGTCTGCCAAGGTTCAGGTGAATACCACATGGGAGGTATCCACGATCCCGGCTTTGCCGGTCTATCAACGCATTGAGGAACATATCCGGGGAATTGCAGATGAAGGTGTGAACCATCTGATGCTCAGCTGGACCCTGGGCGGGTATCCGTCTCTTAGTATTGCACATGCTGCAAAATTCTTTTATGAGCATTGCGATTGGCAGGAAGATGAAGTGATCCGACAGGCAGGTGCAATATTCTCCGAAGCATTTCAGGAGTTCCCGTTCCATGTGGATACTCTGTATTATGGTCCTCAGAATGCCGGCCCATCGAGCCTGCTCTTTGACACGCCGACAGGTTATGTGGCTACTATGACCTGCTATGCTTACGATGATTTGGAGACATGGCGTTCCATCTACACGGAGGATGCCTTTGAATCACAGTTTACCAAGCTTTGCGAAAAGTGGGAGAAAGGTCTTGCTTTGCTGAAGGATGTGCCGGACTGTGAAACGGTTCGTATGGCAAAGGGTGCGTATGCTCTGTTCTGTTCCAGTCGGGATCAGATTCGGTTTTATCGGGCACGCAAAGCCGGGAACCGGGAAGAAATGCTTCGCTGTGCCAAAAAGGAGGAGCAGACTGCCCGTGATATGCTGCAGCTGATGCAGCAGGAGCCTGCCATCGGCTTTGAGGCAGCCAATCATTACTATTTCTCTCAGGGACAACTGATGGAAAAAATCATCAACTGTCGGTATCTTACGGAAAAATTGAGCCGGGAATCCGGCAACGAGGCATAAACAACCGCCTAATCGAAACAGCACCCCATTTGTTCGACAAGTATCACGTACTTGTACGAGCAAATGGGGTGCTGTTATGCTTGCAGCTGCCAAAAGGCAACAGCACTGGCGGCGGCTACATTGAGAGAGTCGACACCGTGAGACATGGGAATTTTTACCGTGTAATCGCACTGCAAAAGGGTGCTGGCAGCCAAACCGTCCCCTTCTGTCCCCAGAACAATGGCCAGCTTTTCCTCCGCTGCAAGGCGAGGGTCCCGGAGACTGACGGAATGGTCTGTCAGAGCCATAGCAGCAGTAGAAAAACCAAGTTTTTTCAGCACAGCAGGGTAGTTTTTCGGCAGCCATGTCCATGGAATTTGGAATACAGTTCCCATACTCACCCGGATGGCTCTGCGGTAAAGGGGGTCGCTGCTTCCGTCTGTCAAAAGAACAGCGTCCATGTTCAAGGCGGCGGCAGAGCGGAAAATGGCACCGACATTGGTGGGATTCATAACATTTTCCAGTACGGCGATACGTTTTGCATCGGAGCAGATTTCTTCCGGTGTGGGCAAGCTTTTGCGCCGCATGGCACAAAGAACGCCGCGAGTCAGTTGGAAGCCGGTAAGCTGTGTCAGCACATCAAATTCTGCGGTATATATCGGGACATGTTCACACCGTGCAATCACTTCAGCGGCCTCTGCCTGAATGTGTTTTTGTTCCAGCAGCAGAGAAACCGGCTCAAAACCGGCATCCAACGCCCGCAGGACGACCTTTGGGCTTTCCGCAATGAACATACCGTCCTGGGGATGCTCCCGGTTTAGAAGCTGATTCTCCGTCAGTCGGGCATAGACATCCAGTTCGGGCAGGGAAAAATCGGTGATCTCCACGATGTTGGCCATGGAAAGGACTCCTTTTTATGCAGCAGAATAGGGCATGAGATACTTTTTGGCCGGGGTTTTCCACAGAAGCCAGCCAATCAGCAAAACGGCAGCACAGTCAATGACCATGTAAAAGCCGTTATAGAGAGCAGAGTAGACCCAAGGGGTCGTCATGGTCAGGCCAAAGAACACATCGGGCATATATTCGGCCCAGATGGTGGCGCCCACCACATAGTGGACCAGAAAACGCAGGCTGCAGCCCACCAGAGTGCCAAGGAAGAAACCGCCTCTGGCTTTCCAGAACAGGCCGGCAACGCCGAGAACAGTATAAGCCAGCAGATAGTCGCCGATGATGCTCTGCCAGCCAATGGCATGGCCGCCGTCAAAGAGGACCTGCAAAATGGCGTGGGCAACGCTGGCGATCATGCCGGGTCCGAAGCCCCAGCGGGCACAGAACAGGAAAATGGGCAGCATGGCCAGATCGATGGAACCGCCCCAGGGCATTTCCCACAGGGGGATGAGGCTGAGGATCTCCGCAAGGGCGATCATCAGGGCGCCTTCACACAAGGTGCGAATGGCAATTTTGGATTTGCTTGCTTGGGTCATAACAAAGACCTCCTTAATAAAGATACCGCACCATCCAAACGGTAGTGCGGTACGAAGCAAGTACGGTTATACAAAACAGCTTCCTACGCCGGCATTACCCGGATCAGGTTAAGGGACATGAAAGAGCATTTTCTTTCAATCTCAGCCGGACTGCGTCCAGCGCCCCTGTGTTTGGTTGTTACGGTTCAAGAGAATTATATCTCCAATCGGGATGCCTGTCAAGGGTCGATTGGATCGCTCATTTTCCTTTTGGGCGGACAGGCTCCAACCCCATCGATTTGGATAAAAATCAATATGGCTTGCCGCATATGCCTAAATCAGTCCGGAGGATAAAAGGGGATTCGATTGCTCTCCATCATGGATATGTATTCTCCGTCGGCAACGATAATGTGATCCACAAGGGTGATCTCAAGGGGCTTCAGGGTAGCACGAAGCTGATCGGTTACTTCCATATCTGCTCTGGAGGGCAGAGCCAAACCGCTGGTGTGATTATGAGCCAGAACGACGGCTGTGGCATTGCACGCGATGGCGACCTCTGCTGCCTTTCTCAGAGAGACTGCAGCAGCATTGACGGTACCGCTCTGCAAAAGACGACAGGCCAGGACTTTGCATTTGCCATCCAGACACAGGAGGTAAACTTTTTCTTCAGTAGCACCGAAAAAATAAGGCAGAAGGTATTCCCCACAGGCTTGGGATGAGGTCAGGCACACGCTTTTTTCTGTACGGGACAAAAGATATCGACGTGACAGCGGGGTAATGAGCTGAAGCAGAATGGCTGCATTTTCTCCGATTCCGCCTACTGCCTTGAGTTCCTGAATGGGAGCCTCCAGCACAGCGGCAATCGATCCAAAGTGTTTCAGCAGAACACGTGCCAGAGCGTTGGTATCCTTTCTGGGAAGAGCGTAGAACAGCAGAAGCTCCAAAACTTCATGATCCTGCAGAGCATCCAAACCGTGGGAAAGGAAGCGGCTGCGCAGTCGGCTTCGATGCCCGTCATGGTCATGCATGAAAGATACCTCCCTTATGGCCTGAAAAACAGGCGTTCAAAATTGCCGTAAAGGATTTGATCTCTGGTGGTTTCATCCAGTTTCAAATTCAGAAAACGATCCAGTTCTGTTTTGGGTGTCCACATGGGGAAATCGGTGCCGAAAAGAAAACGGTGGGCACCGGCCTTGTCCAGAAAGGCAAGGGATTTTTCTTCGCCCAAAAACAGAATACTGCTGGAGGTGTCGTAAAAAACATTTTCCGGCAGGATGTGGTTAAAGGAACGATCCCAGGATTGCCAACCTCCAAAGTGGGCTGCAATCGCGATGAGGTCGGGAACCTGGCGAATTAGGTTTTCCAGCCGTTCCGGAGAGGAATGGTCAAATTTGGCATCCCCCATATGAAATAAAACAGGAAGGCCTGCTTTTGCGATGGCACGATACATGGGAACGGCTTTTGGCTCATCAATGGGGATCTGCTGAAAATCGGGGTGGATCTTAACGCCCCGGAGGCCGGCTTGTACCATCCATTCCAGTTCAGCCTCCCAGTTGTCCATGGTAGGGAAAAGACTGCCAAGGCCAATCAATCCCGGAGCTGCCTGGATGCATTGAGCAATAAAGGTGTTGATAGCACCTACCTGGGAAGGGGCAGTTGCGGAACTGGAAATGGCAGCAATCTGGATCCCGGCTTTTTCTTTTTGCCCCAGAAAATTCTGAAGGGTAGGAATATGGCTGGAATCGGCGTTATAGAAGCCGCTGATGGAGCGGGAAGCTTTTGCTGCAATTTTATCAGGAAAAATATGAGCATGGATGTCTGCGATTTTCATAGATCAATTGCCTTCCTTTGGGGATGATTGTAACACAGGATCATGGGAAATACAACAGTTACCCACGGAGTTTGGTTTGGGTATGATACAGATCGGCATAGATACCGTTTTGTGCCATTAACTGGGCGTGAGTACCCTGTTCCTGAATTCTGCCGTCACCGATGACCAGAATTCTGTTGGCGTTTCGTATGGTGGACAGACGGTGGGCAATGATCAGGGTAGTGCGTCCGGAGGCCAGCGCATCAAATGCGGATTGAATTCGTGCCTCCGTGATGGTGTCCAGTGCAGAAGTAGCTTCATCCAAAATCAAGATGGGAGGATTCTTTAAAAATATCCGCGCAATGGCGATACGCTGTTTTTGTCCGCCGGACAATAAAGTACCACGCTCTCCCACATAGGTGTCAAAGCCCTGGGGCATAGCGAGAATATCTTCATAAATATTGGCTTTTTTAGCCGCCTCTGCAATTTCATCCATAGTGGCGTCCGGTTTGCCGTAACGGATATTTTCCAATACAGTATCGGCAAAGAGAAACACATCCTGCTGGACAATTCCGATGTGTTTGCGCAGCGTTTCCTGTTTGATGTGCCGCACATCTATGCCATCAATGGAAATGGAACCGGAGGTGACATCGTAGAACCGGGGGATTAGTTGACATAATGTTGTTTTTCCACCGCCGGACGGACCGACGATGGCGATGGTTTCGCCGGGAGCTACCTGCAGATTGACATCGTGCAGAACATCCAGATCTCCCTCATAAGCGAAAGCCACGTGTTTGGCAGTAATCTCCCCCAGTATGTGGTCGGGAGAGACTGCATCGGGAGCATCCGTCAAAGTGGGATCGGTTGCCATCAGTTCCCGAAACCGTCGCAGACCGGCCATACCTACGGCAAACTGTTCTGCGAAAGAGGCCAATTTGCGAATGGGGTTAATGAAAGTTGTAATATACAGGCTAAAGGTAATAAGATCAATATAATCCATCCGTTCATGCATAATGAGCCAGCCGCCCACAGAAATGACAGCAACCGACATGATGGACAAAAAGAATTCCATAACACCGGTAAAAATACCCATTTCCCGATGAAACAGCACTTTGGAAGTTTTGAACCGGTCATTTGCATTGGAAAATTTTTGAAATTCCTGCTGTTCGCTTGCAAAGGCTTTGGCAGTACGCATACCGGAAAGGCAGGATTCGATTTCGGTGTTGATTGCGGCGGTTCTGGATTTGACCTGCCGGGAAGCCTGCCCCATCTTCTTCCGGCGGAACATGATGATGGATATAAAGATAGGAAGCAGAATCAAAACCACAACAGCAAGCCGCCATTCGATGGAAAACATGACGATCATGGCGCCGATCATGGTAGTTGCGGCAATAAACAGATCTTCGGGGCCGTGGTGAGCCAATTCTGTGATCTCAAACAGATCGGAAGTCAGCCGGCTCATCAGTTGGCCTGTGCGATGGGAGTCGTAAAAGTCAAATCCCAGTGTTTGCAGATGAGAAAAGAGATCCCGGCGAATGTCTGCTTCCACCCGGATGCCGAACATATGTCCTTTGAACATGACGATATAATACAACACCGAGCGCAAAAAATAGGCCAGTACCACGATCGTCATCAGGACAAAAAAAGCATGAAAAGCTTTCCCGGGCAGCATGGTATGCATGGCATGCCGGGAAATTAGGGGGTAGGCCAGATCCACCAGCGCTACAAAAAAAGCACAGGTCAGATCCAGAAAGAATAATTTTTTATGTGGAGAGAAATAGGAAAGAAACATCCGCAAGGTATTTCGCTGTTTGAAATCATTTTGTTTCATGGCTTCTGCTCCGTTTCAAGTTTCTGTTATTATAAACAACCGGAAGGAAAAAAGCAATTCCTTGCGCCGGGCGCTTATTTGTGGTAGACTGTGGAAACAGAGGAGGGGAACTGCGTGGAAATTCTATATGTGGATGCGCACATTGCTGTGGCGGTAAAGCCGGCAGGTGTGCTGTCTCAGGACAGCGGTGAAAACAGTATGCCGCAGCTGCTGAAAAACCGGCTGGATGCAGATCAGGTTTTTGCGGTTCACCGTCTGGACAGGGAAGTGGGCGGTGTTATGGTTTTTGCACTGACCAGGCAGGCGGCAGCGGCGCTCAGCCGTGCCATACAGGATCGGGCTGTGGAAAAAACCTATCTGGCAGTTCTCCGGGGGAAGCCGCAGGATGAGACTGCTGTTTTGCAGGACTTGCTGTTCCATGACCGGCAGCGAAACAAGACCTATGTGGTGAACCGCCAAAGAAAAGGTGTCAAAGATGCAATGCTATCTTATTTAGTGCTGGAACAGGCGCAGGAGCATACGTTGGTCCAGGTTCAACTCTATACAGGCCGTACCCATCAGATTCGGGTGCAGTTTGCCTCCAGAAAGCTGCCATTGGTTGGCGATGAAAAATATGGCGGGAAGGAATGCGGCAGCACCCTTGCCCTTTGGTGTCATCGTCTGTCCTTTCCGCATCCTGTTTCCGGGCAGCAGTTGGTTTTTACCAAACTCCCGCCTCCGGTCAAACCATGGTGCAGATTTTTTCCGGAAAAATAACCATATAAATGGGCAAATATCCCCTTTGGAACCGTATGTTTCAGTATGATTCCAAAGGGGATATTTTCTGTTACTCTTCGACTTTTACAATGTCTACGGCGGCTTCCAGCAAAAGATTGATCAGTTCGTTTCTGGAACGGTTGGACTTCATGGATAGATCTTCCAATTTTGCCAGAAGCTCGTCTTTCATCCGAACAGAAACAATTTTATGACCGTCGTCGCCCTTGCCGGAAAATTTTTTCTTGATTCGAATTTCTTCTGCCATATCCGACCTGCTTCGTACAATTACCGCAGAAATTTCCGCAGCTTAATACAAAACAGAAAGAAAGAAAGAAAGATACAGAAAACTGTGACCGGTCAGTCGGTCACAGTTTTTCTTTTTCAGAATAAAATGGCGCAGGGGGTGAGGAAATGCTGGGAGAGATCCTGTTGATCTTCTTCGCGGCCTGCGGAGTGTTGCTGCTGGCGTGGTGTTTGCTGGGGCTTTTGCTGGAACCGGTATTCAGCCGGGAAATGGTGACGCTGTACTTCGTTCAGGGGGATGGAGGCGGCCTGGAGCGGCGAGTAAGGGCTTATGGGTGGCTTCGGGATGGAAAAATTACAGGCGGGAAACTGGTGCTGGTGGATTGCGGACTGACAAAGTTGGGCCTGGAGACGGTGGAGGTTTTACAGCAGCGGTTCAATTGGTTGGACTATTGTCCCGCACCTGCATTGGAGGACTATTTGGAACTTATGGAGAAATGAGGTTTTTTCATTGAAATAATCGGAGTTTTATTGTATGATAAAACAGACTACGAAAATGGGGTCGTATGCGATGGAACAGGAAATGCTCTATGGAACCGTTATGGCGGTGATTTTTCAAAATCCGGAAAACGGCTATACGGTTCTGCGCCTGCGTTCTCAGGACGGAGAGAGTATTACAGTGGTGGGGACGATCCCTATGACTGTGGTGGGGGAACGGCTGGCCATTACGGGTCATTGGACATCCCATGCGTCCTACGGCCGCCAGTTTGAGGCGGATTTGCTGGAACGGCTGATGCCGGAAACCGGTGAGGAAATATTATCCTACCTGTCCTCCCGTGCAGTAAAAGGCATTGGGGAAAAGACCGCGCAGCGCATTGTGGCTGCTTTTGGCAGTCATAGTCTGGATATTTTGGAAAATGATCCGGAGAAGCTGACGCAAATTTCCGGGATATCACGAGCCAAGGCATTGGAAATGTCTGAAAGCTTCAAGCGGCAGGTTGGAATGCGGCGGCTCATTGAGTATCTGGCGGCTCATCGCCTGCCTGTGGAGCTGGCCATGCGGCTGTATCGTGTTTACGGAGAGCTGTCTGTGGAGGCGCTGGAGGACGATCCCTATGTGCTGACGCAGCCTTATTTTGGAGCAGATTTTTCTGCGGTGGATGCCTTTGCTCTGGAATTGGGGACAGAGGCAGACCACGAGCGGCGTGTGGAAGCCGGGCTTTTGTTTGAATTGACCTTCAATCAGTCCAATGGTCACGCGTTCATTCCGCGAAATAAACTGATCGCGGCGACGGCTGCGCTGCTTGGGCTGGATGAAGAAACGGCAGATGCCGGTGTTGATCGTCTGGCTCAGACAAAACAGCTGTGTATGGATCAGATCGCCGGTCTTACTGCCTGTTATGTACCGGAATTGTATGAAGCGGAAACTTACATTGCGAAGCGGATTTTAACCATGGCGGAATCCACGCCAAAGATACCGGGGAAGTTAGAAGCACTTCTGGCTGCCGTGGAGAGTGAAAGCGGTATCGACTATGCGGAAAAACAGCTGGAGGCCATCCGTTCAGCGACTGAGCATCAGGTAATGATCGTTACCGGCGGCCCCGGAACGGGTAAGACCACCATTATGGCAGGGATTCTCCGCCTGTTTGATAAAATGAAAATGACATCTTGTCTGGCAGCTCCCACGGGACGGGCTGCCAAGCGGCTCAGCGAATGTACCGGCCGGGAGGCTTCCACCATCCATCGGCTTCTGGAAGCACAGTATGATCCGGAAACAGGGGCGATGTGTTTTTTCCATGATGAAGAAGCTCCTCTGAAAACCGATGTCATGGTGGTAGATGAGACTTCCATGGTGGACATTCTGCTGATGCAGTCTCTTCTGCGGGCATTGCCTCAAAATTGCCGCCTGATTTTGGTGGGCGATCCGGATCAGCTGCCTTCCGTAGGCCCGGGAAACCTGTTTTCCGATTTGATTCGCAGCAAGATCGTTCCTACTGTACGGCTGACTGAGGTGTTCCGTCAGGCCCGGGAAAGCCTGATCGTAATGAATGCCCATGCGGTCAATCATGGCGAGCTGCCGGAATTATCTGTCAAAGACAGGGATTTCTTCTTTATGAAACGCCGGTCGGCAGAGGATGTGATCAAAACCATACAAGAGCTCTGCTGCGACCGCTTGCCCCGGAACATGGGCATCGACCCGGCAGATATTCAGGTATTGTCACCTACCAGAAAGAATGAGACCGGCACCCGTACCCTGAACAAACTTCTGCAGCAGGTGCTCAATCCCGCATCACCGGAAAAAAGGGAAAAAACCTATGGGGACTTCTCTTTCCGGGAAGGAGACCGGGTGATGCAGATCCGAAATAATTATGATATTATGTGGAAAAAAACCAACGGAATTGGTTCCGGATCCGGCATTTTTAATGGTGATATCGGAAAAATTACCGCCATTGATATCCGGGAGGAAACCGTGACGGTAATGTTTGATGATCGGGTGGCAGAATATGATTTTTCCATGCTTTCGGAATTGGAACCTGCCTATGCCATGACGGTTCATAAGAGCCAGGGAAGTGAATACCGTGCGGTGATCCTCACAGCATGGCAGGGCAGCCGGTATCTTTTGACCAGAAGCGTTCTGTATACGGCGATCACCCGGGCCAAGGATCTGCTCATCCTTGTGGGAAACGAAGAAGTGGTGGCTGCCATGGTTTCCAATGATCGGCAGACCAGGCGGTACAGCGGTCTGAAGCTGCGTCTGGAGGCCAGGGAATGAGCGAATTGGTGAATGTGGTGCTGGATTTGCTGTTTCCGCCCAAGTGTATGCTCTGCGGTGCTTTGCTGAAAAAAGAGGAGCGGACGCTGTGTCGGGACTGTGAAAGCAGTGATTTGCCGGAGTTTTCCGGGGAAGCTGAACAGATTCCCTTTTTTGAAAGCTGTGCTGTACCGTTTTTCTATGAAGCCCCGATCAGCGAAGCTGTTCGCAGAATGAAATTTCATGGGATGCAGTCTTATGTGGAGCAGTTTGCACAATGGATGGCTGTTTCTGTTCGGGACAAGCTGACCGGGAAATTTGATATGATCTCATGGGTCCCTTGCAGTTGGCAGCGCGTTTGGACAAGAGGGTTTGATCAATCGAAGCTGCTGGCCCAGGCTTTGGCAAAAGCCCTGGGGACGGAGGCTGTTTGTACGCTGAAAAAGGTACGGCACAATGCCAAGCAGTCCAAAACGGCAAACGCTGCCATGCGAAGAGCCAATGTCCTCGGTGCCTACCGGGCTGTGGACCCGGAAGCGATCGAGGGAAAGAGAATTTTATTGGTCGATGACGTGCTGACCACCGGGGCAACCTTATCCGAATGCGGCAAGGTGCTGAAACTGGCAGGCGCGGGGAAATTGGTGTGTGCTGTGATCGCAGCGGTACACAGGGAAAAAGAATAAGCAGGTGATCTTATGATGAAATTATCCAGAGATTTGGGCATTGACCTTGGTACAGCCAATGTGCTGGTCTATGCAGAAGGGGAGGGCATCGTTCTTCGCGAGCCCTCTGTGGTTGCCATTGATAAAAATACGGGCAAGGTGCTGCAGGTGGGCGCTGCTGCCCGAAATATGCTGGGCCGTACCCCGGGGAATGTGGTGGCGGTTCGTCCCTTGAGAGAGGGCGTGATCTCCGACTATGAAATGACGGAGAAAATGCTGACGCAGTTTTTGAAAAAAATCATTCGATACGCTCTGGTCAAACCCAGAGTGGTGGTCTGTGTTCCCAGCGGTGTGACGGAAGTAGAGGAAC
This sequence comes from Candidatus Avilachnospira sp., assembly GCA_045652125.1. GTDB lineage: Bacteria > Bacillota > Clostridia > Oscillospirales > Oscillospiraceae > Avoscillospira. The sequence continues at coordinate 31,133 of JAZRTT010000015.1, read as the reverse complement.
GCGCCGTCATTCAGGCGGCAATGGAAGCCGGTGCCCGACGGGTCTATCTCATTGAAGAACCGTTTGCAGCGGCATTGGGTGCGGGGCTGGACCTGAATGCCCCCAATGGACGTATGGTGGTGGATATCGGCGGCGGTACGACGGATATTGCCGTTTTGAGCATCAATGATATTGCCGTTTCTTCTTCCATCAAAGTGGCCGGTGATACCTTTGATGATACCATTGTTTCGTATGTCCGCCGCCGTCACGGTTTGCTCATCGGTGCCACTACGGCGGAAGAGATCAAAATTACCATCGGCTGCGTTGCCCTGCGGCCGGAAGAAGTTTCCATGATGGTCAAGGGAAGGGATTTGCGAACCGGTTTGCCCCGGGAAGTGCTGATCACATCTTCGGAACTGCTGGAGACGATGCGCCGTCCTGCATGGCGGATCGTGGACGAGGTGCTTTCCATTTTGGAACTGTCCAGTCCGGAACTGGTGTCCGATGTGGCAAAAAACGGCATTGTTCTCACAGGTGGCGGCAGCCAGATCTGGGGCATGGACAAGCTGATCTACGAGCGGACGGAAATTGCCTGCATGGTAGCGGATGATCCGGAGACTTGTGTGGCCCTGGGCTGCGGGAAAAGTTTGCAGTGGATCAGTTCCATGCAGGAAGGAACCATCAATCTGGCAAGGAAAAAACTGATGAAGGAATAAAAAGCGGAGAATCTGTTATAAGCGGACAGAGAAACCTTTGAAAAGTACGGACAAATGAAAAATTTTTCTGTGAAATTCACGATTTTTATTGACGAAATTCGTTCAATCTGCTATAATTCATAATCGTGTGAGTTTATGCGCAGAAAGCGAAATCGGAGGAATGAAAATGCTGGACGAACTGAAAACACAGCGTAAGGTCGTCGGCATTAAGCAGTTTAAAAAGTCCTTAAAAGACGGACGCATCCTCCGTGCTTATCTGGCGCAAAATGCAGACCCCCGGCTGACAGAACCCCTGGCAGAAGCGTGTGCCGAACTTGGTGTGGAAGTGGTAATGGTCCCCACCATGGCAGAGCTGGGTACCGCTTGCGGCATCGCGGTAGGCGCTGCTGCGGCAGGGTTGCTGAACTGAGCCGGTAAAATTCGGTCCCAACGGAATATCTTTGATATTTCGGGATAAAATAAATGCTGCCAAGCAGCCATTCTTTGAGAAAGGAGGAAATACTGAATGCCTACTTTTAATCAGCTGGTCCGTAAGGGCAGAGAGCAGGTCACCTACAAGTCCACCGCTCCCGCTCTGCAGAAGGGTATGAATACTCTGAAGAACTGCGCTACCGATCTGTCTTCTCCCCAGAAGAGAGGCGTGTGCACCGCTGTTCGTACCACCACCCCCAAGAAGCCCAACTCCGCTCTGCGTAAGATCGCCCGTGTGCGTCTCACCAACGGCTATGAGGTTTCCACTTATATCCCCGGTGTTGGTCACAACCTGCAGGAGCACTCCGTGGTGCTGATCAGAGGCGGCCGTGTCAAGGACCTTCCCGGTGTCCGTTACCACATCATCCGTGGTACCCTTGATACCCAGGGTGTCCAGGGCCGTATGCAGGCTCGCTCCAAGTACGGTGCCAAGCGTCCCAAGGCCGGCAAGAAGTAATTCAAACCCGCCCCAATTTGTATGCAACTATGCCTTATTGCAAGGCAGCGCCTTGCTGAGTGGGTTAATATAGAGAAACCTCTTGGCCTGGCACCAACGAAAGTCACACTTTCGAAGTACCCATGAAAGCATTTTATGAAGGAGGGAAGCGAAGTGCCCAGAAGAGGTAATGTTCCCAAAAGAGAAGTGCTGCCGGATCCGATGTATAATTCCGTGCTGGTCACCAAGCTCGTCAACAGCATCATGCTGGACGGCAAGAAGGGTGTCGCACAGAAAATCGTTTATGGTGCATTTGAAATCGTTGAAGAAAAGACCGGCAAGAATGGTCTCGAGGCGTTCACTCAGGCTATGGAAAATATCATGCCCGTTGTGGAAGTCAAGACCCGCCGTGTCGGTGGTGCCAACTATCAGGTTCCCATCGAAGTCCGTCCCGAACGCCGTCAGACTCTCGGCCTGCGCTGGCTGATCAATTACAGCCGCGCCCGCAGCGAAAAGACTATGATCGAGCGTTTGGCCGGTGAGCTGATGGATGCCTGCAACAACACCGGTGCTGCTGTGAAAAAGCGTGAGGATACGCACAAGATGGCAGAAGCCAACAAGGCGTTCTCTCATTTCCGCTGGTAAAGAAAAAGGAGCTAAAGAATGCCCAGACAATATTCCCTCGAAAATACCCGCAATATTGGCATCATGGCTCATATCGATGCAGGCAAGACCACCACGTCCGAGCGTATTTTGTTCTACACCGGCGTGAACTACAAGATCGGTGAGACCCACGACGGTACTGCTACCATGGACTGGATGGCCCAGGAGCAGGAGCGCGGCATCACCATCACTTCCGCTGCTACCACCTGTTTCTGGAAGGATCATCGGATCAATCTGATCGATACTCCGGGACACGTGGACTTCACTGTGGAAGTGGAGCGTTCCCTGCGCGTGCTGGACGGTTCTGTTACTGTCCTGTGTGCCAAGGGTGGCGTTGAGCCCCAGACGGAAACTGTCTGGCGTCAGGCCGATAAGTATCATGTCCCCCGTATGGTGTACGTCAACAAGATGGACATCATGGGCGCTGATTTCTATCACGTTCTGGATATGATGCAGGACCGTCTGAAGTGTAATGCCGTTCCCGTTCAGCTGCCCATCGGCTCCGAAGCCGACTTTAAGGGCGTTGTTGACCTGATCAAAATGAAGGCTATCGTCTTCTATGATGATCTGGGCAAGGATTGCCGGGAAGAAGAGATCCCCGCCGATATGGTGGATCTGGCCAATGAATACCGTGAAAAGCTCATGGATGCCGTCTCCGAAGAGGACGAGGAGATCATGATGCTCTATCTGGAGGGCGAAGCCGTTCCCGAAGAGCTGATCTACCGCGCTCTGCGTAAGGGTACCATCGGTGTTCGCATGGTCCCTGTATGCTGCGGCACATCCTACAAGAACAAGGGCGTTATCCAGTTGCTGGATAATATCGTGGCATTCATGCCCTCACCCCTCGATATTCCTGCCATTGCCGGTACCGATCCCGAAACCGGCGCAGAAGACAAGCGTGAGTCCGATGACAACGCTCCCTTCTCCGCTCTGGCCTTCAAGATCGCTACCGACCCCTATGTTGGTAAGCTGTGCTTCTTCCGGGTTTATTCCGGAACCCTGTCCTCCGGCTCTACGGTGCTCAACGCATCCAAGGGCAACAAGGAGCGTATGGGTCGTATCCTGCGGATGCACGCCAACCATCGGGAAGACATCGAAATGGTCTATTCCGGTGATATTGCCGCCGCTGTTGGTCTGAAAAATACCACCACCGGTGATACTCTCTGCGATATGGACCATCCCATCATTCTGGAATCCATGGAATTCCCCGAGCCTGTTATCCGTGTTGCCATCGAACCCAAGACCAAAGCCGGTCAGGAAAAGATGGGTATCGCACTGATGAAGTTGGCAGAAGAAGACCCCACCTTCCGCACCTACACTGACGATGAAACGGGTCAGACCATCATTGCCGGTATGGGAGAGCTCCATCTGGAGATCATTGTGGACCGTCTGCTGCGGGAGTTCAAGGTGGAAGCCAATGTTGGTGCTCCCCAGGTCGCTTACAAAGAGACCATCCGCAAGGAAGTGGAGCAGGATACCAAGTATGCCCGCCAGTCCGGCGGTAAGGGCCAGTATGGCCATGTTAAGATCCGTGTGGAACCCAACGAGTCCGGTAAGGGCTACGAGTTCATCAACGCCGTGGTCGGCGGTGCCATCCCCAAGGAATATATCCCTGCGGTGGACGCCGGTATTCAGGGCGCCATGCAGGCCGGTGTTCTTGCCGGTTACAATGTGGTGGACGTCAAGGTCACTTTGTTCGACGGTTCCTATCACGAGGTCGACTCCTCTGAAATGGCATTTAAGATCGCCGGCTCCATGGCATTCAAAGAAGCCTGCCGCAAGGCAAACCCCGTCATTCTCGAGCCCATCATGAAGGTTGCTGTCATCGTTCCCGATGAGTACACTGGCAACGTCATCGGCGATATCAGTTCCCGCCGCGGTAATGTCCTGGGTCAGGAGATGCGCAGCGGTGCGGTTCAGGTGGATGCCAACGTTCCTCTTGCAAATATGTTCGGTTATGCAACCGACCTGCGCAGCAAGACCCAGGGCCGTGGCCAGTACGCCATGGAACCCAGCCATTATATCGAGCTGCCCAAGTCTTTGCAGGAAGAAATTATCGCGAAGCGTTCCAGAGGTTAAATTCTACTTGTCATTCAGCAACTTTTGTAGTATGATGGATGGCAGGAAAACGAAAAAATAACAAACAAACCTATAAGGAGGATTTTCCAAATGGCAAAGCAGAAGTTTATTAAAGACAAGCCCCATGTAAACATTGGTACCATCGGTCACGTTGACCATGGTAAGACCACCCTGACCGCTGCTATCACCAAGTATCTGGGTATGCAGGGCAAGGCTGACTACGTTGATTACTCCACCATCGATAAGGCTCCCGAAGAGCGCGAGCGTGGTATCACCATCAACACCGCTCACGTTGAGTATCAGACTGACGCCCGTCACTATGCTCACGTTGACTGCCCGGGTCACGCTGACTACATTAAGAACATGATCACCGGTGCTGCTCAGATGGACGGCGCTATCCTGGTTATCGCTGCTACCGATGGCCCCATGGCTCAGACCAAGGAGCACATCCTGCTGGCCCGTCAGGTCGGCGTTCCTGCAATCGTTGTTTTCATGAACAAGTGCGATCAGGTTGACGATGCCGAGCTGCTGGAGCTGGTCGAAATGGAAATCCGTGAGACTCTGTCTTACTACGACTTCCCCGGCGACGATATTCCCGTTGTTCAGGGCTCCGCTCTGCTGGCTGTCACCAACGAGTCCGGCAACCCCGACGATCCCGACTTCGCCTGCATCAAGGAACTGATGGACGCTGTTGACAACTATATCCCCACTCCTGACCGTAAGGCTGATATGCCCTTCCTGATGCCCGTTGAGGACGTCTTCACCATCTCCGGCCGTGGCACCGTTGCTACCGGTCGTGTCGAGCGTGGCCAGCTCAACAAGAACGATCCCGTCGAAATCGTCGGCCTGACTGAAGCGTCCCGCTCCACCGTCGTTACCGACATCGAAATGTTCCACAAGCTGATGGATTACGCAGAAGCCGGCGACACCATCGGCGCTCTGCTCCGCGGCGTTGACAAGAAGTCCATCGAGCGTGGCCAGGTTCTGGCTAAGCCCGGTTCCATCAAGCCTCTGACCAAGTTCGTTGGCCAGGTTTACGTCCTGTCCAAGGAAGAAGGCGGCCGTCACACTCCCTTCTTCAACAACTATCGTCCTCAGTTCTACTTCCGTACCACTGACGTTACCGGCATCATCAACCTGCCCGAAGGCACCGAGATGTGCATGCCCGGCGATAACGTCGACATGAAGGTCGAACTGATCCCTCCCATCGCTATCGAAAAGGGCCTCCGCTTCGCTATCCGTGAAGGCGGCCGTACCGTCGGTTCCGGTGTCGTTATCGAGATCGAAGAGTAATTTCTGATCTGTCAGAATAACAGTAAGCCCGCAGTCATCTGACTGCGGGCTTTTTTTGCGTGGGAGGAGAAAAAAGGCTCCTCTTGAGGGGAGCTGTCGAGCGTCAGCGAGACTGAGAGGTGTGTGCAGGAAGTCTGTTATGCTCCGCAGGCCAATGCTTTTGTCAGGCCACAAAAGCATTGGATGAAAAAGGCCGTGGGGGAGAGCGTTGAAGATTTGCTCCCGCAAATCAAGCCACTCTCCCCCACACCCCTCCCGGCGCGCATAAAATGTAAGGTTTACCCGAAAAGAACTGCCAGCGTCTTAATTCGTGTCATTGCGAGCACCGCAGGTGCGTGGCAATCCGTCTCTACGCTCTCCTAAATTCTCGACAAACTATGAAATACCCCACGGCATCGAAATGTCAGTCGGAATTGTCTTTGTCAATCCTAAAATTGCAAAAGCGACTGTAAATGCTGAAAAGAACAGGTGCAGCAATTTTTTGCTGCACCTGTCAACTGTTTTTTGTCAGATGTCTTTTTTCTTCCGGAAGAAGCCGATATAGACGATCATAGCGGCGAAGATCCAGAAATAAGCCATCATATAAGGTTCTTCGAAGATGTTCTCAAAATAGCAGTGCAGCAGCACGCCGCAGATACCGGCGAAAATACCGGCGGCCAGAGGCTTCATGGAGTTGGAAGCTTCTTGCGGCCTTCCTGCCCGGAAAATACTGCGGCAGGATACCACCAACAGGAACACCAGCAAAATCACAAAGGCGGCAAAGCCCAGATAACCCATTTCTGCCATGATTTTGAGGTAGTAGTTATCCATATAGAAGTAATCCCATTGGTCGATGATCTTGTTCTGGACGGCAATGGCACCGCCGAACATTCCAAGACCCAGGCCCAGCCAGGGATGGCCGGATTCTTTGAGGTAATTCAGACCAAAGTGCCATCTGCCGCTTCTTCCGCCCCGGACGGTGGATTCTGCAAACTGCTCCGTGAACAGATACCCGATACGGCTGGCCACGAAGGGCAGGAAACAGGCACCGATGCCTGCGGCGGCCAAAAGGGCGAAGAGCCGCTTGTCCACGATCAGACAAAATACCACTACGGCCAGAGCCATGGCCATCCAGCCTGCACGGGACATGGTAAACAGGCACCCGAAGCACATGAGGAAGGTACAGGCCCAAGCCAGTACTTTCTGCCACGGCTTTTTCAGGTAGTAGGCAAGACCGGCAGCCATGGGGGCAAACATGACCATGTAATCCGCCATGATGTTGGGGCTTCCGAAAATGGAAAACACTCGGGTACGAACGGATTGTTCTGCCTGATCGGTCCAGTGGGAAGGAATGGGTACTGCTGCGATGAACTGATATATACCGTGAATGGCAATGGCTGTGGCCAGCACCACCAGCACATAGTACAAAAGCATGAAGTCTTTGTCATCCCGAAGGAGTCTTGTGACCACGAAGAACCACAGCATATACTGCACCGTAGCCCGGTAGCCGTCCATGGAGATGAAATAATAATCGAAGATGGTGTTCATGAGCCAGAAACCGAGGGTCATAAACAGGAGAATGGGCAAATCCAAGGCATTGGCTCTGGTTTCCATGGGCGTTTCCCGATCCATCCGAAGCCGCAGAATCCAGAAAGCGCTGAGAGCCAGCAACCCTTCATCCCAGATGGAGGCAACAGCGGTCAAGGAAAGCACATCCCGCAGGAGGAAGTCTACGCCGCAGTAAAGCCCAAGGGCGGTCAGAATGAAGCCTGTCAGACCTCTGGAGAACAGCCAGCCGAAGAGCTTGCTGTTGCTGCCCCAGCGGAATATGGCACCATAGCACCGACCCGGCAGACTGCTGCGGAACCAATCAAAAGGCCAATGAACCTTCGCCAGAGCACCGTTGCACCGGGCAAAGAAACGGGTGATTCCTGCACGGTCACAATGCTCTGCATCCCGACTGAGCCAGTGGCGCAGACGTTTGCAGGTGCCGCTTTCTTTCCACCAGCGAGCAATGGTCTGCAGTACGATGCTGCTTGTAAACAACCGCCCGAAAAAACCTCCCACAGCCAGCACAGCACGCCAGATGAGACAGCTTTTCAGTGCATTAACCATGCTTAGCCTCCAGAGCGCTGATAATGCCTTCGCATTCGATCTTGGAGGTCTTTACCAAATGCTCCATGCCGACCCGGACTTCCTGAGACCCGAGAGCGTAGGTATTGCCGGTGTAACTGGCAGTTCCCTCAATGGTAAAATATAAATCATAACCATCTTCGGTTTCTTCTGCGGTACAGCCGGTAATGTAGGCATTAAGCAGTTTGCCGCTGCTGAGGAGCTGCTGGGCATAGTTGGCGGTGCAGTAGTCGGCCACATTTTGAGGGACATCTTTACAGACAACTTCATAGCGAATGGAAACATCGGGGCTGGTGACGGATTCTACCACATCGTTACCGAAGAACTTCATACCAAGAGCGGCCACGACAACGACAACGATCAAAATGACCGCCAGGTCGATGATGTTCAGTTTTCCGAACAACCGTCCATTTTTATCTATCATTTTCATAGATACCTCCTGTGTGTTGCCATTTTGAAGAAAATGGACTATAATATTACAATAATTGTATTATACCCCAATATGTTGTATTTCTCAAGAGGTATATGAACACATGTGCTTTCTTCCGCAGAAATAAATGAAGATCGGTGAGGTGTGCGGCATGTTCAGAGAATTGGTCAGAAAGAATAAACAGCTCTCCATGGGGGAGTGTATTCAAATTCTGAAGAGTGAGAACCGAGGGGTCCTGTCGGTCATGGGTGAGGACGGGTATCCCTACGGCATGCCCATGAACCACTGGTATGACGAAGACGAGGGTGTCCTCTACTTCCACTGCGGAAATGAGGGTCACAGGCTGGACTCTCTGAGAAAATGCCATAAGGTGTCCTTCTGCACCTATGACAAAGGCACTCGCGAGGAAGGCCAATGGGCATGGAAGGTAAAAAGCGTTATCGTTTTCGGGAAAATCGAGATCGTGGAGGATATGGATCTTATCATTTCCGTCACAACAAAGCTCAGTTATAAATTCACCCAGGATGAAACCTACATTCAGGAAGAAATTCAGCGGGCGGCACACAGGACGCTTCTTTTACGGCTGACGCCGGAGCATATTTGCGGCAAGCTGGTAACGGAAGCATGACCGGAAACGGTCCATGTACCCGAAAAAGGGGAAGGAGTTTTGCAAATGAAGATCATCCACTTGATATCCGGCGGCGATGTGGGCGGAGCAAAAACGCATGTACTGAGTTTGCTGCAGGGCTTGACCAAAACGCAGACCATTCGTTTGGTCTGCTTTATGGATGGTGCTTTTGCACAGGAGGCAAGAGAAATGGGCATCGATACACAGGTGCTTACGGGAAGCTTGCCTTCCGTGATTAAGATTCTGGCAGACCAAATCGTTTCCGAAGGATTTCAAATCGTCCACTGCCATGGCTCTCGCGCAAACCTGACCGGTACACTTCTGCGGCACCGTGTTTCTGTACCTATGGTCACTACCGTTCACAGCGACTATCGGCTGGATTATCTGGGAAGACCCTTTCATCATCTGACATACGGTACGATCAATACCATTTGTGTAAGAAGAATTCCGTATCATATCGGTGTTTCCGATGCCATGGCAGACCTGCTGATTACCCGTGGCTTCGATCCCCAAACCATGTTTGCCATTTATAACGGTGTGGATTTTGCGCCTGTTACGCTAAAGATGACGCGCACGGAATACCTTCGCAGCATCGGTCTGGAAGCAGGTGAAGGGGATGTGATCTTTGGCATCGCGGCAAGGCTTTCTGCCGTCAAAGATGTGGCTACACTGATTCGCGGCTTTGGACTTGCCTGTAAAACCGCTTCCAATATCCGTCTGGTCATTGCCGGAGACGGAGAACAGCGGCGGGAACTGGAAGCGCTGGCAGAACAATGCTGCCCCCAAGGGACCTATGTCTTTGCCGGCTGGGTGGAGGATACAGACAGTTTTTATAATGCATTGGATGTGAATACCCTGACCTCTCTTAGCGAGACATTTCCCTATGCCCTGACAGAAGGAGCAAGGATGCACTGTGCGACCATCGCATCCAGGGTGGGCGGCGTGCCTCTGCTGATCGAACATGGAGTCTGCGGCCTTTTGTTTGAGGCACAGCAGTACGAACAGTTGGCAGAGCAAATGGTAACGCTTGCTTCCGACAAGTCTTTTCGTGAAAAATTGGGAGAAGCTTTGTACCTTCGTGCTAAAACTCATTTTTCTGTGGATGCCACGGTGGAAAAGCAAACGGAGATATACAAGGCCATTTTGCGCAGAGAGGCACGGCCGCAGTTCAAACGGGACGGGATCCTTATCTGCGGTGCCTATGGCAAAGGCAATGCCGGTGATGACAGTATTCTGGAAGCAATTTTGCAGCAGATGAAAAATATTGACCCGGATGTGCCGCTGTATGTTCTTTCCAGAAATCCAAAAGAGACGCGGCTGCGGTATCGGGTGGAAGCCATCCATACGTTTGATTTTTTGAGATTCTTAAAACGAATGGGAAAAACCCGACTGTATATCAACGGCGGCGGCACGCTCATTCAGGATGTTACAAGTACCCGCAGCCTGCAGTATTATCTGAGCAATATTGCCATGGCCAAATGGCGGGGCAATCGGGTATTGATGTACGGCTGCGGTATTGGCCCGGTATCTGTGCATAAAAACAGAAAGACTGCCGGCAGAGTCATTGACCGCTGTGTCGATTGTATTACGCTGCGAGACCCGCAGAGCGCCAAAGAATTGCAGGATATGGGCGTGTCCCGGCCTGAAGTCCGCATTACTGCCGATCCGGCTTTGCTTCTTAGACCTGCTGCCCCGGATAAGGTAGACAGCTCCCTGCTGTCTCAGAAGATAGAACCACAGGGAAACTATGCCATGTTTGTCCTGCGGCCGTGGAAGGGTGTAGAAGAAAAACTGCCGATTTTTGCCAGGGAAGCCCAAAGCCTCTATGAAAATCATGGGATAATTCCGGTGTTTTTTGCTCTGGAGCCGGGAAGAGATATGGAGATCAGCCGGAAAGCGGCAAGTCTGGTGCAGTGTCCCCACCATGTGATGGCGGCACCCCATGACGGGCACTTGATCGTGGGGCTTATGGGCAGGATGCAGGTGTTGGTATCTATGCGTCTGCACGCCTTGATTTTTGCTGCCGGCTTGGGAATTCCTCTGGTTGGCGTGGTCTATGACCCGAAAGTTTCCGGATTTTTGGACTATTTGGGACAAAAACGCTATATTCATCTTGAGGATGTGGAGGCAGATGCCCTTCATGCCATGACAACACAGGCATTGGAAGAGGGAATCAATCCTTACAACGCCCAAGCCCTGTGCCGATTGGCTGAAGAAAACGAAACCGCCGCCCGTATGTTTTTGGAGGAACCCAAATGAAGCAAATCGTCTGTCTTGCCACTTCTCCGTGGTATCCTATTCCCACCCGGAAACAGCAGATCATGAGCCGGATGGAAGATGCACAGATTCTCTATTTTGACCCGTCCATTACCTATTTGGCACCGCTGCGGGACAAACAGGCACGTCCGAAATTGAAAGCATACCGGGCTTCCGGGGAAGAAGTAAAGCCGGGGCTGACGGTTTATGCCCTGCCGCCGGTATTGCCTTTTTTCAATCAATTTCGCTTTATCAATAAATGGAATCAAAAGCGTGTGGCACGTTATGTAAAAAAGCGTATGGCAGACCATGGTATGAATGCCCCTGTTCTGTGGGTTTACAGCCCTGTGACGGTGGATTGTGTGGATCACATTCCCCACAGTGCGCTGATCTATGACTGCGTGGATCGCCATTCTGCCTACGGCGGCCTGATGGACCCCCTGCTGGTGGATGCCATGGAGCTGGAACTGGCGGCAAAATGCGATCAGGTTTTTGCTACGGCATCCGGTCTGGCAGAACGGCTGAAAACCGTCAACGGGCAAACAGTTTTCATTCCCAACGGTGCAAATTATGAACGGTTTTCTAAGGCAGCAGAGGAGCTGCCCTGCCCGGAAGATATGCAGGATATCCCCAAACCGATTTTTGGCTTTGTGGGAGCTTTGCAGGAATGTATCGAGTATGGCTTTTTGGAAGCGGCAGCAAAGGCGCATCCGGAGTGGAGCTTCGTGTTTATCGGCAGGGAAAATCCCGGCGTGAATCTGAGCCGCCTGCGGGAGCTGGAAAACTGCCATTTTCTCGGCCTTAAGCCCAATGAGAAACTGCCTGCCTATATCCGGCAATTTGATGCTTGCCTGAATCTGTTTGCCTCCGGCGATCTCAGCAAGGATGTCAGTCCCTTGAAATTCTATGAATATCTGGCTACCGGGAAACCCATCGTGTCCACCCCGCAACCGGATCAGGTCATGCAGTATGCCCCTGTGATCCACATTGCCGCTACGGCAGAAGAATTCTCTGCCTGCTGTGCCGCTGCACTGAAAGACACACAGCCGGAACGGACAAAGGCTCGTATGGCCGAGGGCAAAAAAAGCTCCTGGGATGCCCGTGTGGCACAAATAATGGAGATTTTGGAGAAAAAGAAGATTTTTTAAGGCCATCTTGACACAAAGCCCGGCAAATGTTAATATAATGAAGTAATTTCATATCGCGTGGATCGAAAAGAGTACCGTTACACGCGGCCTGCAGAGAGCCTCCGTCACCGGCTGAAAGCGGAGGCAGGCTGTCGACGGGAAAGTGCGTTCGGGAGCGAGGGGAGACCCCGTTGGCCGCGTCAAGGCTATAAGCGATAAATCAGAGTGGAACCGCGAGTTTTATGACCCGCCTCTTGATAGAAATTCAAGGGGCGGGCTTTTTGTTTGGAGGAGACTATGCATATTCTGGAGGACATCCGCGCATACAAAAGAAATGACCCGGCTGCCAAGAGCGGTTTGGAGATTCTTCTGTTATATAATGGGCTTCATGCCACTATCTGGTATCGAATCGCCCACTGGCTGCATATCCACAAGTGCAAATTTTTGGCAAGGTGGCTCAGCCAAGTTACTAAATTCTTCACAGGCATTGAGATCCATCCCGGTGCCGTCATTGGACGGCGGCTGGTCATTGACCACGGTACGGGAATCGTCATTGGAGAAACCACAGAGATCGGCGACGACTGCCTGCTGTATCAGAATGTCACCCTGGGCGGCACAGGCAAGGATGTGGGCAAGCGTCATCCCACCTTGGGCAATAACGTTATGGTGGGCAGCGGTGCCAAGGTCCTTGGCCCATTCAAGGTCGGTGACAATGCCCGTATTGCTGCCAATTCCGTGGTATTGCGGGAAGTACCGGAGGGAGCAACGGTGGTCGGTGTTCCCGGAAGAGTGGTAAAACTCAGCGGAGAAAAACTGGACCATGTGCACACACCGGATCCCATCATGCTGGAGATCGAGCAGCTTCGGCAGCAGATCATGGAACTGGAAGCCCGTCTGGACGCGGCTGCAAGACAGGAAAACACATAGGAGGAAAGCTCATGTATTTGTATAACTCTGCCACAAGAAAAAAGGAAGAATTTACTCCCAATGACCCCAATTTGGTTAAAATGTACACCTGTGGGCCCACAGTCTATCATTTTGCACACATAGGAAACCTGCGTTCCTACATTATGGAGGATGTGCTGGAAAAGACTCTGCGGTATGCAGGCTACAATGTCAAGCGGGTCATGAACATTACCGATGTGGGCCATCTGGCTTCCGATGCCGATACAGGCGAGGATAAGATGCTCAAGGGTGCTAAGCGGGAAAATAAAACGGTCATGGAGATCGCTCAGTTTTATACCGATGCCTTCTTCGCCGACTGCAAAAAGCTGAACATCAAGCGGCCCGATGTGGTGGAGCCTGCCACCAATTGCATTGATGAATATATCAAGATCATTTCCCGGCTTCTGGAAAAAGGCTTTGCCTACGAAGCCGGCGGCAATATTTATTTTGATGCTTCCAAGCTGGACCGTTACTATATTTTCAACGACCACGACGAAGAAGATCTGGCAGTTGGCGTCCGGGAAGGCGTGGAGGAAGATACCAACAAGCGCAACAAGAACGACTTCGTCCTCTGGTTCACCAAGTCCAAGTTTGAAGATCAGGCCCTCAAGTGGGATAGCCCTTGGGGTGTCGGCTACCCCGGGTGGCATATTGAATGCTCCGGCATCTCCTTAAAGCATCTGGGTGAGGATCTGGATATCCATTGCGGAGGAATTGATAATGCCTTCCCCCATCATACCAATGAGATCGCCCAGTCTGAGAGCTACCTCGGTCACAAATGGTGTAACTACTGGATGCATGTCCATCATCTGAATACCAATTCAGGCAAGATGTCTAAATCTAAGGGTGAGTTTTTAACGGTCAGTCTGTTGGAAGAAAAGGGCTATGACCCTCTGGCTTACCGCCTGTTCTGCCTTCAGAGCCATTACCGGAAAAATCTGGTGTTTTCCTGGGAAAACCTGGATAATGCCACGGTGACCTATGGAAAGATGGTGCAGAAGATCGCAGCTCTGAAGCCCTCCGATGCCCCCATCGATCAGGCGGCTTTCGATGCCATGAAGCAGAAGTTCGTCACGGCTCTGAGCAATGATCTGAACACCTCTTTGGCAATCACCGCAGTCTACGATGCTCTGAAGTATCCCACCGACGATCAGACCAAGCTGGCAGTTCTGGCAGACTTTGACTATGTTCTGGGTCTGGATCTCATGAAAAAGGCTGAGCAGAAACGCAAAGAGATGGCAGCAGCTCCCAAAGCGGGTGAATTTACAGTCATTAGTGAAAGCGGCGAAGGCGATGCAGAGGTGGAAACCCTGATCCGAGCCCGGCAGGATGCGAAGAAAGCGAAGAATTTTGCTGAGGCTGACCGCATCCGGGATGAATTGAAAGCACAGGGAATCGAAGTGACGGACATTCCCGGCGGAGCCAAGTGGAAACGAGTGTAATGGTACAGAAAAAGGCGGCTTTGGCCGCCTTTTTCTATTTTGAATATGGGGCGTCTTGTGCTATAATAAAAACAAAGGAAAGGATGGCCGGTGTATGAACTTGATGATTTTAGACGGAAACAGCGTCATCAACCGGGCTTTTTATGGGATTCGCCCATTGAGCACCAGAGAAGGCTTGTTTACCAATGCAATTTTCGGGTTTTTGAATATTTTGTACAAGCTGGAGCAGGAAGATAAACCCGATGCGCTGTGTGTGGCGTTTGATCTCCACGGGCCGACGTTCCGACATCTGCAGTATGATGGCTACAAAGCCACCCGGCACGGGATGCCGGAGGAGCTGGCCATGCAGATGCCGGTGATGAAGCAGGTGCTCTCTGCCATGAACATTCCCATCTACGAATGTCAGGGCTGGGAGGCAGACGATGTCATTGGTACGGTCAGCCGAATTTGCTGTGAACAGGGCTGGAAGTGTACCATTATTACCGGTGATCGGGACAGCCTGCAGCTGGTCAACGACTGCGTGTCCGTGAAGCTGGTGACCACCAGAGCCGGCCAGACCACCACGACCCTCTATACACCGGAACAGTTCCGGCAGGATTACGGCTTTGAACCCAAAACCCTCATTGACCTGAAAGCACTTATGGGTGACAGTTCGGACAATATTCCCGGTGTTGCCGGGGTCGGTCCCAAGACAGCCACGGATCTTCTTCTGAAGTTTGGCTCTCTGGATGGGGTTTATGAGAACATTGAAAGTGATCAGATCAAGGAAAATTTGCGAAATAAGCTGAAAAATGGCGAAGAAAATGCCAGACTTTCCTATGATCTTGCGACCATTCGTTGTGAAGCACCCATTCAGTTCCGGCCGGAGGATGCCCTTTGTCAGCCTGTTAACCGGGAGGAACTGAAAACCTTGTTCCTGCGGCTGGAGTTTATAAAGCTGATGGATCGCTATGGGCTTAACGCAGTCTCTGCAGCCCCTGTGGAAAAAGAAGCACAGGTCTGCAGCTGCGCCTGCCTGCCGGAGGCGGGAATGGCATTCGCCTTGGCAGTTTCTGAAAAGGAAGCCGCAGTAGCATGGGACAAGGGTGTTTGCGTCACCGATTTGGATACTGTGAAGCCTCTGTGGGAATCCGATGCCCCCAGAGTTTGTGCCGATTGGAAGAACCTGCGCAGCAAGCTGTTGGAGCTGGGCTGGAAGATAGAGCAGACGCCCTTTGATGCAGCCCTTGCTGCCTATACCCTGGATGCCTCTTTGGGTGATTACTCCCTCCGAAAGCTTTCGGCGACCTATCTCAATGAGACCGTCAGCGATTTGGCAGGGGAAGGGGCAGCCCTTTGGAAATTGAAGCCTATTTTGGAAGAGCAGCTGCGAAAGCAGAGCCTGGAGCAGCTTTACTATGAGATCGAATTGCCTTTGTGCGATGTCTTGTCTGACATGGAGCGAACCGGCATAACCGTCGATCGGATGGCACTGATGTCCTTTGCCTCCATGCTGAACGGACGGATCACAGAAGCCCAGCAGCAGGTCTACGATCTGGCAGGAGAGGAATTTAATATTCTGTCCCCCAAGCAATTGGGGGAGATCTTGTTTGAAAAATTGGGCTTGCCTCCGGTCAAAAAGACCAAAACCGGTTATTCCACCAATGCAGAAGTCTTGGAAAAACTTCGCCCCATGCACCCCATCGTAGATGCGGTGCTGGAATATCGGATGCTGACCAAGCTGTCTTCCACCTATGCCGAAGGACTTCTGAAGGAGATCGCCGAAGACGGCCGCATCCATACCACCTTCCAAAATATGGTCACAGCCACCGGCAGACTGTCCTCCGCAGAGCCCAATCTGCAGAATATTCCTGTCCGTCGGGAACTGGGCAGCGAGATTCGCAAAATGTTCGTGGCAGGAGACGGCTGCGTGTTGGTGGATGCAGATTACAGCCAGATCGAGCTTCGTGTCCTGGCGCATATTGCCCATGATGAGGCCATGTGCAAGGCCTTCTCTTCCGGTGAGGACATCCATGCCGTTACGGCTTCTCAGGTGTTCCACGTGCCTTTGGAAGAGGTGACCGCCGAAATGCGAAGAAATGCCAAGGCTGTCAATTTTGGTATCGTCTATGGCATCTCTGCCTGGTCATTGAGTCAGGACATCGGTGTATTCCCCGAGGAAGCCAAGGCCTACATGAATGCCTATCTGGATCACTACAGCAATGTTCGGGAGTATATGAAAAACATCGTCCTGCAAGGGAAGGAAATGGGCTTTGTGACCACCCTTTACGGGCGCAAGCGATATCTGCCGGAGCTGAAGAGCAGCAACTTCAACCTCCGATCCTTTGGTGAACGGGTGGCGCTGAATTCTCCCATACAGGGTACGGCTGCCGACATCATCAAGCTGGCTATGATTCGAGTGGATCGGGCATTGAAGCAGAAAAAGCTGAAGGCCAAACTGATCCTGCAGGTTCATGACGAACTGATCGCAGAATGTCCCTTGGCAGAAGCCAAGACGGTGAAAGATATTCTGGAAAAAGAAATGCAGCAGGTGGCGGAGCTGGATGTGCCGCTGCTGGTGGAAGCCAAACAGGGAGCAAGCTGGTATGAAGCAAAGTGAGTTTACCATTGTACCCATGGAAGAGGTCCATGTGCCTGCCATTGCGGAATTGGAAAAGGTCTGCTTTCGGGATCCTTGGCCGGATCAGAGCATCCGCAGTGAATTGACCAATCCTTTGAGCCTATGGCTGGTAGCCTTGACAGAGGGAGAGGTTGCAGGTTATGTGGGCAGCCAGAGCGTTCTGGGTGAAGCGGATGTGATGAATGTGGCAGTTGCACCTGCCTATCGCAGAATGGGCATTGCAAGTACATTGCTTCTTTCGCTTCAGCGGGCACTGGCAGCCAATCAGGTCCACAGCCTGACCCTGGAGGTGCGAGTTTCCAATGCCCCGGCGATTGCACTTTATGGCAGCTTGGGCTATATTCAGGTCGGACGAAGACCCAATTACTATCGCAACCCCAAAGAGGATGCGTTGATTCTCAGAAAGGAATGGGAGCCATGAAAATTCTGGCGGTGGAATCCTCATGTGATGAGACTGCTGTGGCGATCGTAGAGGATGGCAGAAAGGTTTTGACTGACTGCATCGCCTCTCAGGTAGAGCTGCATAAAATTTATGGCGGAGTGGTGCCGGAAATTGCTTCGCGAAAACATGTGGAAGCGATCTCCGGATTGGCTGAGCAGGCATTGGAGACATCCGGTCTCATGCGGAAGGACATAGATGCCATAGCGGTTACTTATGCGCCCGGCCTCATTGGGGCTGTGCTGGTGGGTGTTAACTTTGCAAAGGCGGCAGCAATGGCGCTGAATGTACCGCTGATACCTGTTCATCACATTCGGGGGCATATTGCTGCCAATTATCTGGCATATCCGGAACTGGAGCCGCCGTTTTTGTGTTTGGTGGCATCCGGTGGCCACAGTCTCATCGTAGATGTGCAGGATTATACGAAATTCCGAATTCTTGGCACTACAAGGGACGATGCGGCCGGAGAGTGCTTTGATAAAGTCGCAAGGCTTCTTGGAATGGCATATCCCGGCGGTGCAGCACTGGACCGTATGGCTCAGACAGGGGATGAGACCAAATACCCCATGCCCCACACAAAACTCACCGGCAACCCGTTGGATATGTCTTTCTCCGGATTAAAAACGGCTGCCATCAACCTGATCCATAATGCAGAGCAAAAAGGAGAAGAACTGGATGTTCCGTCCCTGTGTGCTTCCTTTTCTCTGGCTGTCAGCCAAATGCTCGTGCCGAGAACCATAGAGGCACTAAAGCAGACAGGGTATGGGAAGTTGGCCATTGCCGGCGGTGTGGCTGCCAATTCCCGTATCCGTCGGGACTTGCAGCAAGCGGCGGAAAAATTGGGGGCAGCGCTTTATATGCCGCCATTAAGCCTCTGCGGAGACAATGGTGCCATGATCGGCGCACAGGCTTATTATGAGTATCTTTCCGGTGTACGGGCAGGGCAGGATCTTAATGCGTATGCCACCATGGCCATTGACGGAGAAACTTTGAAAATGGAAAATTTGCAATTTTAATGGCAAAGTTATGGTAAATTTTCAGAGAAAATGTAATTATGTAAACAACGAAATGAATGGTGAAGAGATAATCAAAGGAGAAAATAAGGAATAACGGCTGCAAACTGTGCAAAACCTGTTAAAACTGTGAATAACCATACGATATAAATCTTGCAAAATAAATGATTGTCAACTGTTTGGAGCAGGATAAAAAGAATACTGCCAAAATGCAAGGTGTCCGGTTCTTCTTTAACAATCGAAAAGCAGAATGAAAAAATACGGAAAAAATCAGAAAACACCTTGACAAATCGAGCAATATCGTGTATGATGAGCGAGCTGTTTGAACAGCAACGCTCGATGGAGTGGTATCGAAGAGGTCATAACGAGCACGACTGGAAATCGTGTGACGGTCAAAAGCCGTCCGAGGGTTCGAATCCCTCCCACTCCGCCATAACCGCAAGTCTTTACGACTTGCGGTTTTTTCTTTGTTTTTGGGGTAAAAACCCAATATTTTAATGAAAATATTTGATAAACTCCGAGCTTTGAGGAATGAAGCAAAACGCCCAAAGGGGCTTTTTACGGCATGGGTTTCCTGGGGATTTACCCCTGGGTTTTGAAAATTCCATTTTGAAAAATGCTTGGAAAATCCCCAAAATGGTGTATAATACTATAAGAATAGACCCCCTGCATAACAACGAATAAATCGAAAATAAGCCATGCCGACCAAAAGGTTTTGGCATGGTCTGCCTGTTTATAAGTTTTACTTCTGTGCTGATCTTGAGATATTTCGCTTGCCTTTCCGACAAGATATGTTATAATTATAAGGGCGTATCTTGAGTTTGCATGAGGGATACCATCTTGTTAGGGAGGATTTTCATGAATTTATCGCTTTCGTATTTTTGGGGCCAGATGGTTCAGAACCCGCTGCTGTTTTTGGCTGTCGCCCTGACGTTGGGCGTCATTTTGGTCAATGGTTGGACAGATGCGCCCAATGCTATCGCTACCTGCGTGGTCACTCGCTGTATGTCTGCCCGGGCGGCAATCATTATGGCTGCCGTGTTTAATTTTTTGGGCGTATATATTATGACCATGCTCAGTCCGAAAGTTGCTCAAACGATTACCAAAATGGTGGATTTTGGCAACAATCCCGATGAAGCTGTTGTGGCTTTGAGTGCGGCAATGTTTGCGATTGTTACATGGGCAACCGCTGCATTTGTTTTCGGAATCCCTACCAGTGAGAGTCATGCACTGATTGCCGGTCTCTCCGGCAGTGCCATTGCACTTCACGGAAGTTTTGCAGGTGTCAATGGTTCTGAGTGGGTAAAGGTGCTTTATGGCATTGTGATTTCCGTAACGCTGGGCTTTGGCCTTGGCTGGTTGATTTGCAGATTGGTGACCAAACTTTTCTACAATGTAGAGCGGAGAAAGACGGAGCCTGTATTCAAGTATGCCCAGATTTTTGGTGCTGCTTACTCTGCCTTTATGCATGGCGCACAGGACGGGCAGAAGTTCATGGGTATCATTATTCTGTGCCTGTTCATGTCTCAAGGGCAGGATATCCCCACAACCATGCAGCCCGAGACATGGATCATGGTAATGTGTGCGGTAATCATGGGATTGGGTACGGCGATCGGCGGCAAAAAGATCATCAAGTCTGTTGGCATGGATATGGTAAAGCTGGAAAAGTATCAAGGATTTTCTGCTGACTTGGCAGCATCTACCTCCCTGCTGCTGTGTTCGGTTCTCAGCTTGCCTGTTTCCACGACCCATGCCAAGACGACCTCGATTATGGGTGTCGGTGCTGTCCGGAATGTGAAAGCAATCAACTTTGGCGTGGTCAAGGAAATGTGTATGACATGGATTTTGACATTCCCCGGCTGCGGCCTCATTGGATTTATTATGACAAAGATCTTTATGATGATCTTCTAAGGAAGGAAGGAAGTATATTATGGCTGGAAAAGCGGATCGTTTCTATTTTGAAAACTTTGTGCAGGCTGCCGACTGTGCCTGCAAGGCTGCCAATTATTTGGTGGAGTGCTTGGAAAATTATGATTCTGCCCGCCTGCAGAATATGCTCAAAACCATGCATGAGTATGAGCATGCAGGCGATGAAAAAAAGCATGAGATGGCGGCTGCATTGGCAAAGGCTTTTGTGACTCCCATTGATCGGGAAGATCTGGCCCTGATCAGCCAGTGTATCGATGATGTGCCGGATGCCATTGAAGAAGTTCTGCAGGGCTTTTATATGTATGGGATTCCTTCCGCAACACCTGAATCTTTGACCTTTGCCAAGATGCTGGTGCGGTGCTGTGAACTTATGAAGGAAATGCTTACAGAACTGATCAACTTCAAGAAACCCCAGCGGCTTCACGCAGCAGTGGTCGCCCTGAACCAATTGGAAGAAGAATGCGATGCCTTGTATCTGGAGGCAAACAAAAACCTGTCTGCTCACTGCGAAAATGTTCTGGAGATCATCTCCTGGCGTGATTTGTATAACAAGATGGAAAATTGCGCTGACTCCTGCGAGCATGTGTCTGATTGTGTTGAGACTGTGGTCATGAAAAATACCTGATAGCCTAAAAAAGATGCCATCCCAACAACGGGATGGCATCTTTTTTTGTTAATCATCCAATTTGGATGGGTGGGCAATGGGAATGGCTCCCTGCGCTGCCAATGCCACGGTTCCCTGAGAACCGTCTGCAAAGACATACAATTTTGACCAATGGCACTTCAGGTTTTCCATACACCCCTGCCAAGTGCCCCCCACACCGCAGGCACATTGGACAGCCAATGTTTTTTGCCCCTGAATGTGGATCAGTTTATTTCGGGACAAGGCACGGGGGACGGAAAAGGGAATATCAAAACCGTCAGTGCACAGATACAAAGTCCGTTCCTCCGGCCGGTGGTCCATCAGTCGGTCTGCCGGGAAAATTACAGTAGATCCGCCATTGGAAAGGCAGGCCTCCTGTGCGATCCGGTCTGCCCCAATGGCACCGCCGGAGACGAGGGTTCTGCCTGTGCGGGAAAGGTATTGTCCGCTTTCCCGGGCAAAGGCTTCATTTTTCGGCAACAGACGCCGGGAACCGACTACGGAAACAGAGGGGGTGGACAGCAGGGTCAGATCCCCCCGATAAAACAAAACCGGTGGGGCGGAAAGCCCCAATGTTTGCGAAAAAGATTGGGGATAACCGACAGAGAGCCGGGTGATGGGGTGGATATTCAGATCCTCGGCTTGGTGCAGGTAGGCCAATAATCGATCGTCCCGGTCCAATAGACGAAGGATTTCATCTGCCTGTGTTTCTTCATAACCCAAAGCGGTCAGATCTGCAACCTGAAGCTGCCGCAGAGGGTCTTTTCCGGTAAGTCCGGCACGCACCCGATGCCCCAGTTCGCGAAACTGGGGCATTGTCAGTGGTTTGCAGTTTAAATCACCCAGACGGCAGCACAGCAGCAGCACGCCTTCTTCTGCGGCGGTCAACGGTACTTCTTTCGGACCACCGGTTTTTTTAGCTCTTCTTCCACCAAAACATGATCTTCTGTAAATTTCATGGGGCGAATGGTGAAATGCGAGTACTTGGCGATCTCGTCCAATTTAGCCTTTTCCGGGAAGTTGCCCAGAATGGACCAGGCGGCACCTTTGCGTTTGGCTCTTCCGGTGCGGCCGATGCGGTGGATATAGTATTCATTTTCCTCGGGGACATCAAAGTTAATGACGCAGTCTACATCATCCACATCGATTCCGCGGGAAGCTACATCGGTGGCGATTAATACCGCCAGCTTGCCCTCCCGGAAGGTTTTCATGGTTTTTTCCCGTGTGGCCTGCCGGATGTCTCCGTGGATGCAGTCGGCATCCAGTCCGGCGCGGCGAAGGTCATCGCTGAGCCGTTGACACATATGCTTTGTATTGCAGAACACGATGACCCGTTCGTAATTCATGGTACGAATGAGCCGCAGGGTCGTCTCTGTCTTTTCCAGAGGGGAGACGGTAAGAGAATACTGGTCAATATCGGGCTTGTTTTCCTGGTCTGCAGGGATGGTGATCTCCACCTCGTCACGCTGATACATCCAACTGACGGTCATAACTTCCTGGGAAATGGTGGCAGAGAACAGACCCATGCTCTTTTTGTTTTTGAGTTTATCCAGAATATGGGTCACATCCTTAAAAAATCCCATATCCAGCATCCGGTCAGCCTCGTCCAGAACCACGGTGTGAATCTTATCCAGACGGAGATTTTTTCGGTTATAGTGGTCCATGAGACGGCCGGGGGTAGCAACGAGAATCTGGGGATGCGCGTTCAATGCCTTGATCTGCGGCTCCATTTTTTGACCACCGTAGACAACGGAAACACGGATGTTTTTATAGTACCGCAGAAGGCCGCGCAGCTCATCGCAGATCTGGATGGCCAGTTCCCGGGTGGGGGCAAGAACCAATCCCTGCAAATCCTTAGATTCTGCATCAATATGCTCGATCATTGGGATTCCGAAGGCAAAGGTTTTGCCGGTGCCTGTGGGAGCCTTTGCGATCACATCTTTCCATTGTAAAAAGGGAGGGATGGCTTCGGCCTGAACTTTGGTGGGATAGCCGTAGCCCTTTTTCTCCAATGCTTTTAAGATCTCCTCCGAGAGACCAAGATCCCGGAAGGTTTGTTCCTGGTTCATAAAAATGTTCCTTTGTGATTAAATTTTTCATTATTATAGCAGGTGCAGACCGATTTTGCAATAAACGGGGAAATATAACGGTGCCGGAAAGCGGTCAACTTACCGGCACCGTTATAAAAAACGCTCCGAACCTTCAGGTTCGGAGCGTTTATGTCAGTCAAGGAAATAAATAATAATGTCTCTGCGGCCGAAGTTCATACATTCATCATGGGTGTTGTAGTACAGATCCACGATGTTGCCCTGAATGAGAGCGCCGGTATCTTCTGCGACGCAGTAACCGTAGATGTATTCTCCGTCAGCCGAGGCGATGTACATTTTAGTTCCCAAAGGAATGACCCGGGGATCCACAGCAATAGCACCGACACGGGCGGGGGTTCCGGTAAAGGTACGGCCGTCGCCCAGGTAATTGGGACTGTTGCAGGTGTAAGCGGTGGCTTCAAACTGTACTGCTGCATGGTAGGACAGTTCTGTGCCGGGAACCAGCTTTTCTTCTCCCGCTGCGGCAGCTTCTTCGGGGGTAGGCGGTGAGTAACGGTACCAGTCTGTGGAAACAATATAGTCCTCCACGTTGGTGTAAGTTTGATCCATCACGGAACGATCCACGCCGCGGAGCACAATAGCATCCTGCGGAGCGGTGACCATCTGTTGGGAGGAAATAGCGCGGTCAACTTCCACTCCATCTTCATAGGTGATCTGCGCCACATAGTGGGTCAAACCCTCAGAACCCTCCAACAGAAGCTTTTCATCGCCGGGGGCAAGAGAGCTGTCTTCAAAAACTCTGGTGCCATAGGGGATCACCTCGTCATACTCATGAGTCTCATGGGTAACTCGGGTGATCGCAATGGTCATGCCGTCATAGGTCTGGGTGTCCAGACCGCAGGAAAGCACGTCGGAATCGGACAAGGTGATATCCAAAGAGGCCAGCACATCGGAAACCGTGCCGCCATAGGAACCGACCACGTAGACCTGCCCGCGTTCTCTGACGGAGATCATCTGGATTCTGTTGATATGGATCTCGGCAACACCGTTGCCCAATTGTGTTGTATAGGTATCGGATTCACCCAGTTCCAGACCGGCCTCTTTGATGACTTCCTGAGGATCGGAGCTGGTAGACAGGCATACGATCACATTGTCACCGTCGGTGATCACGTACTTGGTCTGTGCAAAAGCAGGAAGGGCCAAAAGCAAAATCGTGGTGGCCAAAAGAATGACCAGAGCCAATCGGCGGAACGCCATCATTCGCCTTGTTTTTGCCGTAACAAATTGTTTAATGGTGTGCATCAGAGGGCCTCCTTTCCTGTGAGATGAGTTCTGAAAAGAAAAAGTATCGAGTGGTTACAAAACGGTAACTAAAAATGTGTATAGTGCGAGTAATTGACATTATAACAAATAAATAAAAAAAGTCAAGCCCTAGGCGAAAAAAGTGCGATTTCGACAACTTTTTTCAGGTTTACAAATAATGGCAATAATTGGAAACGCCACTATATATCTGTATTTTAGGCTCTTTTTTTACACTAGATATTGAAAAAAGTTACAAATTGGTTCACATAATGTAATTATTATAAATTATTTGACATCAGAGAAAAAACATGTTATATTTTCATGGAAAACAAGCAAAGACGAAGAAATGAGCCTGTCATACCGGCCCAGAGAGGATGTCCCATCGGCTGCAAGGATGTCTGCCAAAGGTGTCAGCGTTTACCACTTCCGAGCTGCGCTCCGAAATAAGGGGCGACGGGTCCTCCCGTTACAGAGGCGACGAGCGGCAGTTTACAACTGCAAGCAGGGTGGAACCGTGGAATACAGCAATTGTATCCCACCCCTGAATTTTCAGGGGTGGGATTCTTTTGTTTCTGCCCCAAAATTGTAAGGAGGCAACAATCATGAGCGAAGAAAATTTGTATACCTTTGAAAATGAGCAATACCGCAAGACCTATTGGCATACCTGTTCCCACGTGTTGGCTCAGGCCGTCAAACGGTTGTGGCCCAATGTGAAGCTGGCTATCGGCCCTGCCATCGAAAACGGCTTCTACTACGATTTTGACAGTGTCCAGAGCTTCACCCAGGAGGATCTGGAAAAGCTGGAAGGCGAAATGCGGAAGATCTGCAAGGAAAAGCTGAAGCTGGAGCGGTTTGAGCTGCCCCGTGCCGAAGCTATCAAGTTTATGGAAGAGAAGGACGAGCCTTATAAGGTAGAGCTGATCAACGATCTGCCGGAAGATGCCGTCATTTCCTTCTATCAGCAGGGCGATTTTGTGGACCTGTGCGCCGGCCCTCATCTGGATTCCACCGGCCGCATCAAGGGGAATGCTGTAAAGCTGACTTCCTGCACCGGCGCTTACTGGCGCGGCGATTCCAACCGTAAAATGCTGCAGCGTATCTACGGCGTGGCTTTCCCCAAGAAGGAAGAGCTGGACGAGTATATCGCTCAGAGAGAAGAGGCTCTGAAGCGGGACCACAACAAGCTGGGCCGTGAACTGGAATACTTCACGACTGTGGATGTGGTGGGCCAAGGCCTGCCCATTCTCCTGCCCAAGGGTGCAAGAACGGTCCAGATCCTGCAGCGCTGGGTGGAAGATGAAGAGCAGAAGCGTGGCTATCTGCTGACCAAGACCCCTCTCATGGCCAAGAGCGACCTTTATAAGATCTCCGGTCACTGGGATCACTACCGGGAGGGCATGTTCATTCTGGGCGACCCCGATGATGAGACCAAGGAGTGCTTCGCCCTGCGTCCCATGACCTGTCCCTTCCAGTATCAGGTCTATCTGAACCGCCAGCGGTCTTACCGTGACCTGCCCATGCGTTTGGGTGAAACTTCCACGCTCTTCCGCAACGAGGACTCCGGCGAGATGCACGGCTTGATTCGTGTCCGTCAGTTTACCATTTCCGAGGGTCATCTGGTCCTGCGTCCCGATCAGCTGGCTGAGGAATTCAAGGGCTGTCTGGACTTGGCCAAGTATATTCTGGATACTGTGGGCATGCTGGAAAACTGCACCTTCCGGTTCTCCCAATGGGTTCCCAACAATACGGCCAAGTATGAAGGTACTGCCGAGCAATGGACTGCTGCCCAGGAAGCCATGGCTCAGATCCTGGATGATCTTGGCGTGGATTACGAAGTGGGCATCGACGAAGCCGCTTTCTACGGCCCCAAGCTGGATATCCAGTATAAGAACGTCTTTGGCAAGGAAGATACCATCGTCACCATCCAGATCGATATGCTTCTGGCTGAGAAGTTCGGTATGTATTATATTGACGAGAACGGCGAAAAGGCTCTGCCTTATATTATTCACCGCACTTCTCTGGGCTGCTACGAGCGCACCCTGGCTTACCTTATCGAGCGGTACGCCGGCGCTCTGCCTACGTGGATGGCATCGGAGCAGGTTCGTTTTCTGCCCGTTACCGACCGCGCCTTTGACTACTGCGCCGAAATGTCCCGGAAGCTGAACCTGCAGGGCTTCCGCACAGAAGTGGACTTCCGCAACGAAAAGGTGGGCAAGAAGCTTCGGGAAGCTCGTTTGGAAAAGGTTCCTTATATGGTCGTGGTGGGCGACCGGGATATGGAAAACGGCACCGTTTCCCCCACCAACCGGGTGGACGGCGACCTGGGTGCCATGTCCTTCGAGGCTTTTGAAGCCATGCTGAAGGAAACCGTGGACGGAAAGCTGAAAAAATAAGAACAGAACCCCACACCGGCCGGTTCCGGTGTGGGGTCTTTTCCGATTGCCCAAGGATATGGGAGAATTTGGAAGAAAAAGTGTGCGTAATTGACAAAATTACGGTTATATTCCCTAAAGTGTTGACATTAAGGCAAAAAGGGATATAATGAATGTAACAATTGAAAAGTAACCGTTGATTTTCGGCAGAAGCCGTGTGGTAACTGTCGGAATAGGAAACTCTGGAGAATCTCATTGTGAGTGCCGAAGGTGCAAGGCGAAAGCCGAATCTCTCAGGCAAAAGGACAGAGACAGCTTCTTTTTGGAAAAGATTGCGTTTGTCCCGGCAGAGTTCGCCGGGATTTTATTTTTGTAAATCAACAGAAATGAGGACTGTACCATGTATAAGAACAATGCCCACACCATTTGCTTTCTGAAGGACTATGATCCCGAGATCGCCGATCTGATGTTTGATGAACTGATCCGTCAGCGTAGAAATATCGAACTGATCGCTTCCGAAAACATTGCTTCTCCTGCGGTCATCGCCGCTATGGGCACCATTTTGACCAATAAATATGCCGAGGGTCTGCCCGGTAAGCGCTATTACGGCGGCTGTGTCCATGTGGACGATGTGGAGCGGATCTGCATCCAGAGAGCCAAGGATCTGTTCGGTGCAGAGTTCGCCAACGTCCAGCCCCACTCCGGTGCCCAGGCCAATTTGGCTGTCTATGCCGCTCTGCTGCAGCCCGGTGATACGCTGGTGGGTATGAACCTGGCCTGCGGCGGTCATCTGACTCATGGCGCTCCTGTGAACATGTCCGGCAAGTACTATCAGGCCATCGGCTATGGTGTCAACCCTGCCACCGGTCTGCTGGATTATAACTATGTGGAAGATGTGGTGAAGAAGAATCAGCCCAAGCTTCTGGTTGCCGGCGCTTCTTCTTACCCTCGTGCCATCGATTTTAAGATTATGGCAGAGATCGCCCACAAGAACGGCGCTCTGTTTATGGTGGATATGGCACACATTGCCGGTTTGGTTGCCGGCGGTGCGCACATGAGCCCCGTGCCCTATGCCGATGTGGTCACCACCACCACCCACAAGTCTCTGAGAGGTCCCCGCGGCGGCCTGATTTTGACCAACAACGAAGAATATGCCAAAAAGCTGAACTCCGGCGTGTTCCCCGGCACACAGGGCGGTCCGCTCATGCACGTGATCGCCTCCAAGGCTGTCTGCCTCAAAGAAGCCAATACCCCGGAATTCAAGAAATATGCCCACAACATCGTGGAAAATGCTGCAGCTCTGGCAGAGAGCCTTATGGAAAACGGCATGGATCTGGTCACCGGCGGTACCGACAATCACCTGATGGTCGCTGACCTGCGGAGTCTGGGCATTACCGGCAAGGAGCTGGAGACCCGTCTGGACGAGGTGCACATCACCGTCAACAAAAACGCGATCCCCAATGACCCCCAGAAGCCTGCCTATACCAGCGGCGTGCGCATCGGAACTCCTGCCGTCACGACCCGCGGCATGAACACCGACGATATGAAGAAGATCGGCGAGCTGATCTGCAAGGCCGCCAAGGACTTCCAGCATGACGAAGAAGAGATCAAGCGGGAGGTCATTGCCCTGACCAATAAGTACCCCCTGTATGAATAAGAGATAAAAGCAGCGTGTTCCGATGGGAACACGCTGCTTCCTTTATAAAACGCAAGGGGTTCTGGGAATGTATCTGCCAACGGGCTCCATCAGAATTTTGCCGTGATGCACCGCCAACTGTCCTCGCAGATACACCTGCTCAATGGCGCCGGAAGTCTCCAATCCCTCATAGGGGCAGTAGTCTGCTTTGGAGGGCTGACCTTCTGCAGTCAGGACGCCTGCGGCATTGGGATCAAGGATGACCAGATCTGCATCTGCACCCGGGGCGATGACACCCTTTTTGGGATAGACACCGTAGAGCTTGGCGGCATTTTCCGAAAGGAGCCTGCACATCTGAGAGGCGGTGAGCCTTCCCTTGGCAACGCCCTCCGACCAGAGCAAAATGCCTCTGGTCTCCACACCGGGCAGACCGCCGGGAATCTTGGTGAAATCCTCCCGACCGGCATCCTTTTGTGCAAGGGTAAAGCTGCAGTGATCCGTGGCGATGGTTTGGATAGTGCCGTCGGCCAAAGCCTGCCAGAGGGCTTCCTGATCGGCTATTGTCCGCAAAGGCGGTGCACAGACATATTTGGCAGCTTCCCGATATTCCTGCCCATAAACGCGGTCATCCAGCAGCAGATAATGGGGGCAGCTTTCTACGTATACTGTTTGCCCTCTGGCTCTGGCGGCCGCGACTTCTTCCAGAGCCTCTTTTGTGGACAGATGTACGATGATGACAGGCACCTTTGCCACCTGTGCCATTCGCAGCAGGCTTGCAACGGCCTCTGCCTCCAAGGCATTGGGTCTGGTGATCGGGTGATTGGCAGGGGAGAGCTGACCTGCTTGTTTTGCCTGTGCGATCAGAGCATCAATGACTCCGGAATTCTCGCAATGGACACCGGCAATACCGCCATATTTCCAAAGCTCCTGCAAAGCACAGAACATATCTCCATCGCCGATCATCATAGCCGGGTAGGTCATATACATCTTGAAAGAGGAGATACCTGCCTGCAGCATGTCAGGCAGTTGTGCCCGAATATTCTCGTTCCAGTCATCGATGGTCATGTGGAAACCATAGTCACAGGAGGACTTCCCATCGGCTTTTTTGTGCCACAGGTCAAGGCCGTATTGGAGACTCTCGCCCTTATTGGGGCAGGCAAAATCGATAATGAGGGTCGTACCGCCGCGGATGGCGGCTCTGGTACCGGAGACAAAATCATCGGCGGTGGTGGTATTGCACACATCCAGATCAAAGTGGGTGTGACCATCGATAAAACCGGGGAAAAGCAGTTTGCCGGTGACATCCACCACCGCAGCATCGGCACAGGCGAGGTTTTCTCCCACTTCCAGAATGGTTTCGTTTTCAATCAGCACATCCAGCTTGGCCATGCCGCTGCCGGAGACGACGGTACCGCCGCGGAACAGTGTTTTCATAAGATCCCTCCTTTTTTTACCATTGTATCACAGAACCATTGAGATTGGCAGAGATTTATTATATAATTAATTCAAATCAAGATTTTGCGAGGTTACTATGAAACTGGATGAACTGAACTATAATGACAGCTTTACGGGGTTCTATATTCTGAAAAACGTATTCAATAAGGTTACAAACACCGGAAAGCCCTATCTGGCAGCAGCGCTGGCAGATACCTCCATGACGGTGGAGTGCAAGGTCTGGGACTACCCCGGTCCGCTGGGCCCTGCCGACGACGGTCAGGTGGTCAAGGTGCAGGGGGTGTTTCAGGAATTCAAGGGGATGCCCCAGATCAAGGTGGAACGGATTCGTCTGGCAACGGAACAGGATGAATATGATCTAAGTGCCTTGGTTCCCACAGCACCCATGGATTTGCACCGGGGATATGCAGATGTGCAGGAATTGGTGGAATCGATGGAGGATGAGGATTACAAGCGCGTTTGCCGGGTATTTCTTCAGCGTCATGAGCAGGGCTTCTGCAGGCTGCCGGCTGCCAAAAGCGTCCATCACGGATTTGTGGGCGGACTGCTGATGCATACGCACGATATGCTGGAGTTGGCAGATTTTCTTGCAAAGCTTTATGCCCCGGTGATTCACCGGGATCTGCTGCTGGCAGGCACACTGCTCCATGACTTTTCCAAGATGGAGGAGTTTGTTACCTCTCAGTTGGGGATGGTTACGGAGTATTCCGCCAAAGGTCAGCTCCTTGGGCATTTGGTCATGGGAGCCCAGGAGGTCGCAGAGGTCTGCAGAGAACAAAATGTGCCGGAAGAGAAGTCCATGCTTTTGCAGCATATGATTCTCTCCCACCATGGTCAGCCGGAGTTTGGTGCTGCCGTTGTGCCCCAGTGCGCCGAAGCGGAGCTTCTGTGCTATATTGACAACATCGATTCCAAGATGGAGATCTATCGGGAGAATCTCGATAAGACCCCCGTTGGCGGTTTCTCCCAGCGGATCTTTGCGCTGGAGAAGCGGATTTACAACCATGGATGATCGGCCTGTACCGGCGGGACAGGAGCAGGGGGGTGTGGATAAAACGCAGCCGCGGGTTTTTGGGGCGGGGGGGAGAATTTTTTGTTG
>JAZRTT010000014.1:0-1838 GCA_045652125.1 Candidatus Avilachnospira sp. | reverse complement strand
TGGATGTAATGATCAATGGCCTGTCTGGCCTCGGCTAAAGTCTTTGGTTTGAGTCGGTAAATACATTCAGTTTTGAGGATAGAAAAGAAATTTTCGGCCATTGCATTGTCGTAACAGTTCCCACGTCTTGACATAGATGGTGTTATCCCGTAGGATTGAGTTAGGTTAAAATACCCGTAGGAAGTGTATTGAAACCCTTGGTCGCTGTGGAGCTGTAACTCCGCAGCGACCTTCTTTTTCTCCGTTTTCATTGCCAGACGAATCGTATCCAATACGAGATTTACGGTTTGTTGTGTGCCGGTTTTGTAAGCAACAATACTGTTATCGTACAAATCACGGATCATAGACAGATACAGCACACCTTCAGGGGTGTGGATATATGAGATGTCCGTTACCCACTTGCTGTTTGGTTTGTCTGCCCGGAACTGGCGGTTAAGAAGGTTTTCGTACTTGTGTCGCTGCTCTCCCATTTGGATCCATTTTCTTCGCCGACGGATTTCAGATAGAAGTTCATATTTTTTCATAATACGCAGAATTGTTTTCGGATTTCTGCGTATTTTCTTTGCTTGCTGCAGCCATTTCCACATACGGCGATACCCATAAGTCTTATTGCATTTTACTTGCTGCTCTTCAATTATCTTTGCCAAGGCAACATCATGTGCCTGCTTGTCCAGCCGGTTGACATAGTCATAGTAGCCACTACGTGATACTCCAAAGAATCGACACATTACAGATACCGGATAACGATCTCGATTCATGTATATAATCTGGTATTTTACTCGCGGCCTCACTTCCTTCCTGTTAATCGCAGAAAATCCCGCAACAACTTATTTTCTCGTTTCAGTCGTTCGATTTCATACGCCTGCTCTGCAATCACATCTCTTGGTAGCGCATCCTTGCCAGGACGACCTTTGGCGCGAGGTAAAATCCCTGCCTTTGCTTTTTCTTCTTTACGGCGTTCACGGGTAAGAAGTTGCTTCACGACATATTTATCTCTCAATCCAAAATGCTCCGCTATTTCTCTCTTTGTTTTTCCTGCTGCTTCCATTGCTCGTATCTCTGGAAGTAAGGCTTGTACATGTGTGTACTTTTGTCTGGACATAATTTTACCCCCTGATGTAGTTACTTTTAGTTTCCTACATCAGGGGGTGTTTTGTCTATTGTCCGTTTTTAATGGACCTGTTCAAAGGCAGATGGGGATTTTTCTGTTGCATCCTGCGGATGGACAAACTATAATGATAACGGTTTGACCAAAAACTTCCGCAAAGGAGAACTATCATGACCAATCCCAACACCGGAACCGAGCGCGCACTGGAGCGCTGGTGTGCGGTCCTGACCGCCACCCTGCTGCTGGCCGTTCCGTTTGCCGGTCTTTATACCAATGGATTTTCCGATATTCTGCCCGGATTATGGCGTATTTCCACTTCTCCCTCTCCGCTGACCACCGACTACTTTGTCCTGGCCGGTCTTGCCGCTCCCTTCCTCAATGCCGGATTGTGCGGCGCTTTTGTTCTGGTGATGGCCCGTCTGCTAGGTACAAAATTCAAGCCCGGTATGACCGTCGCCTATGTTCTGGTCATCGCCCACTGCTTCTACGGTATGAATCTGCCCACCCTTGCCATTGGTACCTTCGGTCTGCTGGCCGGATGCCGACTCCGCCGCATCTCCATGGCCGATCATCTCAACATGGCCCTGTTCAACGGCTGCCTCGGCCCCTTCTTCGGCGAGCTGATCTTCCGCTATATGCAGGGCGATGCCTTTGACCCTGCCAATCCCACTGTATCCCTGCTCGGTCTGGCACTGGCACTGGCGCTCAGCCTGCTGACCGGCCTGGCCAT
>JAZRTT010000013.1:0-23210 GCA_045652125.1 Candidatus Avilachnospira sp. | reverse complement strand
GAAAAACAAAAACTCCGCTCGCCATGTTTGACAGCATGAACTTCTTTTTTAATCTTGCTTTCCAAAGAGAATATGCTCCGGCAAAATGGGAAGCGTCCGATGCCACACGCCCGTTGCCCGATAGATGGCGTGGGCGATCGCCGGGGCAGGAGTGTTGATCACTACCTCACCCACAGACTTGGCACCCCAAGGGCCGGTTGGCTCGTAGCTGCTTTCAAATTCCACCCGAAGATTTCCCATATCCAAACGGGTGGGAATCTTATACTGAAGGAAAGAGTTTTCGGCGATCTTACCCTGTTCGCTGTAAGTCACATTTTCGGATAATGCCATACCGATTCCCTGCACAATGCCGCCCTCTGCCTGAATCCGGGCTAGGTTGGGGTTGATGGGCGTGCCGCAGTCCAGAACAGATACATAGTTCAGGATCCGCACGATCCCTGTCCGCCTGTCCAGCTCGATCTCTGCCATACCCACCATAAAAGGCGGAGGGGATACAGGGGATGTGTGCATTGCCGTAACTTCCGGTGCAATGGTATTGCCCAGCTGACTTTTGTAGGATATATCCTCCAATGTAACCGTCTTTCCCGTGGCAAGGCTTCGCACCTGCCGTCCTTCAAAGACCAGCTCGTCTTTGCTGCAGGCCAGCAGATCTGCTGCAATGGTACAGATTTTTTCTTTCAGTTCGCTGCAGGCCTTCACCACAGCGGAACCGGTAAGATAGGTAGTGGAGGAAGCGTAAGAGCCGGAATCGTAGGGGGAAACGTCCGTATCGGCACTGAATACCGCCACATCGTCGGGGCTGCAGTCCATACACTCTGCGGCGATCTGAGCCATGATGGTATCGCAGCCGGTGCCCATATCGGCAGCACCAATAAGCAGGTTATAAGTACCGTCGTCACTGAGCTTGATGGTAGCAGAGCCCACATCCACATTGGAGATACCGGAGCCCTGCATGGCCATTGCCACGCCGGCACAGCGGACTTTTCCATCGCCCATATCCCGGACGGGGAACCGTTTTTCCCATTCAAAGATCTCGGCACACCGTTCCATACACCGGTCCAGCTTGCAGGCGTTGGCAGTCTCTCCGTGGTAGGCATCCATGACCATACCCTGCCGCACCATATTTTGCAGACGGAGTTTGGTTGGATCCATATTCAGTTTGTCTGCCAGTTCATTGACACAGCTTTCCACAGCAAAAAGACCCTGCGGTGCACCATATCCCCGGTAAGCACCGGCAGCCTGAACGTTGGTATAGACTACATCATAGGCGAATTTATGAGCCTCCAGATTGGCTGTGTAGAGAGGAATGGGCTTTTCGGCAGTTAGTCCCACAGTAGTGGGGCCATGCTCACCATAGGCACCGGAATTGGACAGGGTATAGATATCCAGAGCCCGGATGCGGCCATCCTGATCGGCACCCAGACGGACATGGACCTCCATTTCGTGGCGGGGAGAACCGGCGATCTGACATTCCTCCCGGGTGTAGATCAGCTTGGCGGGCCTGCCGGTGATCCAAGTGACAAACGCCGGGTAAAACTCGCAGACCGCACTTTGCTTGGCGCCGAATCCGCCGCCGATTCTGGGCTTTTCCACTCGAATCTTGCTTTTGGGGATTCCCAATGCCCTTGCAAGGATTCGTCTCGTATGGAACACGATCTGAGAAGATGCCACCACGCGAAGCCGGCCGTAGGGGTCGATCTCCGTATAGGTGCGGAAGGTCTCCATCATGGCCTGCTGATTGGCTTTTGTGTGGAAGGTATGTTCAATGACGATGTCACAGTCACGGAGGGTGGCTTCCACATCGCCTGTTTCGGTGCAGCTGCTGGAGACCAGGTTGCGTTTCTGATTGCCGCCTACATCAATGGGTGCCAGCCAGTTTTCTTCGGGATGAATCACAACCGGATGGTCTTTCGCTTTGTGCATATCCAAAACCGGCTCCAGCACCGTGTAGTTCACCTTCAGCAGCTTTAAGGCTTTGTTGGCGGCCTTTTCCGTTTCGGCGGCAATGATTGCCACCGCATCGCCCACAAAGCGGACGTGCCGATCCAGAATCAGACGGTCATAAGGGGAAACTTCCGGATGGGTCTGTCCGGCGATGGTAAAGCGGTTGTTGGGCACATCTTCCCATGTATAGACTGCCACCATGCCGGGAATCAGCATGGCTGCTTTTTTATCCACCTGCTCCACTATGGCATTGGGATGAGGGGAACGGAGAATCTTCACCACAAGGGCATTTGGGGGAGTCACATCGTCTACGTACACCGGCTTACCAAGCAAAAGCTGCATGGCATCTTTTTTTCGGATGGGCTGGTTGACTGCTTTGAAAGCTTTCTGTTCCATGGCATCCTCCTCAGCCTTTTCGGCTATCCAGATAGGCACGAATTCCCCGGAGCTGTCCTTCATAACCGGAACAGCGGCACAGGTTTCCTGCCAGCCATTGACGGATCTCATCGTCGGTGGGCTCCGGATTCTCCCGAAGCAGAGCGATGGTATTCATAACAAAGCCGGGATTACAGAATCCGCATTGTTCGGCTCCCTGATCGGCAATAAAGCCCACAAATTCCGCAGCCTCTTCCTGCAAGCCTTCCAAAGTAGTGATTTTGTGGCCGTCGGCCCTGGCTGCCAACATGGAGCAGGACAAAATGGGCACATCATCCATCAGTACGGTACAAAGGCCGCAGTTGGCTGTTTCACAGCCGCGTTTGACGCTGAGACAGCCCTGCATCCGGAGAAAGTCCAGCAGCAGCGTGTCGGCATCGATGGAGGCAGCAATTCGCTTACCATTGAGGGTAATGTTAATTTCCATGTTCCATTCCTCCCAGTGTTCTCAGCGCCCGTTCACATTCCACCTGTACCAGCCGGGTGCGGTAGACGGCGGAACCCCGGAGGTTTTTGCCTGTGGGCACAACCTCTGCGGCATATTTGCTGAAAGCGGCGATGGCTTCATCTGTCAGGCCGTTTTGCAGCAGATTTTTTTCATCGGTAACTACCAATGCCTTACCCGGTCTTGCACCAAAGACGGCACGGTAAATGCCGTCACCGCCTGACACGGCACAGGTGAGGATGGGAAAATCCGTGCGGGTGTTCCGGACTGCCCGGTAGACAAACCGCCCCGGTGTTTTTTTCAGATGAATCCGAACCAGAAGATCCCGGTCTTTCTTCATTTGGACAAACTCGAAAAGGGGTACCATGCCGCCTTTGTACAGCTCCACGGTACAGTCTGTTGAGAGGAAAAACGTTAAAATATCGGAAAAACCAAAGCGGCCGAAAATACTGCCGCCCACAGTAGCCAGATTACGGAACTGAACGCCTACAATATCTCTCACCGAGGCAGCGGCAGCTCCCTGTGTATAGGCATTCAGGCCGGGATGCAGTTCCAGCTGCCGAAGGCTGACCATAGCACCGATGGAGAAGCTGTCGGCTGTTTCTTCGATGGTGTCCAGCCCAAGATCACACAGGTCGATGGCAGTTCCCACATTGCTTTTTGTCATCTTCAGCCAAAGCATACCGCCAAGAACACGGCTGCTTCGTTTTTGATTGAGTGTATAGGCTTCCTCCAGACTCTGGACCCGAACATAATTTTTTATGGTCATCATAGGCGGAATCCCCCTGTGTTTTTTCATATTTCTGTATAATCATACCACAAAAAATTCCAGAAGGAAAGAACCTCCGGGAAAAATCCTGCCGGTTTTGATACAAGAACGCTCAGCCGTTGCTCAGGTCGCCATTGCCGCAGATGGGAAGCGGTTCTCCCAGAAAAGTAGGCTTTCGTCCGGTGAGACAAAAGAAAACGTCCTTATTTCGTGCCAGAATTTCTCTCAGATCCCGCATGGTCTGGCCCAGATAGGGAATATCTTCCGCTGCCACGCCCCACGCTTCCAGCCCCAGCGCTCTGGCATCATAGACCGCACGATAGAGGTGGTACTGCTGAGAAACGATAATGACCCGTTTGACCTGAAACACAGCGTTTGCCCGATACATGCTCTCATATGTAGAAAAACCCGCGTGGTCCATGAACACATCTTCCGACGGCACACCGGCAGAAACGGCATAGTCCTTCATAACGTTGACCTCGTCGTATTCTGCCTGCCCATGGTCGCCGCTCATTAAAAGCTTGGGTGCCGTTCCGTCTTTATAAAGGGAAAGACCCATTTCCAGTCGGTCCCGAAGCATCAGGGACGGCTGGCCATTGGGCCGAACGCCGCAGCCTAAAATCAGAATACAGTCCAAATCTTTCTGCTTTGCAGCTTCTTCCGGGGTTAAAAGATATGGCTGAGCGGTATGCTTGACATATTCATTGAGAATCATCACCCCTGCCCCTGCCAGCAAAGCCAGCGGCAAAAGCACGCAGAGGATCTGCATCATTCGTTTTTTCATGCTTTCACCAGAAACGTTTTCTTCCTTTGGACCAGACAGCCATATAGCCAAAAACAGCCAGAATACACAAGGCATTGCCGACCAATTTCAGCCGGTGGACAAAATATGCAGGCAGCAGCGCTGTTTGGTCCATCAGAAAGCCTGCTGCACCGGTCAGGGCACAAACCAAACCTACCACCAACAGCCCTGGGGAGACAAAACGGATATACCCGGCTTCGTCCGGACAATTCTCCGGCCGGTCATCCTTCAGCATCAGCAGTTGACTGTGAAAAAGCTTTTTCTCTTTCCGCAGACGAAACCATGTGTACAAGAACCAAATACCGGCAGAAAGGGAAATCACATTAAAATACAATTCCATCATATCCATAACAGCACGACCTTCCTTTATGTATTGCCCAGGCGGAATTGCTCGATCATCTCACCTGTAAGACTGATGGGCGAATAATCCGGGGGAATCTCATCCCGATGATACCAGCGTGCCTCTGCCAGTTCATCCTCCTGAATGGTCACGGAATCGGAGCCGTCCAAATGGGCATAGAAGCCCATGAGCAGAGAATCCGTAAAGACCCAAGGCTGAGATTTGTAGAACCGCAGGTCTTTTACCCGCAGACCCACTTCCTCCATGACCTCCCGGCGAACCGTGTCTTCAATGGACTCGCCGATCTCATTGAACCCGGCTACAAGGGCATGCCGGTTAAAGGGTCTGCCTGCATAGCGGGTAAGCAGCAGACGATCTGCATCGTGTACCGCCACAATAACGGCGGGACAAATCTTGGGATAAACGGTGTTGCCGCAGCTTGGGCAGACCTGACTGCGTTCCGTATTGCCATGGACCATACGTTTTCCGCACCTGCCGCAAAAGCGGTTGGAGCGATACCACCGCCAAAGACTTTCCGCTGCCGCCAGTGCAAACAGATGCTCATCGGGACGGCAGTCCCGTAATTCCCGGGTGTTTTCATAACCCCAGCCGGCTGCCTGTTCAGGGGGCTCGCCCTCATGGAGGTAGTAAGATGTTTCATCGATGGAGAATAGGTGCAGGCTGTTTTCGCACGCTGCCCCCAGTTCCTTCCATGTGGGCAGTAAAACGGCATTGTTTTCGACCCGACACAGAAGACCCTCTTGGGAAAAAATTAAAATGTGGTCGTTATCTGCCGGTGCTTTTTGGGAAAACTCATTATGATACTGATGGGGTGAAATATCCTGAAACAAAATCAATTCCTCTTACTGTGAAAAAATTCTTCGATGGCTTCCTGTTGGGCAGAAACAGAGCCCTGAACAAATTCGGGCGTTCCGCCGCCGCGGCCGGCCAATTTTTGATTCATCTCTTTGGTAAAGGCCCGCAGATCGCCGCCTGTTTGACCAATGGCGTATTGGAAACCGCCCTCTGTC
Organism: Candidatus Avilachnospira sp.; assembly: GCA_045652125.1. Classification (GTDB taxonomy): domain Bacteria; phylum Bacillota; class Clostridia; order Oscillospirales; family Oscillospiraceae; genus Avoscillospira. The sequence continues at coordinate 17,444 of JAZRTT010000013.1, read as the reverse complement.
CGGGAGAACACGGCACATCTTCCGCCGCAGGCGTGCATCACTGCATCGGCAAGCCGCCGCAGGGCATCGGGACGCAGCCCTTCTTCAAACAAAAGCACATCGCCCCTGCCTTGATAGGCTTCGGCTTCCCGACGGAACAGCTTATCCTCCAACTGGGTCAGCCGATATTTCGCATCTGCCAATTCCTGCTGAATTCGGGCAGCGGCAACGGCTGTTTCCATAGGTCTGGCAGACAGCAGACCGGATATCTGCTTATTCTGCTCCCAAGTACCGGAAAGATGGGAAAAGGCATCTGCTCCGGCCAGCATCTCAATGCGGACACCCTCATGGAACTTGACGCAGGAAAGGAATTTTACCAATCCGATCTCACCTGTTCTGCTCACATGGGTACCACAACAGGCACACAGGTCGATGCCCGGGAAGTTTACGATTCGCACCTGCCCCGTCAGCTCTTTTTTGCTCCGATAGGGCAGATTCTCCAGCTCCTGTGCTGTGGGCCACAGAATTTCCACAGGGAGGTCCTCCCAGATGGCCCAATTGACCTGTTTCTCTATATCTGCAAGCTGTTCTTCCGTCACAGGGCCGTCAAAATCGATGGTAACGGCATCCTTCCCCATGTGAAAGCCCACGTTGTTATAGCCGTAGGCCTCATGAATCAGGCCGGAGACCATATGCTCTCCGCTGTGGGCCTGCATAAAGGAAAACCTCCGGTTCCAGTCGATGGAACATTCCACTTCCCCTCCCGTCAGGACCGGTTCTTCGCAGTAATGTACCACTTGCCCGTCTGTTTCATGGGTATCAGTCACCGCAACTCCGGCGATAACGCCCCGGTCACCGGGCTGACCGCCTCCTTCGGGATAAAAGGCGGTCCTGTCCAGAACCACATCGTAGCCGTGCTTGCCCTTTTCGCAGGACAAAACCGTGGCTGTAAAGGTTTTCAAGTGAGAATCTGTATAAAAAAGCTTTTCTGTCATAAAAATCCCTGTTTCCATTGGTCAGCGAAGCTGACACATTCATTGTCAATTGTCAATTATTTTGATCTGTTCCGCACGGACACAGCGGTTGGTTTCTGTGTCAATGTCAAAGATGGCACCGCACAGCCAGCAAGGGCCTGGGGCCGGAGCAAACCGATTGGTCAGTTCTCCCCGAAACAGGGCAATGGACTGCCTGGGGTCTACCCCCAGAGCGGAATCCATGGGGCCTGTCATGCCCAAATCGGTTATATATCCCATGCCTTTTGGCAGAATTCGCAGATCCGCCGTGGGGATATGGGTGTGCGTTCCCCAAAGGACAGATACCTTTCCGTCCAGATCAAACCCCATGGCCAGCTTTTCCGAAGTGGCCTCAGCGTGAAAATCCACCAAGATGGGCATACCCTGCAGTTTGGGCAGAAGTGCATCCATTTTCGTAAAGGGATTGTCCGCATGAACGGACAGATCAAAGCGGCCGATGAGATTCACTACCGCAACCTGTCCCAGAGGCGTGTGATAAATTCCATAACCGTTTCCGGGGAGCTGAGGTGCAAAGTTGGCAGGCCGCAGGACCCGGGGATTGTCATCCAAATAAGGGCACAGTTCCCGGCGGTTCCATGTGTGGTTGCCCAAAGTGATCACATCGGCACCGGAATCAAAAATTTTCTCCGCCTGATCCGGGGTCATTCCCGCCATGGCGGCATTTTCGCCATTGACGACACAAAAATCGATTTCATATTGTTTCCGCAAATTTGGCAGGTGTTTTCTCAGAATTTGCAGCCCCGGTTGGCCCACTACGTCTCCTACGGAAAAAATACGAAAATTCATAAATATTTCACCTTCTTCTGTAAATTGTAAAATTTCGTCGAAAATAAACATCATATTATCCGACAAAGTCAATTTATCGGGTTAAACCGTTACAGTTTCGGCGGTGGTGGGGCTTGACATTTTTCGATTTTTGTGCGATATTAGCCCAGTATTCACCAGCGCGGTCTCCATTTGTGCTGTCCAGAAGGGATTGTGAACAGCCGAATGGGGGCTTTTTATGTTGTTGGTATAATTTTCAGAGGAGGGACCACAAGATGCTGAACGGAACTGTTAAATGGTTCAACGCGGAAAAGGGCTATGGCTTCATCTCCAATGATGACGGCAACGGCGACGTGTTTGTCCATTTCTCCGCCATCCAGTGTGATGGCTTCAAGAAGCTGGAAGAGGGCCAGAAAGTCACTTATGAGACAGAGCCGGATCCCAAAGACAGCGACAAGCTTCGCGCTGTCAACGTATCTCCCCTGTAAGCGGGAGTTCAAAAAGCCTGAACGGCGTGTGCTGTTCAGGCTTTTTGCTGTTTTCTCCGGTATTACAGCAAAAACGCATTGGCTACGGCGAAATAGGCGATCAGGGAAAGGGCATCCACAATGGTGGTGATCAGGGGCGAGGCCATTACTGCCGGATCCAGTCCTACCTTCTTTGCCAGAACGGGGAGGATGCAGCCGATGCTCTTGGCTGCCATCACAACGAAAATGACGGTGATGCTTACCACCAAGGCTACGGCAACCGTTACGTCCGGGTTATTCATGAGCATCCGGTCGATCAGGAGCATTTTTGCAAAATTGCACACAGCCAGAACGGCACCGCACAGTACGGAGACCCGAATCTCTTTCCAGACGATCCAGGGCAGATCCTTGAAATCCACTTCCTCCAGAGAGAGGGAGCGGATCACCGCCACAGAGGACTGAGAGCCGGAGTTGCCGCCGGTACCCATGAGCATGGGGATAAACGCTGTCAGAACGGCACAGGCTGCCAGGGCACTTTCGAAATGGGTGATAATAAGACCGGTAAAAGTGGAGGAAAGCATCAGAATCAACAGCCATGGGATCCGCCGCTTGACCAGTTCCGCCACACCTTCTCTTGCATAGGGTTTGTCTGACGGCAGCATAGCGGCCATCATTTCCATATCCTCCGTGGCCTCAGCTTCCATGACATCCATTGCATCGTCGAAGGTGATGATGCCCACCATCCGCCCTTCTGCATCCACCACAGGCAGGGCCAAAAAGTTATACTTGGAAAACATCTGGGCAACCTGTTCCCGGTCATCGTGGGTGCCAACGGCGATGACATTCTCTTCCATGATATCGGCAATGGGGGTCTCGTCGTCACCGCACAGGAGCAGATCCTTCACCGAGATCATACCCAACAGGTTCCGGTCCTTGGTGACATAGCAGGTGTAGATGGTTTCCTTATCCACACCGGTACGGCGAATTCGCAAAATGGCTTCCTCCACCGTCATATTGGGCCGCAGGGAAACATATTCCGTGGTCATAATGGAACCGGCAGAGGCCTCAGGGTAGCGAAGAATCTCGTTAATCTGCTGCCGAAGTTCCGGATCGGCTTGCGCCAGAATGCGGCGTACCACATTGGCAGGCATTTCCTCCACCATGTCCACGGCGTCGTCCACGAACATCTCGTTCAGAACTTCTTTCAGCTCAGTATCGGAAAAACTGCGGATAAGCAGTTCCTGAGAATCCGGTTCCATTTCGGAAAAGGCTTCTGCTGCCAGCTCTTTGGGCAGCAGGCGGAATACCAGAGCCAACTGGCTTTCTTCCAGTTCATTCAAAATTTCCGCCAGGTCGGCAGAGTTCATGGTGGCCATGATATCCCGCAAAGAGCGGTATTTTTTCTGCTCCAACAGATGCAGAAGGGTTTTTTCCATAAAAGCGTTCTGATCGACCATGATGCTGCCTCCTTTCCCGGATCATGTGGGACAAAATTCCCCTTAATATATAGTATGCCCTGAAAAAAGGTTTGTCAACGGTTTTTCACCCACAAGAAGCGGTGCCTGTTTATTTCTGCACCACAAGATGCAGTTTCTTAGGAAAAACCTGTGATTTTCTCGATTTTTTAGTTGACAGCTTGACAGAATCTTTGATATAATACCAAATGCGTATCTATGGAATACGCCCTCAAAGCACTCGCTGCGGCTGCCCGTGGCAGCTGTTGAGCATAATTTTACAGGAGGTGTACACTATGCTGCGTACCTATCAGCCTAAAAAGCGTCACAGATCCAAGGTGCATGGTTTCCGTCAGAGAATGGCCACTAAGAACGGCCGCAAGGTTCTGGCCCGCCGTCGTGCCAAAGGCAGAGCAAAGCTGTCCGCCTAAAAGTTTGGGCCGCGTATACCGCCAATATTAGAATTGATACGGGGCGAATAGAAGGATTCTGTTCGCCCCGTCCGTTTCATTCAGGAGTTTGGTTCATGCAGTTTTCCAAGTCTCTCAAGCTAAACCACCTGTTCCGCCGCCTTTACCGAAAAGGCAGCTCCGCCGCCAACCGCTATCTGGTGGTCTACTGCCGCTGCAACGGTTCGGAAGAAAACCGTATCGGCTATACCGTCAGTGCCAAACTGGGTCATGCCGTGGTACGCAACAAAGTGCGTCGCCGCCTGCGGGAGATCTATCGAATCCACGAAGGGCAGTTCTGCCCCGGATGGGATCTGGTGGTGGTGGTGCGTTCTGCCGCTGTGGATGCTCCCTACAAGAAGCTGGAGGGGGCTTATTTGTCTCTGGCGGACAAGCTGGGGCTGCTGAGAAAAGAGGGGATTGCCGCTGAAAACCGTCCTGCTGAAACTGATTAACTTCTATCAAAAGGCTATTTCGCCGCTGCTTCCTGCCCGGTGTATCTATACGCCCACCTGCTCCCAGTATGCTCGGGAGGCCATCGAAAAATATGGCGCGGCAAAAGGCGGCTGGCTGGCCCTCAAGCGGCTTATGCGCTGTCACCCATTCTCTAAACGAGACAGATTTGACCCCGTTCCCTAAGGAACACAACTTCCCATATTGGAGGAAAAACAACTATGGGCGATCTCATTCGCGTCCCCTTTGGCTACCTGCTGGACTGGCTGTATCAGTTCTCCGGCAACTACGGTATAGCCCTGATTCTCTTCTCTCTCATCGTCAAGATCGTTCTGCTTCCTATGAACGCCAAGAGCAAGAAGAGTATGCTGAAAATGTCCCGTGTGGCCCCTCTGGCGAAAGCTCTGGAAGCCAAGTACGGTGATGACAAGGCCGGCTATCAGCAGGCTGTCATGCAGCTGTATAAGGAAGAAGGCGTTTCCACCACCGGCGGCTGCCTGTGGAGCTTCATCCCTTTGCTGATTCTGCTGCCTTTGTACTATGTTATCCGTGAGCCTTTGACCTATGTGATGCACATTCCTGCTGAGATCTCTGCGCAGATCGTGGAGATCATCGGTGCGGAAGTGGAGCTGGGCAAGCAGAGCTTCTATCATCAGCTGGTGGCTGCTCAGTATCTGGAGCAGTACAGCAGCCAGCTTTTGTCTGCTATCCCTGAACTGACTGCAGAGATGATCCGCCCCATCGACTTCGGCTTCCTTGGCATCAATCTGGCCGCCGTTCCTTCCTGGAAGGTCTGGCTGGCAACGTCCTGGAGTGCTGTGGGTGGTGCTGTATTGGCGCTGATTTCCGGCGGTTCCAACCTGCTGAGCATGTGGGTCAGCCAGAAACTCAACGGCTCTGTGGCGACCAACGCCAAGGGCGAAAAGGACGAAGCCGCCGCCAAGGCCAACTCGTCCATGAACACGATGATGTATATGATGCCGCTCATGTCTGTTTATTTCGGCTTCATCATGCCGGCTGCCATCACGGTCTACTGGATCGCACAGGCGTTCTTTACCCTGATCATCGATTCCATCCTGACAGTTCGTTACCGCAAGGTCTATGCACAGGAGGATGAAGTGCGCCGGGAGAAAGCGGCCCTTCTGGCAGCGGAAGAAGCGGAAAAGGAGCATCAGCGTGCATTGCGCCGTGCTGCAAATCCTGACGGCATCGTGGAAAACACCAGCAAAAAGAAACAGGAACGCAAAGAACGTGAGGAGCGGGAAGCCGCGGCCAGACGCTACGAAATGGAAAAGGCCGGCATGGATCCCGATGCAGTTCCGGAAGTGGACGAGGAAAAGTGTCCCTCCGGGATCCCTGAGCGTCCCTACTGCAAGGGTCGGGCTTATCGTCCTGACCGCTATCAAAAGTAACCGTCATTGACGGAAGGAGTTTGGAATGGAAAAATTCATTACCGCCACCGGCAAGACCATTGATCTGGCCATTGAAGCAGCGTTGGCTGAACTGAAGATGGATCGTGACAATGTCTCTGTCGAGGTTTTGGAAAGTCCCAAATCCGGTTTTTTGGGTTTGGGCGGTAATCCCGCTAAGGTTAAAGTGACCTATGAAGCACCGGATGAAGAGGGAAAGCCGGCACCGGCTCTGTCTTCCGCATCCCGGAGCAAACCGAAAAAATATGAGCCCCGGCAGGAGAAAGAAATTTCCCCGCAGCCCGTGAATCCCAAGCCTGCCAAAGAGGAAGCTCCCAAGGCTGAACAGCCCCGGAAGCCTCGTCAGGAGAAAAAGCCCGCCGCACCGAAAGCCCCTGTGGAAGTCAAAGAATATGCACCTGCCGCCGAAGGCTCCATGGAGCAGCAGATCGAAGGCTTCATCAAAGGGCTGCTGGAGCACATGGGTTCTGATGCTGTCCCTCATGCATGGAAGAATGACTCCGATACCTATCAGGTGGATCTGGTAGGAGAGAGCCTGGGGATGCTGATCGGCCGCAGAGGAGAGACGCTGGATGCCATCCAGCATTTGACCAACTACAGCATCAACCGTGACAACAATAAGCGAATCCGCATCAATGTGGATGCGGAGAATTACCGGCTGAAGCGGGAAGAAAGCCTGTGCCGCCTGGGTCACAAAGTGGCTGACAAAGTGGTCAAGTATCGCAGAAATATTACTCTGGAACCCATGAACGCCTATGAGCGGCATGTAATTCATGCGGCGCTGCAGGACATGGAGAATGTGTCCACCTATTCTGTGGGTACCGAACCCAATCGGCGGATCGTGGTATCTTACAACAAATACACCCAGAACGACTAATGGTCGGCAGCGAAAACGAGGATGCACCTGCGTGCATCCTCGTTTTTTGCATCCTAAATACCACGCCGCAGCCGCAGGCCAGGGCTTTTGTCCGGTCACAAAAGCCGTCGGGGGATGTTTTGAGAGGTGGGGCGGCAGCAAAAAAAAGAACGACCCGCTGCATCCCGGAGGGTCGTTCTTTCTGTTATTTGTGATAGAGCTTCTGGCTTTCGTAGGCTGCCTCGCAGGTTACGTGGGCACCCAGCTTCTTGAATACATTTTCGTCTACCTGAGACAAGATCACCGTGGAGTGGACCTGTGCGTTTCGCAAACTGCTCAGTTGTTCCATGGCCATCTCCGCGTTGCTGTCTGTGTTGGCACATATGGACAAAGCAATGAGGATTTCATCCGTGTGAAGCCGCGGATTTCGGTTACCCAAATGCTCCACCTTCAGGTGGGTGATCGGTTCCAACACCTCCGGAGAAATGAGCTTTACCTCATCGGGGATTCCCGCCAGATATTTCAGTGCATTGAGCATGGCGGCACAGGAAGCACCCATCAGCGATGAAGTTTTTCCGGTGACGATGGTGCCGTCGGACAGTTCGATGGCCACAGCCGGGTCACCGGTCTGCTGTGCCACATCCCGGGCGGCAGGCACAGTTCTGCGCATTTGTACTTCCAGCTCCATAGAGCGCATAAGCATTTCCATCTTATGCAGTTGTACTGCGGCGGTGTTGCCGCGCTTGACATGGCAGGCCGTTTCAAAATATCTTCGGATGACCTCCTGATTGGACGCATTCCGGCAGACTTCATCATCCACAATGGCACTGCCCACCATGTTGACCCCCATATCCGTGGGGCTTTTATAGGGACACTGCCCGTAGATTTTCCGGAACATTGCCTCCACCACCGGGAAAATTTCCACATCCCGGTTATAGTTCACCGTTGTTTCTCCATAGGCTTCCAGATGGAAGGGGTCGATCATGTTCACATCGTCCAGGTCAATGGTCGCCGCCTCATAGGCACGGTTCACCGGGTGCTTCAGCGGCAAATTCCAAACGGGGAACGTTTCGTACTTGGCATAGCCGGATTGAATGCCCCGCTGATGCTCATGGTACAGCTGGCTCAGAGCCGTGGCCATTTTGCCGGAACCGGGACCGGGTGCTGTAATGACCACGATTGGCCGTGAGGTCTTGATATATTCATTTTTGCCGAAGCCGTCTTCGGAAACGATCAGCGGGATGTTGGAAGGGTAGTCCTCAATGGGATAGTGACGGTAGACCAGAACTCCCAGTGCTTCCAATTTTCTCTGAAAATTTTCTGCAGCAGGCTGGCTGCGGAATTTGGTCAGCACTACGCTGCCTACATAAAGGCCGAACTCCCGGAAGGCATCGATCAGCCGCATTACATCCAGATCGTAAGTGATTCCCAAATCGCCCCGACGCTTGTTCTTTTCAATATCATCGGCAGAGATGGCGATGACCAGTTCCGCCTGATCTTTCAGCTGCAGGAGCATACGCATCTTACTGTCCGGCCGGAATCCCGGAAGTACCCGGGAGGCGTGATAATCATCAAAAAGCTTGCCGCCGAATTCCAGATACAGCTTGCCGCCAAACTGGGCCACCCGTTGACGAATTTTCTCCGTCTGAAGGTGAAGATATTTGTCGTTGTCGAAACCGATCTTCTTCATCTGCGCTCCCCCGTTTCGTCAAATTACTTTCCATTTTACATCATAGCCGTTTCCGGCAAGAAAAGCAAGAGGAACGTCTCTTTCCCGGCAAGGATAATTTTTAGAAAATCCCCGTTTCTGTGCGGTTGTCTTTCCGGAAGATTTGCGGTATACTGAAAATATATTAAGGAAGGAGAACACCCATATGGAATGGAAGGATACCGTATTGGGGCTGGAATTGGGTTCCACCCGCATTAAGGCCGTTCTGTTGGACAAGCAGCACCTGCCGATCGCCACCGGAAGCTTTGACTGGGAAAACCGTTTGGAAAACGGAATCTGGACCTATGATCTCGCTTTGGTCCGCACCGGAGTGCAGTCCTGCTTCGCTGCTCTGAAAAAAGATGCAGAAGAAAAATTCGGACAGCCCTTGACCACCGTAGGTGCCATTGGAATCTCCGGGATGATGCACGGATACCTGCCCTTTGACAAAAACGGGGAATTGCTTTCTCCTTTCCGCACATGGAGAAACACCATTACCGGGCAGGCCGCCGACGTGCTCACGGAAACATTCCAATTTAATGTGCCTCAGCGGTGGAGCATTGCACATCTGTATCAGTCGGTTTTGAATAAAGAAGAACATCTTCCCCGTCTGGACTATCTCACCACCCTCTGCGGCTATATCCACTGGCTCCTGACCGGCAGAAAGGTGTTGGGGATAGGAGAAGCGTCCGGGATGTTCCCCATTGACAGCAGGAAGATGGACTATGATGAAGAGCTGGTGGAAAAATTTGATGCCTTGCTTGCCGGCCGCTATTCTTGGCATCTGCGGGATGTGCTGCCTCAGGTTCTGTGTGCAGGTGCAGATGCCGGTACTTTGACACAGGCCGGTGCCCGCTTTTTGGATCTATCCGGCACTTTGCAGCCCGGTGTGCCCATGGTTCCGCCGGAAGGGGATGCCGGTACCGGAATGGTGGCAACCAATTCCGTCCGTGTGGGGACCGGAAATGTCTCGGCGGGGACCTCTGATTTTGCCATGGTCGTGTTGGACCGCAAGCTGGGTCTTTATCGGGAGATCGATATGGTCACGACGCCTGCAGGAAATCCGGTGGCCATGGTTCACTGCAACAACTGTACTTCCGATATCAATGCATGGGTGGAACTCTTTGCCCAGTTTGCACAGGAAATGGGCATGGATGGAGATAAGAATAAAATCTTTCCTCTGCTTTTCAAAAAAGCGCTGGAGGGCGATGCCGATTGTGGCGGACTTCTGAGCTACAACTACTACTCCGGCGAGCACATCACCGGTCTGGATGCCGGAAGACCCCTGTTCCTCCGCCGTCCGGACAGCCGGTTTACGCTGGCAAACTTTATGCGTACCCACCTGCTGTCTGCATTGGCTTCGCTGAAGATCGGTCTGGATATCCTGACGGTGGAAGAACACGTTACCATTGACAAGCTCTATGGTCACGGCGGGTTCTTCAAAACACCCGGTGTTGGTCAGCGGATGCTGTCTGCTGCCGTAGGTGCACCGGTTTCCGTCATGGAGACAGCCGGAGAAGGCGGCCCCTACGGCATGGCGCTGCTGGCAGCGTACGGCCTGTGGAAACAGCCCGGTCAGACGCTGGAGGAGTATCTGGATAATGTATTTGCTGCTGCTTCCGCTTTTACCATTACTGCGGATGCGTCCGACCGAGCAGGCTTCGAGACATTTCTTGCCGCTTATCGAAAAGCCCTTCCCGTGGAGCAGGCTGCTGTGGAGCGGTTTTGACAAAAATTTACCCAAGGGGAGAAATATGTATGTACCAAAATGAGTATCAACGCTGGTGTACCGTTCCCATGGAAGATCCCGACCTTACAGCAGAGCTGCAGTCCATTGAAAACAAGGAAAATGAGATCAAAGAGCGGTTTGCCGTCTCTTTGAAGTTTGGCACCGCCGGCCTGCGGGGGATTCTCGGTGCGGGCACCAACCGGATGAATATCTATGTGGTCCGGCAGGCCACCCAGGGGCTTGCCAACTGGGTAAAAACCCAAAAAGGCAGTCAACTGGTGGCAATTTCCTATGACAGCCGCATCAACTCCCAGCGATTTGCCAAAACTGCGGCCTGTGTTTTGGCAGCCAACGGCATTCGGGTCCGCATTTACGATGCCCTGATGCCTGTGCCTGCGCTGAGTTTTGCCACCCGTTACTACAAAGCCAACGCCGGCATTATGATCACAGCTTCCCACAATCCTGCCAAATACAACGGCTATAAGGCCTATGGTCCCGACGGCTGCCAGATGACCGACGAAGCTGCCAATGCCGTCTATGAACAAGTTCAAAATACCGATGTGCTCACCGGCGCCAAGACGATGGATTTTGAGCAGGCAATTGCGCAAGGGCTGATCGAATATGTGCAGGACGACTGCAAAGAAGCCCTCTATGCCGCCATTGAAGGCTGCGCCATCCGTCCCAACTTATGCAAAACCGCGGGATTGAAGCTGGTGTATTCTCCCCTCAACGGTGCCGGTCTGGTTCCGGTCATGCGGGTGCTGCGTGATATGGGCATCGACGATGTGACCATTGTTCCCGAGCAGCAATATCCCGACGGCAGATTTCCTACCTGTCCTTACCCCAATCCGGAGATTTTTGAAGCACTCCGCCTGGGTCTGGAACTGGCAGAAAAGATCGGGGCGGATCTGATGTTGGCAACAGACCCTGATGCAGACCGGGTGGGCATTGCCGTTCGCTGCCCCAACGGGACATATGAACTGCTTTCCGGCAACGAAGTAGGCGTTCTGCTTCTGGATTACATCTGTTCCGGCCGCCTGGAGGCAGGAACAATGCCCCAAGACCCTGTGGCGGTGAAATCTCTGGTCTCCACCCCTCTGGCCGATGCTGTGGCGGAGCACTATGGTGTGGAAATGCGGAGTGTCCTGACCGGATTCAAGTGGATCGGCGATCAGATCGCCCAATTGGAAAGCAGCGGGCAGGTGGATCGGTTCCTCCTTGGATTTGAGGAATCCTACGGCTATCTGGCCGGCCCCTATGTCCGGGATAAAGACGCTGTGGTGGCCTCCATGCTCATTTGTGAAATGGCTGCTTACTATCGCTTTGTCGGTTCTTCCATCAAAACCCGTCTGGAGGAGATCTACGGCACCTTCGGCCGCTATCTCAATCAGGTAGATTCCTTTGAATTCCCCGGACTCAGCGGCATGGATAAAATGGCAGAGATTATGTTCGCTCTGCGGCAGAATCCTCCTGCTTCTCTGGGCGGCTGTGCCGTCGTGTCTGTGACCGATTACGAAAATACCGACCTTACCGGACTGCCTGCAGCCAATGTACTGCTGTATCGTCTGGAAGGCGGTGCCGTGGTTATTGTCCGGCCTTCCGGCACAGAACCGAAGATCAAGACCTATTTTACCACTCGGGGCAAAGATCTGGCAGAGGCGCAGGCACAGAAGGACGCACTGGCGAAAGCCCTGAAACCCCTGCTGGCATAATAAAAAGCCCCTTTCCGGGGCTTTTTTATAAGAGGTGTGTTTATGTCCTATGAAAACCTGACAGAGCAGCAAACCGCATCCCGACTGATTTTTGACGGGCAGATTCTCCATCTGTACCATGACGATGTCTCTTTGCCCAACGGGAAACCGGCACAGCGGGAGGTCATTCGTCATATTGGGGCTGTCTGCGTGATTCCTCTCACAGAGGATGGAAACGTGGTTATGGAGCGGCAGTACCGTTACCCCATCGATCGGGTGATTTTGGAGATTCCGGCAGGAAAGCTGGACAGCAAAGGAGAATGCCCGGAAGATGCGGTTCGCCGGGAGCTGAAGGAAGAGACCGGCTACATTGCCGAAGAATGGATTCGGCTGGGTCTGTTCTACCCGGCCTGTGCCTATTCCGATGAGGCCATATGGATGTATCTGGCCAAAGGCCTCAGCAAAGGCGCATGTCATCCGGACGAAGATGAGTTTCTGGATGTGGAGCTGATTCCGCTGGAAGAACTGGTTCGGCAGGTGTTGGCGGGAGAACTCCCCGATGCCAAAACCCAGATCGCTGTTTTGAAAGCAGCCTGCCATGAGGGGCTGATTTTGAAATAAGCGGTTTGTGTTCTGATTGTGATTGCCTTTGGCAGGCTTTTGTTGTACACTTTACCTATGCAATGTAAAAAGGAGAAAACCTATGCGTACTGTCATCAAAGTCGGCACTTCTACCTTGGCCCATACGGGTGGTCGGCTGAATATCCGCCGGGTAGAGCTGCTTTGCAAGATCCTCAGCGATCTAAAAAACGCCGGACATCAGCTGATCCTTGTATCCTCCGGTGCGATTGGCATGGGGGTGGGCAAACTGGGGCTTCCCGGACGGCCTTCGGATATGCCCGGAAAGCAGGCCGCCGCTGCGGTAGGTCAGTGCGAACTGATGTACATATACGATAAACTGTTTTCGGAATACAACCATACCGTTGCGCAGCTTTTGCTCACGGCTGACGATATCCATGATCCCCGCCGCAGCATTCACGTCCATGACACCCTGGAGCGGCTGCTGGAGTTCGGTGCCATGCCGATCATCAACGAAAATGATGCTGTGGCCACCGATGAGATCGGCATTGAAACAACCATTGGGGAGAACGATACTCTGGCAGCCATTGTGGCTCGACTGGTCCATGCAGACCGGCTGATTCTCCTGTCGGACATAGATGGGCTCTATACCGCTGATCCCCACAAAGATACCCACGCCGCTCTTATTCCCACTGTACGGGAATTGACCCCGGAGATCTATGCCCTTGCCGGAGCTGCCGGTTCTTCTCTTGGTTCCGGCGGCATGGCCACCAAGCTCCGTGCCGCTGCCATTACCATGGAGGCCGGAATCGACATGATCATTGCCAACGGTGCAGATCCGGAGAATCTTTACGATTTGTTTGAAGGCAAGTCCGTAGGTACTTATTTTCTCGGAAAGAAGGTGCCGGTATGACGACCATGGAACTGCTGCAAAAAGCCAAAGCCGCCGCCCCTGCGCTGTGTGTTGCAACCTCGGCGCAGAAAAACCGGGCACTTTTGGCTATGGCGGAGGCTCTGGAGGCAGATTCTGCCGATATTCTTCGGGCAAATGGGCTGGATCTGGAGGCTGCCAAATCTTATATCTCTCCGGTGATGCTGGATCGTCTGGCGCTCAACCCCCAGCGGATTCAAGCGATGGCCGAGGGGATCCGGCAGGTTGCGGCACTCCCCGATCCGGTGGGACAGGTACGCTATCGGGCAGAACGCCCCAACGGCATGGTCATTGAGCGGGTGGGCGTTCCCATGGGCGTGGTGGCGATCATATACGAAAGCCGACCCAACGTCACCTCCGATGCTGCTGCATTGGCTTTGAAGGCAGGCTCTGCCTGTGTGCTTCGGGGCGGCAAAGAAGCCTTTCATTCCGCCAATGCCATCGCTGCTGCCATGCAGATCGGGCTGGAAGCGGCAGGTCTGCCGGCAGAACTGATTCAGTTGGTGCAGGATACCACCAGAGACAGCGCCCGGGAGCTGATGACCGCCGTAGGGTATGTGGATCTGCTGATTCCCAGAGGCGGTGCCGGACTTATCAGGACGGTAGCGGAAAATGCCAAAGTTCCCTGTATCCGGACCGGGACAGGCATCTGCCATGTATATGTAGATGCAGAAGCGGATCAGGATATGGCCCTGCGCATCATTGAAAACGCAAAAACCAGCCGGCCTTCTGTCTGTAATGCGGAAGAAGTTTTGCTGGTTCACAAAGAGATCGCCGCCGATTTCCTGCCCCGGCTCCGTACCCGGTTGGTGGATGATCGGATCGCAGACGGTACGCCCCCAGTGGAACTTCGGCTGGATGCCGCCGCTGCCGCCATTATTGACGGCACGCCTGCAGGGGAACAGGATTTTGACACGGAATTTCTGGATTATATCCTTGCTGTTGCTGTGGTGGACGATGCGGATCAGGCGATGGGCCACATTGCGCTCCATTCTACCGGCCACAGCGAGGCGATCATTACGGAAAACAGCCGGACAGCCGAGCGGTTTGCACAAGTGGTGGACAGCGCCGCCGTTTATCTGAACTGCTCTACCCGGTTTACCGATGGCGGTGAATTCGGCCTGGGATGTGAAATGGGCATTTCCACCCAGAAGCTTCACGCCAGAGGCCCTATGGGTCTGGAAGAGCTGACGGCTTACAAGTATGTCATTCGTGGAAACGGACAGGTGAGATAAATGGATAAGACATTCGGCTTTATTGGCACCGGCAATATGGGCTCTGCTCTCGCCGAGGCCATGGTCAAAGTAATTTCCGGAGAAAATCTGCTGCTGAGTAACCGCACCATGGAAAAAGCGGAAATTCTGGCAGAAAAGCTGGGCGGCAGGGCCGTTTCCGTCCAAAACGCCGCCCAAAGTGCCGATTTTCTCTTCCTCGGTGTCAAGCCTCAGATGATGGAGGCACTTTTCAGGCAGATCGCCCCTGTTTTAGCCGCCAGAACAGATCGGTTTGTTCTGGTGTCCATGGCAGCCGGACTTACTGTTTCGGACATCCGCGCTATGGCCGGCAGGGATTATCCCATCATCCGCATCATGCCCAATACCCCGGTCTGCACCGGTGAAGGTGTGATCCTCTATGCTGCCGCCGATGTCACAGAGAAGGAACTGGAGGTATTCCGCCGCGGTCTGTCTGCCGCCGGTTTGCTGGACGAACTGGAAGAAGCGCTTTTTGACGCAGGAACCGCCGTGGCAGGCTGCGGCCCTGCCTTTGCCGACCTCTTTGCCGAGGCTTTGGCAGACGGGGGTGTGGCAAACGGCTTGCCCTGTGACAAAGCCCTGACCTATGCCGCTCAGATGCTCAAAGGCGCAGCAGCGCTGATTTTGGAGAGCGGAGAACATCCTGCCAAGCTGAAGGATGCCGTGTGCAGCCCCGGCGGTGCTACCATCGAAGGGGTCAACGCTTTGGAGGAACACGATTTCCACGATGCGGTCATGGCCGCCATCGACGCAGCCGTCTGCCGCAGCAAAGAATTACGAGGATAAAAGAAACGGAAAGCCACGCTTGCTTTGCAAACCGTGGCTTTCCGTTTTCTTTATCGTTTTTTATCCGTTCTTCCACAGAGATAATCCAAACTGACCTGATACAGATCTGCCAGTTTCATCATCACTTCCAATGGAACGAGCCTTTCCCCTCTCTCATATTTAGAGTATAGAGATTGGTCACATATCAGGTATTCTGCAATAAATTTCTGCGTATAATCGTTATCCTCTCGCAGGTCTCGAATCCGTAGTTTCATAACTATCACCCAAGGGCACTATACAATAGGACACATCGTCCTATTGACTTTTAGGACAATAAGTCCTAAAATCATACATGGGTGATGATTATGCCAACATATAAAGACCTTTATACTGTGGTTGCCACAGCCTTGGAAAAAATATCCCGAATCGTAGAAGAAGCAAAGCAGGAATGTGAAGAACTCCGCTACTGGGGTATTGACGAACCGGAAGAAGCGAATACTTCCTCCCCGTCTGATGATTCCATTGGTTGATCTGTTTTCTCATTTTGCATTTTGCTTTTCAAAACAAAAAAGTTCCCTGAAACCGTCGGTTTCAGGGAACTTTTATTTTGATCTTACTTCTTCAGGCTGATAGCCTTCTTGGCGCACTCGGCGATCTTCTCAGCGGTGATGCCATAGGCTTCCAGAACCAGAGGTGCCTTGCCGGAACGGCCGAACTCATCGTTGACACCGTGACGGACAACGGGAACGGGGCAGGCTTCGGACAGGTACTCGCAGACTGCAGCACCCAGACCGCCCTTGACGTTGGCCTCTTCGGTGGTGACGATGCAGCCGGTCTCTTTGGCAGCCTTCAGAACCAGCTCGGTATCCAGAGGCTTGATGGTGTGCATATCGATGACACGGGCGGAGATGCCTTCTGCCTTCAGCAGCTCGGCAGCCTTCATGGACATCTGCACGTTCATGCCCACAGCGATGATGGTCACATCGGTGCCGTCGGTGACGGTGACGCCCTTGCCCAGCTCGAACTTGTAGCCGGGGATGGTGTCGGTAACAGTATCCACAGCCAGACGACCCAGACGCATGTAGGCAGGGCCATCATAGTTCAGCAGAGCCTCGGTGGCAAGACGCATTTCGTTGCCGTCGCAGGGGCACAGGACCATCATACCGGGGATGGCACGCATGATTGCGTAGTCCTCGATCATCTGGTGAGTAGCGCCGTCCTCACCGACGGACAGGCCGCCGTGGGAGCCAACGACCTTAACGTTCAGGCCGGGATAGCAAATGGAGTTGCGGACCTGCTCCCAGGAGCGGCCGGCAGCGAACATTGCGAAGGTGTTGATAAAGGGCTTGAAGCCGCAGGTTGCCATACCGGCAGCGACACCGGCCATGTTGCCTTCAGCGATACCCATATCGAAGAAGCGGTCGGGATAGGCTTTCATAAAGCCATTGGTCATGGTAGCGCCTGCCAGGTCGGCATCGAACACCACCAGATCGGGATATTTTTCCGCCAGTTCTACCAGCGCTTTGCCGTAAGCGGCACGAGTTGCAATATTTTCACCCATGGTTTAACCCTCCAGTTCCTTGATTGCTGCTTCCAGCTCGGCCTGAGCCTGAGCCATCTGCTCGTCGTTGGGGGCCTTGCCGTGCCAGCCGGCATTGTCTTCCATGAAGGAAACGCCCTTGCCCTTGATGGTCTTGGCCAGAATCATGGTGGGCTGACCCTTGGTTGCAGCAGCTTCGGCGAATGCAGCCTCGATGGCGTCATAGTCGTGGCCGTCGATCTTGATCACGTGCCAGCCGAAAGCTTCCAGCTTCTTGTCCAGAGGCTCGGAGGGCATGACGTCGCAGGTGCGGCCGTCGATCTGCAGACCGTTCACGTCGATGCAGGCGCACAGGTTGTCC
>JAZRTT010000012.1:0-5003 GCA_045652125.1 Candidatus Avilachnospira sp. | reverse complement strand
TGGGAGTGTCGGATGACAGTCCCAGGGCGAAGCTATTGGATTTGCACAATTTGAGGGAAGAAAATTTTCAGTGAGATTCCCGATGGTTTCTCGATTTTGGGAGGCTTGGTGAACAGATGAAAGCCTTTTGTACTGTCCAGTCCACTGTTTCCTAGCGTGATATGGGTCACGGTATGGGTCAGGGGATTTTCCGCAAAATTCACCCTAACTTATGCGCGCAGATATAAAAGAAAAGATCCGAAACCATGGTGGTTTCGGATCTTTTATGGCATATACCACGTTCTTCGCCACAATAAATGGGAAACGCAACGCTTACTCGCCGAGCGTTGCATTCGTTATTCCACCAAGGTAGGTTTGAGTCCTGCCTCCACAACAACACTACCGCTATTGGATACAAAAATTGGCATATACCACGTAATTCTCCCCGTCGAGCTGCGCCGAGAGAAAAAGGCAACACAGTTTGGCTCAGCGTTGCACTTTTTTGTGTTGCATTATTCCGATAACGGTGTTATCGTTCCGCAAAATACAACTTGACATTTCCATGATTCTGAGTCAATACATACAGCAACCCAAAGAAAGACAGTGCATGAGGGGCGCGGGCTGCCACCAATTCATTCAGTTCATCCTCATCCATCGGAGCCCTGGCATTCCATCACATACTCATCATCCAAATCAATGCCGTTCTGGATTTCCATTTCCTCAATATCTTCATATGCACGAGCCAATGCTGCTTCTAATTCAGGAACCTCTGAAAGCGGGATCTCATTTTCAACTGCGTTATCGTATGCCAATTCTTCCTCATCTGTCAGATCCACTTCGTACTCGATCCAATCTGAAGAATCACATTTTCCAAATGTAACACCATATCTGACTTGCACTTCATGTGGCAAGCTTCTTATGGACGATGATGTGTATGAGGGCGACTCCTATGAGGGTGTAGCCTGGCTTTATGACGGCTGCGGTGCTTTGTTAAACAGACAGTCTGGCTTCTCTGATAGTTACGGTTCATGGACCGGCACCGAGTATGGACACCGTAACGGCACGTCCAAGGATGATATAGTCGATGATTCTTTTTCTTGCCCCAATTGTGGCGCAAGATTGAAGGATCTGTTTTGTTTAAATCCCTATCTAATTTAAAAAAGTATCACATCGGCACAATATGATCCCGGAAAAATTCACACTGCTCGTCATTGCACCGATCTGCCTCCTCCAGGTGGCAATTCAGATGGAACACATGACCGATATCCTCCCGGGACTTTTCGCCATAGATCCGCAGAACGCTCTTCACACCTTTCAGCCGCAGCAGAATATGCAGAGGCGGTGCCATCATCCGCAGGTAATCATTGGGAGATGTGGTGATAAACGCCGGCGGAAATGCCTTTGTAATATACTTGTGGGTCTTCAGGGACGGAATACAGGGAACATAATCCTCCGGGAAATAGGCTTCAAACATTTTGCCCACCTTACTGAGTGGCACATTCTTGAAAATGGGCATGAAATAACAGCCGCAGTTCAGGCCGCAGGCCCGAAAACGGATTTCCGCCGGCGGCGCGAAGGAGAACATGGCACTGTATTTTTCATTGGTCAGTATGGTCAGCAGCTGGAAGGCCAGCTGTCCGCCGGCAGAATCACCCACCAGGAATAGGTTGTTCGTATCAATATGGTACTGCGCTCCCTGGTTCAGAACCCAGGAAAGCATATTGCAGCAGTCCTCCAAAGGTGCAGGATACTTATGCTCCGGTGCCAGCCGATAGTTGAAATTTACCACCGCAAAGCCCCGGGCGGCCAACCGCAGACAGTAGTGGGCATACAGGTCCTTACTGCCATAGCACCAGGCACCGCCATGGATGCTGATGATAGTGGGTATAACACCTTGCGTACCCTCAGGGCAATACACATCCAGCAGATTCTCTGGACAAGATCCATAGGGAATATCCGTAAAGCGGATCACATTCTCCGGGTCCACCACGCCGGCATCCCGTATGTCATCCCCATCCTTCATTTTTTGCCGCATCTGTTTGATCACTTCATCCATAGTTTGCACCTCTCAATGCTCATTCTTGTCAATATGGGATTCTGTTCCTCCATTTTATCAGATTTCGCCAAAGTCATCAATAAAAAACTATGAAAATTACGCATCTTATGATAGACTATAAATACGTTTTCTTGCGTTTTTAAAAAAATAAAGAAAAGAGGTTCCCTATGAGAAAACTGAAAAGATGGCAAATCCCCTTCTTCGCATTTGCTTCCTTCGGCCCCTGCATGCTCAGCACCATCATCAGTGTCTACCTGGTTGACGCCCTCCAGACCGCCGGCTTCGGTGAAAACCTGGAGCAGTGGACTTTCGCCGGTAAGACCATCATCGCTGTTGGTCTGTTCAGCATTATGAAGGCCATCGCCAATCTGATGGACGGTCTGGTGGAGGTTCCTGTGGCAACCTTTGTCCAGAATCTGAAGACCCCCTGGGGCAAGCGCCGCCCTGCCATTCTGGTGGGCACTGTGGTCATGACCCTGGCTTACATCCTGTTCTGCTTCCCCATCAGCTATGCAGAAAACAGCGTGGCAAACAGCATTTACCTGGGCATTCTGCTGACCCTGTTCGTTTCCTTCTTCACTCTGGCCATCAATGCCCTCTTCGGCACCTACGCCGAAATCACCGCCAACGATAACGACCGGCTGTTCCTGACCAATATCAAAGCAGCTTTTGACACGATTCAGTACTCTATCGCCTACGCCCTGATCCCCGTGTTCATCGGCCTCGGCATCAACATCCGTCAGATTGGCCTGTACTTCGCGCCCCTGTCTCTGTCCATTCTGATCGCCGTGTTCCTGATCAAGGAAAACTCCTCCATGCCCGGTGCCGTTGCCAAGTACGGCGACAATGCGGGCGAAGTCTCTGAGGAAGAGCACATTGGCATGATCGACGGTCTGAAGATGACTCTGGGTATTAAGGCCTTCCGGGCATGGCTAGTCATCCACGGCCTGTTCAATCTGGGCCTGCAGATGTTCCTGTCCGGCCAGAATGTGCTGATCTCCGGCCCCATGGGCCTCAACGGCTTCCAGATCGCCATCATCAATTCCTCCGCATTTGCTCCCGTTCCCATCATGCTGATTTTCTACCGCATGGTCATGGCAAAGAAGGGCTACCGCTTCGCATTCC
Source organism: Candidatus Avilachnospira sp. (assembly GCA_045652125.1). Lineage (GTDB taxonomy): Bacteria > Bacillota > Clostridia > Oscillospirales > Oscillospiraceae > Avoscillospira. Next base: position 1,843 of record JAZRTT010000012.1, on the reverse strand, counting down.
AGACCGCACTGGCTTCCTTTGCATTGGGTATGGTCTTCATGTGTGCTGCCTATGTGGTGTGGGTACCTGATGCAATGGTTCGTATGATCCTGGGTGCCACCGGCGGTGTTGTCTGCAGCTATGGCATCGGCGCTTTCTTCTCCGCCCCCACCGCTATGCCCACCCAGATCGCTGCTGATCAGAAACGCACCACCGGCAAGAGTCATCCTTCCATGTTCTTCGCCGTTCAGGGCATCGTCAACTCCCTCGTCGGTGCCATTGGCCCCGGTCTGATTTGGGTCAATCTGCGTAATGTTTCTCTCAACGGCAATGATCTGTTCGGCACCCATGCTATGACCTACATCGTCATTGTCTTCTGCATCCTGGCAATTCTGGCCTGCAACCTGCTGCCCAAGGAATACGACCTGCTGGGCAAGAAATAAGGAGATACTATGTCACTGATTTACGGTCACCGGGGCGCCTCCGGTCATGCTCCGGAAAACACCCTGGAAGCCTTCCGTCTGTCCATGGAAATGGGTGCCGACGGCTTTGAACTGGACGTACATATGAGTCTGGACGGCGAACTGGTGGTCATCCACGATGAATCCGTGGACCGCACCACCAACGGCACCGGTCTGATCCGTAATCTGACCCTGGCGCAGCTAAAGGAACTGGATGCCTCCTGTGGCATGGAAGCCTATCAGGGCGCTAAGATCCCCACTCTGGGCGAGGTCTTCGACCTGATCCGGGACACCCACCACATGGTCAATGTGGAAATCAAAACCGACGAGTGGTTCTACCCCCAGCTGGAGGAGAAATGTTTGGCTCTGGCGAAGGAAAAAGGTGTGGAAGACCGCATCATCTACTCTTCCTTTAATCACTACACCCTGATGAAACTGCGGCAACTGAAGCCCGACGCAAAGCTGGGCATGCTCTTCGGTGACATTATGGTGAAGCCCTGGGAATATGCCGCCCAGCTCCCCGTTGACTATCTGCATCCCATGAAGATGAACATCTATGTCCCCGGTTTCTCCGAAGAAACTGCCGCTGCCGGCTACGGTGTAAATATGTGGACCATCAACGATCCCGAAACCATGGAGCTTTGTCTGCAAACCGGCGCCGGTATCATTACCAACTACCCGGATGTGGCGATCGCTCTGAAAAACAAGAAATAAGAACTGGGACGGTTTCCTCGGAAGCCGTCCTTCTTCATGTGAAGATTGCACATCCGCCAACTTTTTGATATAATTAAAAAAAAGCGGCAGGTAACAACTATGGAATCTCAGATCAAAACCTTTACCTATCCCAACGGTGACATTCAACGTGTCCAGGCTGTCCGGCTGGACAGCTGGGCAGAGCTGGATTTCCTGGACTTTTCCGGTTCAGACCGGACCTTGGGTCGTTTTTCCGGTATTTACCGGGATTTTCTGGTACCAGCGGCCCCTTGGCTCTTCGGAAATATGATCATGTTCCGGCTTCCGGAGGATCTGGAAATGGATTTCTCCTTCGAAACCGGTGCCTTTGGCCATGTGGCTCATCGGCTCACCGCCGCTGCCGCAGCCCTGAAGGCCGGTGTCCGCATCCGAAAGGGCAAACCTGTATTCAAAAATCAGCAGGTCCGGTTTTTCTGGCAGGAACTGGAGCGGCGGAATTGCGTTAAAATCATCAGCGGAAAACTGCCCATCACCACCATCATCCCCCTGGGTGAAGCACCCGGCTACATGACAGAATCAGAAACTGACGCAGCCCTGAAAGTCAATGCCTCTTTTTTCATCATGGACCGGTTCGACTGCGCCACGGTCTATGACCATGTGGGCACTCCCTTTGGCCTCAGTGTCAAGGATGGTTTTGTCAGCCGCCCACC
>JAZRTT010000011.1:0-63632 GCA_045652125.1 Candidatus Avilachnospira sp. | reverse complement strand
AGATTTGGTGTATTGTTATCCGGATGAAGAATATAAGGGGAATTTGCCGGTAGAGAAAAAACACTCCCCAAAATGGAGAGTGATTACCAGCGGTGACACTTCCTGCACCAACGCTAAAATTCACGACTTTTTGGAAGATGGAGAATCGTTCTACGCTCTATTGGAAAAAGAGAATTTTGTATTCCGGAACGACAAAACCGTTGACAGTCGGTATTATCGCCCATCGGGAAAAGATCACGAGTATGGAGAGAACGGTTCTATTGTTGGCCTAAGCCTCAACATCAAAAACGATACACCGGAGCTTGTTTTGGTCAAAGCCATGCTGACGATCACGACCTACGGAAAGAAGCTGTGCGAAGATGACAAGCCTCTTCGGGAGGAAGATTACCGTACTGTGTTTAAGAACACAGTGATTAACGGCTATAAAACTCTGCTGGAGAGCGAACTGGCACAGATGTATATCCGCCATGTGATCCGGGAAAAGGATATGTGTCCCCTCACCGGAATTAGCAGGCTGCCGAAAAAGAAAAAACAAAGGATACAAGCAAAAGTGTTTAAGAAATGCCAAATGAAGCAATCTTGTATGAGACAAGATTGTCCCTTAAAGATCAAGAAACAGAGAAAGGACGGAGGCAAATAATGAGAAAAATTATCAGCTTATTACTTGTGTGTATTATGCTTGTAACCCTATTGCCTGTGTATGCAGCTGCGGCCACTGTGCAGAAGTCAGGTTCCTGTGGACCGAATTTGACATGGACCTTTGACAGTGATAGAACACTTACTATTTCTGGAACTGGGCCTATGACAAATTACTCATACTACAGTCCCCCGTGGAAAAACCTGAACATACATAAGGTCATAATTGAGGATGGCGTAACAACTATTGGACATAATGCGTTTGAATTTGGGTTTTTCTTGTCTTCGATATCCATTCCAGATAGTGTAACGGATATTGGTGGAGGTGCATTTTACTACTGCTACGGTCTTGGCGCAGTGACAATTCCCGCAAGTGTGACACACTTTGGAGCAAGAGTATTTTTTGGTTGCTCTGCTTTAACAGATGTGTTTTTTGAAGGTAATGTTCCAGAAGTGTATTCGATAATTAGTGCATTTCCACCAGTACATACATTTCCTTCCGGCACTACAATACATTATGTCCCTGGCACCACAGGGTGGACGGATAGTGCTGATTACGATGCTGCTACCGGCACTTGGAAAGGGTACAAATTGAAGATGTGGGATCCTGATCTTAATGGTGTCCGAATTCTAGCAGGCAAGTATGCTGTTATGGTGCAGGACAGCCAGGGTGTGCCTTTGGATGGTGTTTCCGTCACATGGAATGAGGAAACTGCAGCAACGCCAGAAGACGGCATTGTTTATTTCGACAAGAACACCTTCGGAGAGCCGCTGATTACAGCAACCAAAGACGACTATATTCCTTATACTAATGAAGGTACAAATTATCATAAAAATGATAAGGACTATGATATTATCATGCTCTACACAGAAGCAGAGGGGGAGTATCGGTTGTCCTCGGCGCAATATATACAGGATGGCCGAACACATGATATTTTGACCGGCACAAAACGGTTGTCCTTGCGTAACAGCAGCAGTACCTTTGGATTGCTATGTAAAGTTGCAGGCGGGTCTGCCGAGGGGTATAAAATCATTCAGGGGAACAGGACCATTGCGCAATCTTCCAATGGTCAGTTTGAAAATCTGTCAGTGGGAAATTTCTTCGAAAAAGAGCAAGTCTATGTTGAAGTTATAACGCCGAATGGAGACGAGGTAAGAACACCAATCAACCTACAATTTGTAAAGGATGAATCAGGCCAAGGGGACACACTGAAACTTGGCGGAGATAAACTTGAATTTACCGTTGGCGAGGATGTTCCCTTTGTGGGAGGCGGAAAGTTTACTTTCGATATACCACCGTTGCCACTTGATTTTTACTTTGCAGAAGATACTGTGCATGTGGGAATTAACATAGAATTTCCAACGGATGACAAGAGTGCTTTTGAGAAAAAAAGACAGGATGTAAAGCGATTACTAAATACAGCCCAATATATGAATGCAGTCGAATCATCCAGTGGTCATTCTATTGGCAACACTTTGCAAAGTGAACTCAACTTCCTTATGAAAGACAAAAATAATAAGGCCAAATGGGGACCGATGGATGTAGACTGGAATTTTATCGGTTATGGTGAAGGGAAACTGGACGAAAACGGTCTGGCTGAGATCAACGCGTATCTGTGCCTGAGCGGTTCGGTTGACACCACTTTACAGGGACCGACCATAGTGGTCATTGTTGTTCCTGTAACATACTCTATCAAGTTCTCTGCTGAGGGGGAATTTGGTTATGAATTTACATATGACATGGGGACCAGCACAGCCCATGGTGATCTGGCATTCAAGGTAACACCGGGATTGAAAGCCTTTGGTGGTGTGGGGATTGGAAAATATGTAGGAGCAGGCGCTTATGGGTCCGCAAAACTGCCGTTTGAGATACAGCTTATGGGAACTACGATTACGCCGGGGCTTAATTATGTGGACCTCACCGGTGAACTAGGATTAAAAGCATATCTGGGACCTTGGACTTATGAAAAGCCTTGGAAGTATAACACTTGGCATCTGTATACCAGAACCGGTTACAGCAAGCAGACGCCCATGATGCTGCGGTCAGCACCGGCGGTTGTCGATCTGACCAATGAAAGCCAATATTATCTAGATGACTTGAGCTATCTGGAAGATCAATCCGAATGGCTGGGCTACGGCGGCGGTATTTCCCTGTTCTCCGTCACCTCCGACACCACCACAGCCAACAAATTGACGCCTCTTCAGATCGGAACCTATCGCAATATGCAGCCGGTCATCGGTGCAGCAGGGGAGACCCCTGTTATGGTCTGGGTCACAGCCAATACGGACCGAGGTGACTACAATTATCCTCAGTTGGTTTACTCCGTGTACCAATACGGCGCATGGCAGGAACCCATGCCGGTAGACGATAATGATACACTGGATTCTGCACACACCCTGTATACCGCAGAAAATGGCACCCTTTGGCTGGTCTATCAGGATACTGCAGAAGGCTATAATACTGCGGACCTCAGCGACTTTGCTTCCAGTCAAACGATTAGGGTTGCCAGATTTGACGAAACCACCGGTAGCTTTACAGACTTCGTAACCATATCCGAACCCGGTGTGTTCAGCCGTACCCCTGTTATTACCGAACAGAACGGCGAAGTTACTGTCATGTGGGTAGCAAACACCGACAACAGCTATTTTGGTGAAAATAACACCAACACCTTATGTTATGCCCAGTACGAAAATGGTACATGGGGTGAAGCACAGGTTCTGGTTTCCGGTCTGAATGCCATAACGGAAACTGCCATTGGAAACCACAACGGAGTTCTGTCTGCCGCCGTAATCACCGATGGTGACAATGATCTGTCCACCACCGATGACCGCACTCTGTGGCTCTATGACGGCTTGGGACAGGCTCAGGAGATTGCCAGCGGTAGTATCTCTGCCGTGACTTTTGCAAAACTCCCCAATGCACAAACATTTGACCTGCTGTGGAGTGACGGCAGCAGCCTCATGACACACGACACAGGAGCAGTCCTTGAGAATTCTGCTCTGGCCAATGGCTTCACGGTTATGTCTGACCGGGTCATTTACAACGGTGCAGATGGAGAGGATAAATCCAATTTGTTCGCCCAGATCTATGATAATGGTACATGGACGGCTCCTGTTCATGTGACTGTGCAGGAGCAGTATCTGCAGTCTTATGCAGCTGCACAGATCGGTGACCAGACTTATCTCGCTGCTGCGCAGGCAGTGGTCGACATCACCGCTGACAGCGTGGATGAGACCTGCACCCTGTCCTGGGCAGTTTTGTCCGGTCGTACTGACGCCGCCATTACCGCTGTAGATGTGGATTACAGTGCAGAAGCCCCCGGTGCAGAGGTTCCCGTATATGTGGATGTTGCAAACCTGGGTGATACTACCATTCCCGAGTATACTGTGACCATTGGAACAGAGGTCAGCGAAACTGTCATGACAGCATTGGCTCCCGGTGAGACAGCAACAGTTGAACTGTTGTTCCCTCTGGGTGAGACGGTGACCACCACGGAGTATACGGTCAAAGTCACCACCGAAAATGACGGAGATGACACAAACGATACTTCTACAGTCACCATCGGACACTGCGATTTGGCGGTATATACGGAGTTCTTGCAGGCTGGTGAGAACCGCACTATGTTGGTCAAGGTGGCGAATGAAGGAGCCGTTTCTGCCGATGGTACTTTAAGTGTGATCTCGGAAGCTGGCGAACCAAAAACAGTCACGGTTGATACTCTGGAACCGGGCGAATTCAGCCTCTATCGGGTGGAAGTGACTTCTGATCTGTTGGGCGGTGCGCAGGCCGGCCTGCTTACTGCAACGGTTATACCAAATGCCACAGAATGGAATAAACTCAATGATCGATCCACTTCTTATGTGGAAGTCTACAAACAAACAGCGGCTGAGGTTTTGACTACCGTCGAAAAGACCAGCATGCTTCTGGGCAATGATTTGTCCATCATGTTCGCATTCACAGCAGATGATATTGCCGGTACGGACAACTATGCTACCATTACCAAGTCTTATGCTGACGGCACGGCAGACCGGTTGGAGCGTATCGAGCAGTCTGCGTGGGGCAATCCCATCGTCATTGGCGGCAAGAACTACTATGCCATTTCCTTTGACGGTGTGGCTGCTAAGGAAATGACCGATGAAGTACAGGTGCAGATCTTCAATGTAGCCGGTGAGCCTATCAGCGAGGTATATACAGATTCCATTCGCGATTATGCCATGCGTATGATCGAAAACGGAACGAGTGTACAGATGTTCGTGGATATGCTGGTGTATGGTGCCGAGGCTCAGAAGCAGTTTGAGAGCTACGGCATCAACGACTTGGCGACTTCTCAGTTGACTGCTGAACAGCTGGCACAAGCCACCCAGACCGTGTCCTTTGAGAACAAACTGGTCGCAGATGACGGCTATCGGGCATCTTCGCTGATCCTGGAGAGCAATATTCAGCTTGCAGTACTCTTTGGTGGTATTGATCAGACCATGACGGCTGAGATCAGCTTCACCGATCACTATGGTGAGGATAAGAATTGCACCGTTGCTGGCAGCGAGTTTGAACCTGTGACTTATAAAGGTGAGGCTTGCTATTCTATCACAGTCGATGAACTGGTCATGGCCGATGCAAGGCAGCCTGTAACCGTTACGGTGAAGGATACCGACGGCAATGTGGTAACTTCCGCTACCGACAGCGTAGAAAGCTATATTGCACGAATGAGCAATACAGGCACTCTGTACGAGGCCATTATGAAGTTCTCCGACTCTGCCGCAGCAGGACTGAAAAACTAACAACAGAAAGGATGTTTAATTTGAAAGTTTTTACAGAACCCACCGTTGAGGTTATGGTCTTTACCGTGGAAGATATCATTACCACCAGTAGTACCGATACGCCCAACAAGCCCAACCAGACCCCCTGGGGCTAAGAGAAAACAATTTCCGGCCGTGGGAGATTGCAACTCTCACGGCCGGAAAAGAAAAGAGGTAGATAATGAAACGGATAAAGAGAACAATCAGTATGTTGTTGGTTGTAGTTTTGTTGCTGAGCATACTGCCAACATCTGCATTTGCAGCTACTGTGGTGGCCTCCGGCTACTGCGGCGGCGAGGGCGATGGAATCAATCTGACTTGGGAATTGACCGATGATGGTACCCTGACCATCTCCGGCACCGGTGCCATGGAGGATTATGATTACGATACTACGCCGTGGCGTTTTTCGAATTCTATCAAAAGTGTTATCATCGACGATGGAGTGACGCTTATTGGTGATTATGCATTTTATTATTGCAGCAGCCTGACCACTGTGACTATCCCCAGCAGCGTGACCATTATCGGTAATTATGCGTTTTATGGCTGCTATAGACTGACCACTGTAACCATCCCCAACAGCGTGACCATCATCGGTGAAGCCGCATTTTGTACTTGCAGCAGCCTGAAATCCGTGACCATCCCTAACAGCGTGACTACTATCGGAGATCGTGCGTTTTCTCAGTGCAACCTGACCACTGTGACCATTCCTAATAGCGTTGCTACTATCGGAGATCATGCGTTTTCCCGGTGTAGCCTGACTACTGTGACCATTCCTAACAGCGTGACTACCATCGGTGATGGAGCATTTTCTAATTGTAGCAAGTTGCAAGGAATTGTTGTTGCGGAAGGTAACCGGCACTATGCAGACTTGGATGGTGTATTATTAAATTACGCAAAAACAGAAATTCTTTGTTTTCCTGACGGCAGAGGTGATACAACATATATTATTCCGGACGGCGTTACTACCATCGGAAATCGTGCGTTTTCTCCTAGCAACAGCCTAACAACTGTGATTATTCCCGATGGCGTGACCTCCATTGGGGAATATGCGTTTTATAGTTGCAGACAACTAACAACTGTGACGCTCCCCAATACCGTGACATCTATCGGAATGGGGGCATTTTATGATTGTGTTAGCCTGACCACCATGACAATTCCCAATAGCGTGACAACTATCGGTAATGATGCGTTTTATGGCTGCTGGAAACTGACAACTGTGACGCTTCCCAATACCGTGACATCTATCGGAATGGGGGCATTTTGTCGTTGTGTTAGCCTGACCACCATGACAATTCCCAATAGCGTGACAACTATCGGTAATACTGCGTTCTATGGCTGCGAAAGTCTGACCACTGTGACCATCCCCGACAGCGTGACGACCATTGGTAACGCTGCGTTCAATGGATGCACCAAGCTGACCTCTGTGTACTTTAAGGGCAATGCACCTACAAGTATAGGAAGCGACATATTCTCTTCCGGTGCCACTATCTATTATATTCCCGGTACTTCTGGCTGGACGGATAGTGATGCCTATAATGCCGCTGCCGGCACATGGAACGGTTATAAGCTTGCGACATGGAGTCCTGCGCTTCAGCAGGTAACGAATGCACCGACGAGTAAATATGCCATCATAGTGCAGGACAGTCAAGGCAACTCCTTGGAAGGGGTTGAGGTGTCGTGGGAGAATTTTGGAACCACGGAAAAAGAAGTGACCTCAAAAGACGGCGTGGTATACTTTGATAAAACTTCGGCGGGAGAGCCGGTCATCACGGCATCCAAGGCGAACTATATTTCTTACAGCACCGAAGGCACCAACTATGCAAAAAGTGAAAAAGGGTACGATATCATTACACTTTATTCCAAAGATGAAGGTGAATATCGCCTGTCAAGTGCTACATTCAAAAACTACCTTGGTATTCCCACGGATGTACTGAAAGGCACAAAACGACTGTCCATGAGCAACAAAAGAGAGAGGTTCTCTTTGTATACCAAGGCACCTGCCGGCGATATAACAAATTATATCTTGAAGCAAGGAAATGAAAAAATCGCAGAAGCTGCCGACGGCAACTTTGAAAACTTCACGATCGATCGTTTTCAGGCAACACTGCCTGTCAGTGTGGTGGTTGTGAATGCCGCCGGAGCAGAAACAGAAACGCCGATCAATCTGCAATTTGTCGCAGATAAGCCAATCAAAGCTACCGGCATTCAGCTGGGCGGCGAGAAAGTTAAGTTTACCCTTGGAAACGATATTCCTTTTGTCGGCGGCCAAACGCTGGAGTTTGCGATGCCCTATATGCCGGTGGATACTTATATTTCGGACGATACGATTCATATTGGAGTTAATATGGATCTATCTGGTGAGGATCACGATGCTCGCACACAGAAGATCAAGGAAGTAAACAAACTGTTTAATAGGGCCATGAGCACGGAGGGAAGAAATTTCAAATCCAGGCAGAAACAAATCAACTATTTGATGCAAGACAAGAATAAAAAGGCCCAGTGGGGAGGATTGGATACGTCTCTGAGCTTTATTGGCTATGGAGAAGGAAAGTTCGATGAAAACGGTTGGGCCGAAGTCAAGGTGCATTTTTGCCTGATAGGCGAAGCCAGCAACACACTGCAAGGGCCCACGGTCTGGGTCGTAATAGCACCCGTGACATATTCTGTGAATCTTTCCGCAAAAGGCGAACTTACTACAGAATTTTCTTATGATTTGAATACGCAAACAACCAACGGTGATCTGTCTCTGACGATAACGCCAGGATTGAAAGCCTTTGGTGGTGTCGGTATCGGAAAAGCCGTCGGAGCAGGTGCCTATGGTTCTGCGAAAATGCCTTTTGAGCTTCAGCTCATAGGAACCTCCATCAAGCCGGGATTGAACTATGTAGACCTTACCGGAGAGCTTGGATTGAAGGCGTACCTCGGACCGTTAGTCTATGAGAAGCCCTACTTCTACAATACCTGGCACCTATACACCAGAACCGGTTACAGCAAGCAGACACCCATGATGCTGCGGGCAGCACCGGCGACTGTTGATTTAACGGATGAGAGCCAATACTATCTGGACGATTTAAGCTATCTGGAGGATCAGTCCGAATGGCTGGGCTATGGTGGTGGAATTTCCCTGTTCTCCGTCACCTCTGATACCGCCACGGCCAATGAACTGACCCCTCTTCAGATCGGAACCTATCGCAATATGCAGCCGGTCATCGGTGCGGCTGGTGAAACGCCTGTTATGGTCTGGGTCACAGCCAACACGGACCGTGGTGACTACAATTATCCGCAGTTGGTTTACTCCGTGTACCAATACGGCGCATGGCAGGAACCCATGCCTGTGGATGATAATGATACACTGGATTCCGCACATGCACTGTATACAGCAGCTGACGGCACCCTTTGGTTGGTCTATCAGGATACTGCGGAAGGGTATAATACTGCAGATCTCAGTGACTTTGCAGCCAACCAGACCATCCGGGTTGCTAGGTTTGATGCGATCACCGGCGGCTTTACAGACTTTGTGACCTTGTCTGAACCCGGTATCTTCGGCCGCACACCGGTTATAACCGAGGTGGACGGTGTCACCACCGCGCTGTGGGTGTCCAACTCCGACAACAGCTACTTCGGCGAAAACACTACCAACACTCTGTGCTATGCTCAGTATGAAAACGGCACATGGGGCGAGGCAAAGGTTTTAGCTTCCGGACTCAATGCCGTAACAGAAACCGCCATTGGAAACCACAATGGTGTTCTCTCTGCCTCTGTGATCACCGATGGTGACAACGACCTGTCTACCACCGAAGACCGCACTCTGTGGCTCTATGACGGCTTGGGACAGGCTCAGGAGATTGCCAACGGCAGCATTTCTGCCGTGACCTATGCCCAGCTCCCCAGTGCACAGGTCTCCGACCTTCTGTGGAGTAACGGCAGCAGCCTCATAGCACACGATACAGGAGCAGTCTTCGAGAATTCTGCTCTGGCCGGTGGCTTCACGGTTTTGTCTGACCGGGTCATTTACAACGGTGCAGATGGAGAGGATAAGTCCAATTTGTTTGCACAGATCTATGACAACGGGACTTGGTCTGTACCTGTCCATGTGACCGTACAGGAGCAGTATCTGCAGTCCTATGCAGCCGCAGAAATTGGTGGACAGACCTATCTTGCTGCTGCACAGGCAGTGGTCGACATCACAGCCGACAGTGTGGACGAGACCTGCACTCTGTCCTGGGCAGTCCTGTCCGGCCGTACCGATGCTGCCATCACTGCTGTAGATGTGGATTACAGTGCAGAAGCCCCAAGTGCAGAAGTCCCTGTATATGTGGATGTTGCAAACTTGGGTGATACTACCATTTCCGAGTACACCGTGACCATTGGAACAGAGGTCAGCGAAACTATCAGCACCGCACTGGCTCCCGGTGAGGAAGCCACGGTGGAACTGGTTCTGCCTTTGGGCAAGACGGTGACTACTACGGATTATACCGTCACGGTCATTGCTGAAAATGACGGTGATGACACCAATGATACTTCTACAGTCACCATCGGACACAGCGATTTGGCGGTATATACGGAGTTCTTGCAGGCTGGCGAGAACCGCACTATGTTGGTCAAGGTGGCGAATGAGGGAGCCGTTTCTGCCGATGGTACTTTAAGTGTGACCTCAGAATCCGGTGATCCCAAAACAGTCACGGTTGACGCTCTGGAACCTGGCGAATTCAGCCTCTACAGAATAGAAGTAACCTCTGATTTGTTGGGTGGTGCGCAGGCTGGTCTGCTGACTGCAACAGTTACACCGAACGCAACAGAATGGAACGAATTCAACGATCAATCCACTACTTATGTGGAAGTCTATACACCGACTGCAGAAATATCCGCATCCGTAGAAAAGACCAGTATGGTTCTGGGCAATGACCTGTCCATTATGTTTGCGTTCACGGCAGATGACATCGCCGGTACAGGTAACTATGCCGTGATCACCAAAAGTTACGCCGACGGTACGGCAGACCGGGTGGAGCGTTTCGAGCAGTCTGCGTGGGGTGATCCCATCGTCATCGGCGGCAAGAACTACTACGCCATCTCCTTTGACGGTGTGGCTGCCAAGGAAATGACCGATGAGGTTCAGGTGCAGATTTTCAATGCAGTCGGCGAACCCATCAGTGAAGTCTACACAGATAGCCTTCGGGATTATGCCATGCGCATGATCAATCAAGGTGTCAAAACCACCATGTTTGTGGATATGCTGGTTTACGGTGCAGAAGCCCAGAAACAGTTTAATAACTATGCCATTGAGGATCTGGCTATCTCCCAGCTGACTGCAGAGCAACTTGCACAGGCTACGCAGATGGTATCCTGCGATAACAATTTGGAAGCAGACAGCGGATACCGAGCTTCGTCGGTAATCCTGGAAAGTAATATCAAACTGGTGATGCTGTTTGGCGGCGTTGATCAGACTATGACGGCAGAAGTCAGCTTTAACGATCACTATGGCAATGCCAAGAGTTACACTGTTTCTGGCAGCGAGTTTACGCCTGTGACCTACAAGGGTGAGGCTTGTTATTCTGTCACAGTGGATGCATTGGTGGTGGCCGATGGCAGACAGCCTGTGTCCATTACGGTGAAGGATGCCGACGGCAATGTGGTAACTTCCGCTACCGACAGCGTGGAAAGCTATATTGCACGAATGAGCAGTACAGGCACTCTGTACGAGTCCATTATGAAGTTCTCTGACTCTGCCGCAGCAGGACTGAAAAACTGACAACAGAAAGGATGTTTTAGATGAAAGGTTACGAGGAGCCTACCATTGAAGTGACGGTATTCTCTGTGGAGGATATCATCACCACCAGCAGCACTGATACACCAAACAAACCCAATCAGACACCCTGGGGTTAAGCGATAAGCAGCTTCCGGCCGTGAGAAAACAAAAATCTCACGGCCGGAACAGTAAGGAGGAAAAACGAATGAAGCGAATGTTACTGTATATTCTGGTCATCGCCATGCTTCTGAGTACAACCGCTTTTGCAGCAACGACTGCCCAGACTAACACGGCCGATGCCCTAAATGAATTAGGCCTGTTTCTTGGGACAGGAAAGGGCTATGAACTGGACAACAATCTGACCAGAGCCCAAGGCATCACCTTGCTGGTTCGTATGATCGGAAAGGAACAGGAAGCGACTGTTAATACCTATCCCATGCGATTTACTGATGTACCGGACTGGGCAGCAGGGCATGTGGGCTATGCGCTTGCCAACGGCATTACCAACGGCGTTTCGGAAACTAATTTCGATCCCGATGGCATCATGACGGATTATATGTTCTTGACACTGGTCCTGCGTGCTCTGGGTTACAGCGACAGCGGAGAAACTCCTCAGTTTGTCTGGAACAAGCCCTACGCTCTGGCACAGGAAGTGGGACTGGTGGAGTATGCTGCGGCCGATGAAAACTTCACCCGTGGTGACGCCGTAGCTGTATTCTGGAATGCACTGGATGCTGAACGGAATGAAGGAGAGGAAACTCTGGCACAGCAGCTCGTTCAGCAGGGTGTTTTTACCAAAACGGAGTTAGAAACAGCCCGACGCATACAAAACGACGAGAATGAGACTGTTGCGCCCTCCTATCCCTCTGACAATAATAAGCCATCCGCTGGTAGTGGAAGTGGCAATGATAACAGTGGTGCAGGAGATACATCGACAGGTCCCAATCAAACCCCTTGGGGCTGATTCTAATAAATGGTTATTTGGGGGTTATGGCACTTGATAACCGATATTCACGAAGTCTCCTGTAGAAGGTTGCCTCTGCCATATTGCATTGCGCTCGCGCTGCTTCGAATGAGATATGACCGTTCTCCCATGCCTTTACAATTTCGGAAAAGTTGGATGGAATTGGAATCTCAGGCCTTCCAAATCTGACACCACGAGCTTTTGCTGCAGCAATTCCCTGTTCCTGCCGCTTGCGGATATTCTCTCGTTCATTCTGGGCGACAAAGGACAATATCTGCAACACGAGATCAGCGATAAATGTACCCATTAAATCTTTTCCCTGCCGGGTATCCAGCAAGGGCATATCCAGCACGCAGATGTCAATGCCCTTTTCTTTGGTGAGGATTCTCCATTGGTTCTGAATTTCGTTATAGTTACGACCAAGACGATCAATGCTGAGTATGTAGAGAAGATCGCCGCCCTTTAACTTTTTTATTAACTGTTTATACTGCGGACGATCAAAATCCTTGCCGGACTGCTTATCTATATAGATGTATTTTTCATTTATACCGGCATTATGTAGAGCAATAAGTTGTCGGTCCTCATTCTGTTCTGTGCTGCTGACGCGAGCATATCCATAAATGCACATACTACACCCTCCAAGATAATAAAAGGGCATATCCGCACAGATGTACGGATATGCCCTTTTATTTACGATATATACCGAAAAGCATCTGTTCCGCTATGCTTCCAGTATAATTCTGTGGGTACAACTTGTAAACTTGCAGATGTCTCAAGGAGGAATGCTCGCATCCTTTTAAGTTATTGGAAAAACAAAACGATACATAGATGGCTTCCTGCATCAAGAAGATAGTCAAATGGATATCTCAGGTTATGATATGAGCAATGAGTTTATCTCTTAATGGTCAGTATGTATAGTGCATTTGCCTTGCAGTTGTCCTTACTTACTGAACCGGACCATTTACTAAAATCTGCGGTAGGAGTTAGGTCGAGGATAGAATTTACGCCACCCCTGCTTCCATCATATGGGGCCTGAAACAGTGTTAGGGTGCGAGGGCGCATAGAAGAATTCAAACATGAAAAATCAAATTTGATGTTATATGATTTAAGGGATTTGACATAGAAAAATGGGCAGAAAATCATAGAGGCCTCTATATTCTTGCTGTATCCATGTAAAGAAATGGTCACCTCCAAAAAATCCACCGAATGCATATCTTCTGGCGTATGGAGATTACCAATCAGCACGCCACTGAATCCCCATGGAAAGTTTTCTTCAAATTCTCGGGGATCGAGCCTGAGGGGAATAGTAGGGGCAGTTTTAGAAAAACGGTAGCTAATACTAGGGAGATCTCCACGGGACTGCATGGCCATAACACTGAAATGGCCGGGTTTTTGATTTTTGAGAAGACTGAACTTATAGGTGCAGGTAATATCATATTCGTCTTTGTTTGGAATATGTATGAGTTTGTATTCACAAGAACAAGATTCGGCCACGAGGTGACTAGCACGATAGGTGCTAGATGTTAGACGAGGAACAGTAAGGTAACTATCATGGATCATCAACATTCGAACTGAATTATATCTCTTTTGCTCGCTTAACGAATATAGCGTAAGTTGCTTGTTGTGGGAAGCTCTTATAGAGTAGGCTAAGACAACAAGACTTGCAGCAATCGCAAAGATAGATAAGATTAGCAGAAGAACCTTGCCTGCAAAAAGCGATATTATCGACATTGCAAGGGAAAAAAGGGTCAGGATAACCTCTAGAGCTTGTGCAGCACCTATAATTCTAAGATAATGGCTAATTGATTTGACTATGGTTTTCATATGTATACTCCTATGGAAGAATATGCCTTTTATCATATTGTCATATTATGTCATACTTTGTCAACATGAAAAATGTTTGTTTGATATTCTACGCAATGAGAAATGTAAGTGTAGGGACCCATGTGGAAGGGTGTCATCAAATATAGGGAAAACCCATTCACAAATTTGTAATGGTGAAAAGGATAAAATTCAAGCACTGGCAAGGATACCAAGTAGTTTGGACCCTTGCGAGTGCTTGAATTAATGAGCTGATGATTAAGGAGAAGTTACATGCTTCAAATGATCGTATTTAATTAAATTGTCAAAGCTCGAGTTAAACCACGATGAACAATGCATTCGTGATCTGGATTGAATTTTTCGCGTAGATTTCGATACGAGAAAACTGTGTAGTCCACTCCTTCTCGCGGACGATGTTGCCCAATATATCCCGAAGCAAATAGTTTTTCCAAAATCAGCCTGGGAGAAACATTTTCAAACTCCGTATAATTCTTACATTCGGTCTGAAATTCAGACGTGTAAAAATATCGTGTTCCCATTTTGGACAATACATCGGGCAGTAAAGTTACAGTTTCATTAGGGAAGAAGCCGGTCAATTCATCACGCATAGCATCCACAAAATATTCATCAGAGTATCGCGATAAGGCAGTTTGAATTTTGTCAACTGTCAGAGGACGATTGGGAACAAATTCTTTTTGTACTTCTAAAAAGAACTGTAATATATCTCTAGGCCGATAAATCATGTTTTCCAGAATATACTCTAATGTATCCTTTGTACCAATAACTTCCGGGAACACTTCTCTCCACATCTGCAAAAAGGACCCATTTTCCCCAGATGCGTCGTCAACTCGTTTTTCTACCAATTTAATAAGATCAGATTCATACGGATTATCTTGAATTGCCCATGACAGTCGTATACCAGAGTCACGAACTATTTTCGACAGGTTTGGATCTCTGCAAAGATTAAGTATATCGTCACGAATAAGTACAATCGTTTTGATAGAGAGCGTTGTGGTTTTAAACGCTCGATTAATATCTTCAACCGCTCGGATTAACCCTGTGATAATCTCGGCTTTAAACTCTGCGCTATTTAATATATCGTCCAGACCGTCAATAATAAGCAAAAATCGTTTAGTCAGATATATGTTTTGGATTGAATTCCGAATAGCGGAATAAATCTGTTCAGCACCGCGTAATTCTATTTCTCTGGAATACTTTTTGCTATGTTGGAACACATCTTTCAAGTTCAAAACTGAGTTGGCCTCAACCAACTTTGTAACTGTAACTGAAATGTCGTTGTCGGTGGCTAGGAAACCATATCTGCTAAGCGTATCAACTATGTTAACAAATCCTGCAGTTTGAATATTTGGCTCATATTTATAAATCATAGCTACACATTCTATTATAAGAATGCACTTCCAAAACGAAATATAGGGATTTCCGCCCAAATTATCATAAGTCTTAATTTCAGCAAAAACAGTGTTATTAAAATTGTCCAAGGATCTTTGATGGACATAAGTATTGATGGTTGGACCGACGAGATTAATTTGCGCACCATATGCTGTCTTTCCATCGCCTTTTCGTCCGCGCAATATGAATTTATCGCCGTTTATAAGCTCTTCTAAATGGTCATGTGGATCAAAGAACACCCTATTGAATGTTAAAGGGTTTCTTTCAGCTTCCGTGTTTGCGTCAGTGCAGCCAAAATATATTTTCTTAAAGTCAAACATACACCAATCCCCCGTTCTAACACACAGCGTGTATTTGCAAATTTCTACAAATAATTATAATTAATTTCCTTTCGGATTGCAAGGATGGTGTAATGTGTTGTAACTGTCAATGAAAAATTGGACTACTCAATTGCGAATGTTTGAGCCAGACAATTATGGAAAGTGGGCCACCTGCTAACTCAAGCAATTATCATATTCGTTCTTGTTTCCACAATTGTTCTTCAATCTTTTCTTCCATCACAAGTGCAGCTGATTGCTTGAGCCAAGGTAAAGTCTTTTCTGTAAACACGGCATCAAAGGGAACGAAAAACTGTTGTCCCTTGAAGTAAAACAGGATTGCGATATGATCATTACAGCAAATAAATCTTCCGTGAAGGTTATACTTGGAGCAGTATATAATCTGATTGTGGATTGCGTCAGGCGGAATAGTATTCTCTTCTCGCAGCTGAACAAAATGTATCATTGAGCATTCATCCACCAACAACTCTTCTATTGAGCACCCCAATGCTGTGGCAAGCCGGAGAAGCGTATCTCCATTGGCGGAAGAAAGCTTTTTATGCCCCTGTTCATAGTCTTGAAGAGAACGGTAGTTGATACCGACTTGTTCTGCAAGTGCTTCTTGGGTGAGTCCCTTTTGCTTTCTGTAATTTTTGATCAACATACCATCATCTCCTCCAGCTTGTATTATACGCAAAAATGCGTAGTTTGGTCAAGTAGCTTTTAACACCACTTGATCCAGTCGGGGGGTACGAATGGAGTTGTTTCTGTTGGAAAGCCGATGGGTGTTTTCCAGTCGGCTATTTTGTTCTACAGGAACAGAGTGCTACCCCGGAAACCTTTGCAATTACTAAGATTTTTGTGGTGCCAACCTATCGGCTGAGTTGTGCAGAGAACCCGTCGGTTAAGCTAGCTAAAAACGCACATGAACCGATGGGTCAGTAGTGGCTAAAAAGGGAAAATTAACTCCGATTTGTAGGGAATAGACATCCGCTGTACGACAAAAAACATTTCCCAATTTGTGTATAAACTACTTGTTTGTTGGGGAACAATTTGTTATAGTATAGAAAAGAAAATTCCCCAAGGAGGCTCTGCCATGGAGAATGCCTACTCTAAAATTCAGGAATTGCTGCACCAAAAAGCAGACTATCAGGCACGATTGAACTTAATTCCTTACGATGGCACACCGGAAATCAAAGATCGGGATGGGCAAAAGTATCTCTACATGCGAAAGCGTGTAGGAAGTCGATTGACTTCCACCTATGTGGATTCCTATTCTGATGAACTGTACCAGATTCTGCTTCGGAATTCCCGGGAAGCCCGGGAGCTTCGCAAGCAGATCCGAAAGGTAGAGCGGGAATTGGCCGCCTTGGGCTACGAGGAAGCAGAACTGTCCCCACGGGTACTGCTCAATCTGGATTTTGCCCGAGCCAATATGAAAGCCAATATCTACGATCAGGCTGTTTTGGAGGGTGTTGCCACTACATTCCCCCAGACTGAGGACATTATCGAAAACGGCATCGTATCCGGTGTGAAGCCAACAGATGTACAGAAGATATTGAATCTGAAGCATGCTTGGGAATTTATCCTTGACAAGGATGTCTTGAGCTATGGCACGGACTATCACATTCTTTGCCACATTGCCAAACTGGTAAACGAGGGCTTCTATCTGGATGGAGGGCGTGTTCGTGGTGTGCCCGTTGCTATCGGTGGCACCAGCTACATCCCACCGCTGCCCATTGAAAGCAGCATTAAGGAAATCATTGAAGCAATCATCCAAGACGGTACCGATGCTGTGGACACTGCCATTCAACTGTGTCTGTACTGCATGAAAACCCAGATCTTCAATGACGGCAATAAGCGTGCTGCGGTGATTTTCGCCAATCATTTTATGATAGCCAAAGGGCAGGGCCTTCTGGTCATCCCCCAGGAGCATGTTCCGGAATTCAAGCGCCTGTTGGTTGCCTATTACGAAGACAAGGACAACGGCGAGATCATAACATTTATGCGAAATCTCTGCTGGCGGACATTCTGAATTGCACAGTAATACCCCGGTGTGATAAACCACACCGGGGTTTGCTATAGTGCTGTTATTCAAATCCGTTCTTTCACATCGCTCCACTTTGTGGCGACCTGCATTTCGATGCCGTTATCCAGCGCTTCAAAATGCTTCTTGCCGCAATGGATCTTTAACTGCTCTCGGGTACGCAGATCCATGAAGCTTTCACTGCCTTTGGTTTCCAAAACGAAGTACAGCTTTTCTTCACCGTTCTTGGTCAGATACACTGCCCAGTCCGGATTATAAGTTCCGATGGGCGTATCGATTTTGAACCGATCCGGAATTTTGAAGAACATTTTCACATCCGGGTCATGATCCAATGCCACAGCAAAGGGACGCTCTACAGAACTGCTATCATATACGATGTAATCATAAACGCTGTGCTCAACTTTGACTGCATTCCGATCCAAATTGGCAACCAGTTCTGTGGTATCGAAAATCTCCTGTACATAGTATTCTTTCCCGTCCAGCTTTACATAGCTGATACCGTCAATCGCCAGCGCATGTCTGTGGTTGCGGATTAGTTCCACAGCTTTTTCAAGGAAAGCTTCCGGGTTGTTCAGAAAATCTTTCAGCCGACCGCTCTGTACCAGAATAGTGTTGACTGTGGCAGGGGTCAGCAGCGTCGCATCACTGATCGCGGTGATAATATCCGGAAGTGTCTGGTAGGAATTGGTAATGTCGGTGGTGCGAAGTTCCCGTTCCACATGACTGATACCGGCCTTTTCAATATGGATATCCGCAGTCTGGGTGACAATGCGGGCTTTTGCAATTGGCGGCATATCCTGCAGCGCTTTCACACAGTTTTCAATCAGCTTGTCTGTGTCGATACTGACTCTGTACGCTGTTTTCTGTTTGATTTTCTTCCACAGCTCCATAAATTCAGGCGACACCATGACCTGCTTGTTGATGCGCACGACCACATCCTTGGAAGCATCGCGGATCGGCGGCTTGCGATCTGCATTGGTAATGATTTTTTCAAAACGGCTTCTTGCGGCTTCGTATTTTTTAGGCAGGTCAAGGGTTCCGGTTTTCAACGCATTTTTCATCGTATCCTTGATCTTGCCGCTGCTTGTGATATACCCCTTCTGTTCAAAGTGGGTCATAAGTTCCTGCGCATCATCATAGGTCACTTTTCTCTCGACCGTTTCTGTGACGGTAGAGGTAATGCCTTCAATGGCGGCCGCTGCCTGCTCCGGCGTTGCACCCATTCTGAACTGGCGCATAACTTCCGCGGCAGGATTGGGCGGTGATGCGATCTCACCGTTTTCGAGCTGTTGGGAGATTTTCTGTTCAGCTGCAACCATTTCCGGATCAGCCATCCACTTCTCCAATGTGCCGCTTTCTG
Organism: Candidatus Avilachnospira sp.; assembly: GCA_045652125.1. GTDB lineage: Bacteria > Bacillota > Clostridia > Oscillospirales > Oscillospiraceae > Avoscillospira. Next base: position 44,534 of record JAZRTT010000011.1, on the reverse strand, counting down.
TCCAATATTGAACCAGCTTCTGTGCCTCTGCTTTGTCGATGGTATGCTCATGCTCTACCTGTTCTTCATATACCATCCCGGCAAAAAGATCCAGCTGCAGGATACCGAACTTCATACCGGTATCGTCTTCAATTTCCCGTTGCAGCGTCTCGGCAAACTCAGAGAAGCTTTCATTTGCCATTACATGGAGAATGTTGATGTGTTTATCCTCGACACGCTCACCGTCCTGATTGACGCACAGGCGCAGGCCTCTGCCTACCTTCTGGCGGCAGGTAAAGACCGATTTCTGCTCGATGAGCGTGCAGACCTGAAACACATTCGGATTGTCCCATCCCTCTTTCAGCGCAGAGTGGGAAAAGATAAAACGCAGCGGACAATCAAAACTCAGCAGCCATTCCTTGTCACGCATGATGGTGTTGTAGGTGTCATCATCTGCCGCAGTATCGCCTTTGGTGTCTTTGAGGTGTCCCTTTTTGTCCTGAGAAAAATATCCGTTATGAACTTTACTGACATCGGCGGAGAAACGTTCCCGAATCGCTGCGTATTTCGGCCTTGCCAACAGTTCCAGATAGCATTCCTCGAACATCTTTGCATAAACGCCGGGAGTGCCGTCCTCCAGCCGGTAGTTGGCGACCTTGTCAATAAAGAACAAGGAAAGGACCTTGATGCCCTTGTCAGTGTAACGCAGCTCTTTATCCAGATGGGCTTCGATGGTGCGTCGGATCTGCGCCCGCTTTACCACATTCTCATCCACATCGCCAATGGCTTTTCCCAGCGCTACTTCTTCCGTGTTGCCAAACTCAATATGCTCATATTCCGGTGTGCAGTCGATGCCGGCAATGGTGTAGCCTTCGTACATCTCCCGTTCACCGGACAGCAGGAACAGGTCATCTCCCGGTTTTACGGTGACAGATTTGCGGGCAACCACACCATCCTTTTTCTTTGCGTCCAATTCAATCTTTGCCCGAAAGCCTTTCTCATTGGAAACAGAAAGCAGCTTTACATAGGGTTGATTGAAGCCGCCGGAGACCTGATTGGAGGAAACAGATATTTGTTTGACCAGTCCCATCTGATAGGCATCCACCGGCGTCAGTCGATACAGAAGGTTGATTTTCTCCCGATGGGTCGCAGAATATCGCAGCACACAAAGCGGATTCAGAGAAGCAATGGCCTCTTTTGCTTTGGGCGTGTTGTCAACGCTCTGCGGCTCGTCGATGATGACAATTGGATTGGTGTCCTGAATAAAGCGCATGGCGGTTTCGCCATTCAGCTTGTCCTGCGCCTGGTTGATGATGTTTTCCGCCTTTTTGAACGCGTCAATATTGATGATCATGATCTCGATGTTTGCGCTGGTAGCAAACTGGCGCACATCGGACAGCTTGGCAGAGTTGTAAATGAAGTAGCGGCAGGGGACATTGTCATACTGCAGACCGAAATGCTCCTTGGTTACTTCAAAGGACTTATACACACCTTCGCGGATAGCCACAGACGGTACCACAATAATGAACTTGGTAAAGCCATACTTGCGATTCAGCTCAAAGATGGTCTTGGTATATACATAGGTCTTGCCGGTACCGGTCTCCATCTCAATGGAGAACTGGGGAAATGTACGCTCCCGGTATTCCAGAGGCTCCGCATCCGGAATTAAGTTGGGACCGATCCAGTTGGCATCCGTCAAAGGGAGGTTGTTTCGTTTCTGGACGGTATGCATGTTTTGCAGAAGCATATCATCGTCCACCACAATGGCATTTCCTTCGCCCAGATCGCCTGTCAAAGCAACCTGTGCGCCGTCGTCCACCAGAAACATATTGACACCCGTTGCCATGCCTGCGAACAGATCAACAACCGAATTCACTGCATCTGTCTGGAAGTCTTGATTTTTGAATTTTAGTTTCATAATATATCCAATTCCTTATCCAGCATATCAATTGCACATTTCAATGCACAGCGGATTTCAACACCTTGTATATATTTTTGATAGCAAAGATAAACTGGCACATCCATTTTGCGACTTGCGTCATAGCAATGACTCAAGTCTCCCCACAGAAAACTCTTGCTATAATTCGTTGGGAACATCATAGGGTAACAATGCTTTTTTGTAATAATTGTTGCACGCCCCATTTTCGAAGAATGTTTTAGCTTGTTACAGGCAAATCTTAGGCCTTTCATATGTTCTACCAATAAAGTATTGCTTATGACTTTTTCTAAGTTTTCCCTTTTCCCATATAAATCTTCTAATTTCTCATACATATCAAACAGGGCATGAAGCGTTGCTTCAATGTAGTCAAACGTTTTTTCATCCTCTTCGAGATTGTCACTTCCTAAAGACACTTGAATCTGCTCACACATAAGACTGTAAAAACGCGAAATGACCTCTCTGCGGAGAGTAATAATATCATTCATCACTTTTTCCTCACACAAGTTTCAGTTCAATGCCGCGGTCGCGGAGGATATAGTAGGCGTTGGCCATGGCAGTATCATTGGCAAAGGAGTCACGGGAGATGATCATCTTGGCAGGGACGTACTCAGCCATGGTCTCTACATCTTCCGGCGACACATTTGCAGCAAGGCAGATGAGCAACAGACAATCTTCGCCCACGGTGTAGGCAGATTTGCCGTTGATGTCAATCTTGGCAACGTTGCAGGTCAGGGGGACACCCAGTTTCAGCATGATCTCGCAGACCATATCCATGTCAGAACGGTCGTTCTTGACTCGCTGTACCATACCGTTCATCCGGTCGATCAAAATCTCCATCTGCTCATGTTCAATGGGCGTGGTATCCCAAGTCTGGAGATTGGAGGTATCCAGCTTGAATACACGGAAGCCAACATCCGGGGATTTGCTGATATCAACCATTTCGATTTGGGATCCATCCTGCAAATTAATAACATCAACAACCTTTGCCGGAGTATCGTCACCAACCTTGGAGCCATCCGTTCTATTCAGCGGAACATATTTCCATGCATTGTCATCTTGCGTGATTTTCGCTCCTGCACGGCGAATACGCTCCTTGCCGATTTCGCAGATATTCTTAAATCCAGATTTGTATGCCTCGCCGTTCTCTTCGCAGAGCTCTGGGAGCTGTACCATAATAAACCGACGCTTGCCGCCGTCTTCAGCGTTGAGTTGCATAACTGCGTGGGCAGTGGTGGCGGAACCAGAGAAAAAGTCAAGGACGATGTCATCCTTATCGGTCACTATTTTAATCAGATTATAAAGAAGTTTAGTCGGCTTCGGGTGGGTAAATAATTTGCCTTGTCCAAACAGTTCTCGTATTTCTGCTGTTGCATCTTCGTTCATACCATGCTTATCCCACCACGATTCAGCTCTTATCTTACCGTGGATTCTGTCAGCGGCAAACACTTTTTGAACAGGGCGAGTTGTTCCCGTTTTACCAAAAATAATGCGGCCTTCTTCTATTCTTTTTAATACTTCCTTTTCATTGAATACCCAATAACGTCCCTCTGGAGGATAGAATGTATCGCCAGTTACAGGGTTCGTTATTGCGAAATAAGGTCCTTTGTGGTTTGCAGATAAATCCGTTGTTGTCCAAGGTCCGCGTGGATCATTGTCCGGATTAGAGTACGTCTTATTAAAGTGTTCTTCGGTCATTTCATATCCTATATCACCAACATCAACTATTGATTTTGAATATGCAAGGATATAGTCGTGTACTGGCGGAATGTATCCCATATTGTTTCCGTTGGTCTTTTTCTTCCAAAGGATTATACCAATGAAATTTTCCTCACCGAACACCTCGTTGCACACTTTCTTCAAATTATCTACTTCCGTATCATCAATAGAAATGAAGATAACACCATCGTCCCGTAGCAGGTTAGCTGCCAACCGCAGACGAGGGTACATCATATTCAGCCAGTTGGTGTGGAAGCGGCCCATGGTTTCCGGGTTGGACTTTGTGGTCTGCTGGGTGATTTCCTTATAACGAGCCATGGGATCGGCAAAGTCATCCGCATAGACAAAGTCATTGCCGGTGTTATAGGGAGGATCGATATAGATCATCTTCACCTTTCGGTAGTAGGCAGTCTGCAGAAGCTTCAGTACTTCCAGATTATCGCCCTCGATGTACAGGTTCTGTGTGGTGTCCCAGTTGACACTTTCTTCGGGACAGGGACGCAGTGTACCGGTGGAACGCTTCTGTGCCAGCTTCAAGCACTCCGCCTTACCCTTCCACTCAAACTTGTACTTCTCAAAATCGTTATCGGTGTATTCTCCGCAAAGGGCAAGAAGCTTGTCAATATCCAGCTTATCTTCGGAGAAGCACTCGGGAAATAGTGAGCGCAATTTCTCCTTATTAGTTTTTTCCAAATCCATACTCATACCATCCATAAACATAGTGCTTCTCCTTTAATTAACAGTTAACAGGTAACAGTTAACAGTTATCTACAAACTGTTACCTGTTATTTGTCTTTGTGGTTTTTACGATTGCTGTGAGCATTTTGGCTATTTCCGCACAGTCTGCCTGAATTGATTCAAATTCTGCTTGCGACAGGTATTCGGTTTTGTACAGCAGTTCAAGCCAGTATTCTGTTTCGGAAATCTCTTTCAAGGCAATAGAATTTTTGCTGATAAAGTCATTCGTGCTTTGTGCATATTTTGCTTCCCGCAAATTTGCTCCGACACTAGTGCCGCAGCGTAACAGCTGCTTTGACATAACAAATTCCTTTTTCTTGTCGGATAAATACTGATACAGCCGAACAATTCTCACAGAGAAGTCCATGCTTTTATTTAGTACTGTGTTTTCCATATACATTCACCTGTTAACTGTTACTTGTTACCTGTTACCTGTTACCTGAACGACAAATTCTCTAACGACTTTTGCGGTCAGCTTTTCCTTCTCAGAAAAAGCCTTCACCTGTTCCTCCAGTTCCAGATCCAGGCGCATTGCATCGAAGAATTGGCTTTCCTGTTTGGACTTGTATTCCCGGCGAAGCTGATTGATCTGCTTGTCCATAGCCAACAAGCGTAAACGATCATTGGTAATACTTTCGCGCTCTGCTTCCAGTTTCTGAAGCCGATTTTCCAGAATGTCGATTTCTTTTGCGAGTCCTACTTTCTTCGCGGCTGTATGCAGCTTCAATCGAGCCAGTTCTTCCTGATAGATTGGTGAAAACCTCTGCATCTGTGTGGCAATCAGTTCCTCAACAGGAACAAACCGGTCAAGAGCGTGTGCTGTGCTGCCGGATTTTAGCCAGTGGGGTGCGGCGTGCTCGCTTTGTGAAAACTGCAATACCGGTTTTGAAAGCAAGGCTAAGCATTGCTCGGCTGTCAGTATTTCCCCGGACTCATTTTTGCCGACCAAAATCGAATGTTCCGCAACAGACCGCTTTCCGGAAAACAGCGTGATGTGATACAGGCCAATCGTATATGGTGCAGTATCAGACTGAACTGTCAGCACACCGCTGTCCGGGCATTCCAACTCATGAATAATACCTCGCCCAATGATACTTGTCAGCGTAATTCGGCCGTATCTGGGCTTGAAATCCGCTGCCATGCCATATTGCTTCTGACTTTGATACTTCTTATTCCTGCTGCCATCCCAGTAATAAAACAGGGTGGGGAGCGTTTCGTAGTTTGTAGCGGTAATGGTTTTCATCTCATCATCGATCACATAGTAGCAATCGGTGTGATTTTCATTATAACGCGCAAAGAACCACTTTGCCAGCTCCCACAGAGAGGCGTTCAATTCTTTTGTGCGTTCATCAATGTATTGGGGCGTCAGGCGTATGTGATCGGCCAGCTCCTTGGTGAATGTGGTGAACAGCACATCTTCCGCAGATGCAAGGAGCTGCTTATTCTCCGTCGTTCTGGCTTTGAGGATCTTCTGATAATCTGCTTCCACCTGCGCTTTTGTACGGAACTGGGCGGCTAACACCTCAAAGGCACCGGACAGATCGTTGGTGAAACCGCCGATGATATCATCACTGATGCCAAACACACCGTCGGATACCAGAGTGCGTTTGCTGACCAACTCCAATTTCCGAACATCGGCAAAATTATTCTGATTGATAAAGGCCACAGACAGGACATCATTCTCCTGTCCAATGCGGTGACAGCGGTCGATCCGCTGTTCCATTTTCAGAGTGTTGTAGAGCAGGTCATAATGCACTACGAAGGATGCACTCTCCAGATTGAAACCTTTTGCGCCGTTGTCCGTGGAAATCAACACTTCGCCATCCTGCTTGAATTGCCGTATTGCAGAATAGTCGGCTGTTCCATTGTAGACAACGGTCTTATACTTTGCACCGATCAAGGCAAGAAGCATTTTCTGCGTTTCCACGCTCTCGGTGAACACAACTGCTTTCTTTGGTGCGCCTGATTTTCTAAGCAGGGAAAAGCCTTTTTCCAGTACCCGAAGCAGTTCTTTTGCTTTGGTGTCGGTTTGGATGGTATTGCAGATATCCAAAATGGTCTGTAGCTCTGCAATTTCATCCTGAGCCTGTTCCATTGCACCCAGTCTCTTGATTACACCTTTTAAGGTCTGGGCAATCGCCGCTGTGGAGGAACTCTGCAAGCTCAACAGGCGAAGTGCCAGATCATAGGTTTCCATTTCGGGAAAGGCCAGCTTGTTTGGTTTGTTGATATAGGCATAAAGCCGGTCATAGAGGTGCTGTTCTTCGTTGGATGGCAGATATTCGACGGTGAGCAAAACGCGCTCCGGAATTTTTGCGTAGCCTTTTGCCTGTGAGCGCAGGGTACGGAAACAGTATTTGCTGACCCTTTCAGCAAGCTCAGGGTAGTTTTCCGGTTTCCGTAAATAACGAGCCAGGAACTCCCGTTCATCCGGCAGTATGGTATCATCGATAAACCAGATAAGGCCATACAGATCCATGATGTTCTTTTCGATGGGTGTTCCGGTCAGAAGGAGTTTGAACGCATTTCCTGCTATGCGGTGGAGCGTCTTTGCCTGCTTGCTTCCATCCTGATAAACACTTGAGAGCACATTTGCTTCCTCAAAAGCCACCAGATCCCAAGGGATGGAAGTCGCATCAGCTTCATGCTCTGCCGCAAAATCATAGGTTGTGATCACAATGCCAAATTGCTCAAAGCCGTTTGAATTGTCTGCGTTGGTGCATTCGTTCCACTCCCGTGCGTTGGTCAACACCACATAGGGAACGGTATAATGTCTGTCAAGCAGCTTCGTCCACTGGCACAGAAGGTCGGCATTGGGGATGCATAAGAGGATTTTGGTGTGCCCCTCCATCCAACGCTGCGCCATGATAAGCATGGCTTCGTGGCTTTTTCCCATACCGGCTTCATCGCAGAGGATCACGCCTTTTTGATAGGGAGAACGCAACGCAAACCCTGCAGCAGCAATTTGAAAAGGGTACACCTTAATATCGGAGGAGGCAAAGACGGGCAAAAGCAGTTCATCACAGCTCAGATTGGCCAAAGTTCTGGCTGCGTAATAAGCGTGGAATGGCGTTTGCTGCATGCTTTTCTCTCCTCTTTTTTCGATAACGGTCGGTGCTGACCGGTTGTGGAGCAATGACAAACAAATTGCGTATTCTCGTGGAGACAGGTTTTGCATATTATAGCATAAATGCGGTATTTTTACAATGAAATGAGTATTTCGGCAAAATGAATGTCCTTTACAGGAAAGCCACCAAAAAGGAGAGGGGATACAAGGCGCTAATGAAGCCGTTTTGAGGATCAGCCGATGGGTGCTTCCCAGCCGGCTGTTTTGTTCTACAGGAACATAGTGCGATCCCGGGAGCCATTGCAATTCCTAAGGATTTTGCGGCATCAACCCATCGGCTGACTTGCTTTGAAGACCCATCGGTTAAGCTGATCAAAAACTCACATGAGCCGATGGGGCGATAGTGTCCAAATGGGGACAATCGCCTCGACTTGTAGGGAACATATATCTGCTTTTAACTCCAATATATTCGCTGATTTATGAGAAAAAAGTGTTGGAGTACACTTTAGAGTAAAACAGTTGACTAAATACACCCATTGGGTGTATTATATATACGAGGTGAAAGAACATGAACATTCGTGAAATGAGAACACTCTTGGGTGACACCCAAAGTGAGTTTGCTGCACGATATAATATTCCCTTTCGCACTGTCCAGAATTGGGAAGCCGGAGTTCGTACGCCACCGGAGTATATGATGAACCTGTTGGAGAGCTGCATCCAATCAGACCTTGCGAACAGGAAGACAAAGGTGCTCCCCAAGTATGATCCCCAAAAGCGTGATCTTCCTAAGCGGCGTGATTATGTGGGCGCAACTGCCTGGCTGAGAGCCGTGCGTGATTGCATTGGAGAAACAGCTGTATTTGCCTTAGATGCTGCACTGATGTGCCAAGGAACCTTTGGCGGACGCAGCGATGAATACTTGGTATGGGTTTATGGGGATGATGCCCTTTCCCGGTTCAACGGTGTAGTTGTGTTGGGCAATCGAATCAGTTCCCACAGCACAAGGGAAAAGAATGGTTTGCGATTTACCGATTTTAGCAGAACTGTAACCGATGCCCTTGCTAATGAAGCTATTTTAGATATGCAGGGAATTACAGAGGCCATCAGCAAGTATTATTACCGAAATGGTGAGAGCTTTGATGGAATTTCTGTTGCTCCCGAATATCAGGACCGATTTGACCGCTTAGCTCACGAAGCAATCGAGTATTACGGAAATTGAGGTGGTTGGTATGAAGCTTACCGCAGAAGAAAAATTGATGTATGCTGTGATGAAAGCAATCTATGACAGCGGAATCCCTATCAGCTTTAAGGGCTCTATGGTGCTGAAAGCCTGCTTGATGGAGGCCGGATATGCTGAAGACACACGCCATACTGTTGATATCGATGCTAATTGGAACTCCGATACTCCACCCACCGGTGAGCAGATGGTAGAATCTCTGCAAAGCGCATTGCGGAACAGCGGCATTGATTTGGATGTAAGTATTTTCAGGCCATACGGAGAAGGTCGTTCTGCCGGTTTTGATTTGAAGGATAAAGATACCGATGAAGTTGTGTTCTCTATGGATATAGATGTGAACCGCCCTATTCCCCCCACTAAGATTTATGAGGTAGAGGGGCTTCGGTTTTGTGGCGTATCCTCCGCCCAGATGATTGCGGACAAAGTAGCTGTTATCTCTACGGATAAGGTTTTTCGGAGAGTAAAGGATGTAGTGGATCTGTACTATATTTCAAAGGTTTTTCAGTTTGATAAGACTGATGTTCTTCAGACATTGAAAAGCAGTGGCAGAACATTGGATGCTTTTCATGGCTTTCTCCATCGGCCCCAAGAATTGCAGCACTCTTATGAGAAATTCCGCTTCGAGGGTGGGGTATATAAGCCTCCCTTTGAGGAGGTGTATCTTGCAGTAAAGACCTATATCAAAGATGTGCTTCCATAGGTAATAAACCAGGATTTAGAAAGGTAATGAGAGGCGTGGCAAACATGACATTTTCAGATTGGATATCAGGAATTTCGCTAATAGTTGCGCTTCTGGCATTGCTATATAGCGTCATTAGCAACACCAAGAAATACGAGCTTACATATCAATACTATCAAGATGTGGTTGCTTGGCATGGTGCTGTTATCAAAGTAATTACACAGCTAAAGACAGCAAATGAGGGAAGCGAGAAAAAGACACATCTTGCTGAACTTTCTGCTCTGATTGAAACAGGTAGATTTTACTTTCCAAACATTGATCAGCACGATAATTTTGGTTCCGACAAGCCCCTGGCATATAGGGGCTACAGAAATGTGGTTTTAGATTTTCTGGTATACGAATATCAGTTATTTGATCGTGAGGATAGCAACAAGTATTTGCAACACGCAGAAAGTTTGCAACGCTTGTTTACTTCGTATGTTTTCCTGCATCTTAATCCAAGAAAACTCCAAAAGAAAGTTAAACACAATACCAGCATTCAAATGAAGAATGAAATTACAATTAATGAGTTTTTAAAACAATCTCCAGAGTCAATCTATGCATTATATCTTATTGATGCAAATAAAGAAAATTGGGAGACTGTTCCAACTAAAAGATAATGTTCTTAGAAACTATCATATGTTTCAAAACCTAATAGAATAGAGGTGGCAGAGAGATTTAACCTCATTGCCGCCTCTATTGTTAATATCTTTATGTGAATTGTTTTTTTAGGGGATCCCCGGTGTGATGGAGCATCACGCCGGGGGGTAATTCTATGTGGGCCGGTCGTCTTGTTAAGTAAAGTTTAAGATGGAGTGGGTACATCCTCGTCACGGGCAGCTTCCATCTTGAACTGGTCCATAGCTTCCCGAGCCTCGGGGATATTCAGCTGGTTGTTGTTTCTGGAACTCATCTTTCTTCATCTCCTAAAACCTTATTGTTTGGGTACCGCAACAATAGATTTCCCTGTGAAAATCAGAATATCCGACAGCTTTCATGGTAAATTCTACGAAAACATAAAGGTGCTGAGGGAACAGCCTATTTTATGGGACTGCCGCTGCTGTATCAAACCGGGGCAGCGGATCAATTTGCAAACAATTGTAAAATTTGATCCAGATTCTTTTTCCCAAAGGTAACGATATCGTCATCGATCACCAGACAAGGAACACTCATGACGTTGTATCGTTCTTTCAAATCCGCAAAATGACGAATGTCATAGACCTCGGCTTTTACATAAGGGTTTTCCGCGGCGATGCGCTGCGCGGCAACCACCAAGTCCGGACACATGGTACAAGACAGGGTGACGAGGACTTTCATGTCCCGGGGTTCGGTGATGGCTGCGATCTGCTGTTTGGTATCCTCTCCTATAGCCTGCCCCGGACCTGCGGCGTTGTACAGACCAAGGATAAAGGAAGTGAATTCGTGACCGCCTGGGACACCGTGGAAAGCCAGTCCCGTTTCGCTGCCGTCGGCTCTGCACACACGGACACAGGGCGTGTGCAGAGCCGATGCGCTGCGATCTTCAACGAAAACCGTCAGCTTATCGGATAACGCTGCCAGGTCGGTGATAAACTGTTCCAGTTCCTTGGACACAGGACGGGAATCCAGATACAATTTCAGAACCAAAGAACGCTCCATCCGGGCAAATACCGTATCCAATTGCTGCTGCATTTCGGCGGTAAAAAGTCCGTCAGTTTCCTGCGCTTTGGCTGCATCCGGTGCTTTTGCCACCGGTATCTCGGCACGCAGGCCGGTCTTTCGCTGGACGGCTGCCACATATTTTTCCAGCTCCGTTGCCGCCAGCGCACCATCGGCAGTGGCGGTTACTACCTGCCGCAGGGGCTTGATGCACACATCGCCTGCGGCATACACACCGTCCACATTGGTTTTCTGGGAATTGTCCGTTACGATATAGCCCTGTTCGTTCAGTTCCACCGCACCTTGGAGCATTTCTGTGGCAGGGGCATATCCGGCAAAGACAAAGACGCCGAAGGTTTCACCGTTGGGACTGTTTACTTCCGTCACCTCTCCGGTGACGGTGTTTTTGTATCGGGCATAGTTAAGCCCGTTTTCTCCGGAAACTTCTTCCATCACCGTATTGGCCAGAACTGTGATCTTTTCGTGATTTCTGGCCTGATCTGCCACGGAAGCGGCACAGGAAAAATCATCTTTCCGGATGAGGATGGTCACATGCCGGGCAAATTTGGTCAAAAATACGCTTTCTTCCGCGGCGGCGTAACCACCGCCTACTACATAAATGTCTTTTCCGGTGAAAAACTCTCCGTCACAGGTGGCACAGTAGGCGACGCCGTGGCCCTTGTGTTCTTCTTCTCCCTGAAAGCCCACAGTTCTGGGATGGGCGCCGGTGGCCAGCAACACACCAAGGCAGAGATAATCGCCCCGATCGGTACGGACAGTTTTAACATCACCTTTCAGATCAAAGCCGGTGGCGTCTGCCAGTATAAATTCTGCGCCAAAGGCTTCTGCCTGCTTTTGGATGGTATCGGTCAGAGCCTTTCCGCTGGTTTTCGCAATGCCGGGATAATTGACGACCTCATGGGTAATGGAGATCTGACCGCCGAACTGCTCTTTCTCCAAGACCAGCACCCGATATTTTGCCCGGGCGAGGTAGAGGGCGGCAGTCAGCCCTGCAGGGCCGCCGCCAACCACGATCACATCATAGAAATTTTCCATCAAAGCTGACCGACCAGGTCCAGACTGGGCTTCAGAGTCTCTGCACCGGGTTTCCAGTTGGCAGGGCAGACCTGATCGCCATGGGCGTGGACAAACTGGCAGGCCTGTACCTTCCGCAGCAGTTCTTCGGCGTTTCTGCCCACATTGCCGGCGGTGACTTCGTAGCCCACGATCCTGCCCTCGGGATTGATGATAAAGGTGCCCCGCTCGGCCAAACCGTCAGATTCGATCAGAACTTCAAAGTCTTTGGAAATGCTGTGGGTGGGATCCGCCAGCATGGGATAGTTGATCTTCTTGATCCGCTCAGAAGCATCATGCCATGCTTTGTGGACAAAATGGGTGTCCGTAGACACGGAATAGACCTGGCAGCCGATGGCTTTGAACTGGTCATATTTATCTGCCAAATCTTCCAGCTCTGTGGGACAGACAAAGGTAAAATCGGCAGGATAGAAGAAAAATACGCTCCATTTGCCCAGGATGTCCTCCCTGGACACAAACTTAAAATCGTTCTCATGGAACGCATAGGTGCGAAAATCGGAGACTTCCTTGTTGATCATAGACATAACTCAATTCCTCCATAAACTGTGTTGATTGCAGAAAGCGAAGCCCGCTGGGACTTCATCTCCCCGGCAAAAGGCAAACATAAAATTTTTGCTTTATGCTAAGCCTCCTTCTAAAGAAAGTGTGTCCTGAGAAATGGAAATAATGCACGCCAAGCAGGGCATACTATCACAAAAGGAGTGGAAATATGGAGCAAAACAACGCATATAAAAAGGGATTTTTCCCATATGCACTGGCTTCTTTTTTGATCGGTATCGTTGGTGGCTTTTCTGCGGTTTTAGGACCGGCTTTTGTACAGGACATGGGAATCGCCTACAATAACACTACATGGACTGCGCTGGCACAGGCCATGTCCACCGCGGCCTGTGCACCGATTCTGGGAAAGGCTGGTGATTTGGTCGGACGCAGGACCACCCTTCTTTTGGGGATCGCCGTATTTACAATGGGAAATGTTCTTTCGGCATTGGCCAATTCTCTTTTGTTTATGATGCTTGCCCGGTTTGTGGTGGGCATCGGTATTGCCGCTATGGCACCGGTGATTCTGGCATATATCGTCAGTGAGTTTCCACCCGAGCAGGCGGCAAAAGGCTTTTCCTTGTATATGCTGATCTCCAGCGCCTCTGTGATCTTCGGGCCAACGCTGGGAGGACTTATCATATCCTCCTATGGCTGGCGTGCCATGCTTTGGGTCTGCGTGGCCATTTGTGTCGCTATCTTTGCGGCCTGCCTGTTGACAGCAAAAAAGGAAAGCAGGCAGCGGCGCAAACTGCAAAGCTTTGATGGCGCAGGTGCTGTTTTGGTGCTGATTTTTTTCAGTCTGGTGCTTTGTGTTCCGTCCTTTGGGCAGAATTTTGGTTGGACCTCTGCTGCCTTCCTGGGGGTGTTGGCCGCTGCAGGTATCAGTCTGGTTGGCTTGATCGCTGCGGAGAAAAAGGCGGCACATCCGATCCTGCCCGGCAGATTTATGCTGCGAAGCGCCTTTGTTCTCAGCGTTCTTGCCTTATTTCTGACCCAGGGCCTGATGCAGGCCAACATGACCAATACCATTGTTTTCGTAAACTACACCCAGCCAAACAACACGGCAGTCTCCGGCTATGCCATCTCTGTAATGTATTTGGGGATGTCGCTGGGTGCAGCGCTTTTAGGGCCGCTGGCAGACAGATTTGAACCAAAGAATGTGCTGTTCGGTTCCCTGCTGCTGACAGGCATGGGCTGCGGAGCATTGCTTTTATTTTCCGAAGGAATTTCTGTTTTTTTGCTGTTGACTTCCTTGGGTGTTCTTGGCTTTGGGCTGGGTGGAAACGGAACGATTTTTATGAAGGTGGTATTGTCCGGTTTGTCGCCCCAGGAGGCCGGAGGAAGCACCGGCACTTACGGTCTGTTCCGGGATCTTGCGGCACCTTTTGGCGTCGCGGTATTTGTGCCTTTGTTTACAAACCAAATCACAAAATTGATCGCCGGCGGCGCGCATGAAGTCCATGCCGCCATCCGCTCCATTCACACGCTGGCAATTGCGGAGCTTCTGTGCATCGCCGCCGGTATTGTCTGTGTGCTCTTTTTGCCCAAAATTCACAGAAGAGGAGAAGCAGCATGCGATTAAAAAATAAGGTCGTTTGGTTTTTTTAAAAATGGGTGCTTAGACAAGAAACCCCCGGGAGATCGGAGATCTCACCGGGGGTTTCTATTCCATAGCGTCACGGGCTTCGGAAATGTTCATGCTGTTGCTGCTCGGTACCTTTTTCAGCTTCTGAAACGCGCTTGTTTTCTATTGCAACAATGAAATTCCGTTTGGAAAAGAAAATACCACAAATTTTGAAAACAAAGGGGAACGATTTCGGTTACTCTTTCGTGGCTTGCTCTGCCTGATAGTTCAGAAATGCGATCTTGTTCGTAAGAATATAAGCACCTTTTTCACGGGCCATATCCAGACAGGTGTCAATATCGCTGCCGGCAGAAATATACCATTTTTTGTATTTGTTAAAGGACGTGGGGTCGGCGGTGATGCCAAGGCTTGCAGGCCAGTGCCGCAGCTCCTCGGTGTGGATAAAAGATCCGTCACCGCAGGAGATAAAGGGGAATTCACCTTTTCCAATGGCAGAAAATGCATCCGCAGCAGTTTCGGTGGTGGAGATGCCGGCCGGGTCGGAGGAGGGGCCGCAGAGCAGAAGGTGATGATAAACAAAGGAAATGCGTTCAGACGGATAGCTGGTTACAATACGAATAAAGTTCCTGTCCACCAAATCGGTTTCCTGTGTTTCATCATGAAGAATCAGCAAGTCAGCAGCACCCTGTTCGGCTGCAGCCATGACTTCTTCGGCAGTACCGGAAAAAAGCTCTACGGTGTAACCGTAATCGGCTTCAAAGACAGGGAGCAGTTGATCCAACAGACCAAGTTCCCGGAAAACTGTGGTGGTCGCCAGACGGATCACCTTTGCAGAATCGACAGCGGGTGTGACATTGCCGTCGGAAACGGAAATGTTCTGCTGAATGTAGATCAGCCGGTCTCCAAATTCTTCGATACCGAAGGAATCGATCAGGCGGAGACCGTCTATGCTTGTCAACCAAAAAATCAGGGCATCGGCACCGGCAGTATTAACGGCTGCATCGGAAACAGAAAAGGGAGCATCGGGGCTGACAGCCAAAATGTTGTAGCTGATGCACAGATCTTCATCCGCATTTTTCAGGACCATGAGGTCCGACGGAGCGGCAGGGAGCCCGCTCGAAGCAAGGGATTCGTCCGTCGGTTCTTCTGCAGGTGCCTGACTGCAGCCGGTCAGCAGGCCAAGGACTGTAATCAAAGCCAACAGGAAAGCAAGTGTTTTTTTCATTTGTAAGACCTCCTATGAGACAAAGAAGTCCGAACCTCTATCCATTGGATGGGGGGGACGGCATTCAAGTGTGCCCATTATAACATTCTCAAATCGGTATTTCAACGAAAAAACTATGAATTTTTCATTGCCAATTGCATTGGATTTGGTATAATGAAAGAAAAATGGGAGAGAGATTATGAGCAGCTGTACAGTTCCGTCTATGGATGACTGGCTTCGGGAAGCCAAATGCCAAAAAAGTGCATCTAAAATCGGGATGTACCTGATTCACAATGGGGTTGTCCGGGAAAGTGCCAAAGCGATGGTGCACAACGAAGATGAGACGGCAAAGCCTGTCGTGGGCATGGAATTTTCCTATAATCGGGAAAAGCTGGAAACAATCATTGCCGATGCCTATGGCTTGCCGGGGATTTATTATATCCGGGTCTGGCTCAATCATGGTGTGCTGCAGGTGGGGGAGGAGCTGATGTATGTTCTGGTCGGCGGTGATATTCGTCCCCATACGGTGCAGGCTCTGGAGTATCTGGTGGGCCGCATCAAAAACGAATGTGTGAAAGAGACAGAGCTGTGGGAATAAAGAAAACCCGGAGATTTCCGGGTTTTCTTGTATTTTTACAAGGTGGCACAGTCAGCAGAGCCTTCCGAGCAAAGCATATCCAGTCCGTGGCTCACGGCATCGATCACAGCCAGAATATTTTCCCGTGCGGCTTTTTCGCTGCCGGGGAGATTGATGATGAGGCTGCGGTTTCGGATCCCCGCAGCGGAACGGGACAGACAACCCCGGGGGGTGATGCGCATGCTTTCAGCCCGCATGGCTTCTGGGATTCCGGGGGTGGGCCGTTGAATCAGCTCCATGGTTACCTCCGGTGTAATGTCCCGTGGAGAAAAACCGGTACCGCCGGTGGTAAGAATCAAAGGAATCCGTTTATCATCGGTACAGGTGAGCAGAGCATTCCGAATGGCATCATAGTCATCGGGTACGATCTGCCTAAATGGGACATCGTAACCGTGCTCCTGCAGAATTTTTGTCAGAGCAGGGCCGCTGGTATCCTGACGAAGTCCCTGAGAACACTTGTCGCTGACAGTAATAACGGCAGCCTGATACATTTATATCTCCTCCCGGGAATAATCTCCGTGAACACCGCCGGTTTTACTGACCAGACGGATGGAATCAATGACGATATCTCTTTGCACGGATTTGCACATATCATAGATGGTCAAAGCAGCCACGGATACGGCGGTCAGCGCTTCCATTTCCACGCCGGTGCGCCCGGTGCAGGCAGTCGTAGCCCGAATTTCTATGGATTGCCGGGTTTCGTCCGGATGAAGCTCCAGAGAAACACCGTCAGTGAAAACGGGATGACACATGGGGATCAGCTCTGCGGTACGTTTGGCACCCATGATCCCGGCGATTTGCGCGACGGTCAGCACATCTCCTTTTTTGATATTGCCGCTGCAGACCATGTCAAAGGTTTCCCGGTTTAAAAGGACCCGGCCGGCAGCCACCGCGGTGCGGCAGGAAGGAGCTTTTTCGCTCACATCGACCATTCTGGCGCGGCCCTGTGAGTCAAAATGGGTAAAATCAGCCATATCGTTATCCCCCAATTTCATTCATATTCCGTCCTGCATGGCTGCGATGGACCGCATCCAGCTCTCCATGCCATGCGGGTTTGCTTTCGATGGCGTGGGCCATGATTTGAACCATTTCTTCATAGGAAGCACCCTTGACGGAGAACTCTGCCTCTTTGTGCAGACAGGGCTTCAGTTTTCCGTCTGCCGTCAGGCGGATGCGGCTGCAGGAATTGCAGAAGTTGGCGCTGATAGGGCTGATAAGCCCGATTTTTCCCTGTGCATTCGGCAGACGATAGAGCTTGGCCACACCGAGATTGTCACCAACAGGCGTTAGTTCCGGCAGAGCATCCAAAATGGCCTGCTGAGAAAGATAGGCATCGGGGCCGAAGTCGCCGCTGTCGTACATGGGCATCAGCTCAATAAAACGGATATCCACGGGATATTGCCGGGTCAGATCGGCAAGAGAGGCAATTTCGTCATCATTGAAGCCGCCGATCAGGACCGTGTTGATTTTTACCTGTTCAAAACCGGCCTGCAGCGCAGCTTCCAGCCCCCGCTGAAAGTCGGAAAGCGTACCCCATCGGGTAATATAGCGGTATTTATCTGCATCCAGCGTATCCAGACTCAGGTTGATTCGTTTGACACCGGCATCTCGCAGGGACTTGGCAAGCGGCGGCAGGAGCAGACCGTTGGTGGTCAGGCACACTTCCTTGATTCCTTCCACCTGAGCGGCACGCCGACAGATGGACAGGATGTTCTTTTTGATCAGCGGCTCACCGCCTGTGATGCGGAGCTTGTCGATTCCAAGAAAGGCCGCGGCACGGACAGCGTCGATCAGTTCGTCCTCTGTGAGCATATCGCGGTGATTTTTCCTGTCAATGCCGCATTCGGGCATGCAGTAGCGGCAGCGCAGATTGCAAAGCTCTGTAACAGAGATGCGCATATAGTGGATATTCCGCCCCAATTTGTCGATCAAACTTATCACCTCGCTGCGGCTTGCGGCTTTGTTTTATTCATTATACTATTTTTTTTCAAAAGCTGCAACCGGGACATGGACCGGAAACTTCACAAGACCCCACAGGAGGTTCCTGTGAGGTCTTGTGAAAGAGAGAAAAAATGAGGGGTGCTTCGGTTACGGTCTTATTCTACAACAGTTGAAGGGATCAGTTGTGAACAAACAGAAGAATTATTATGAACGAATATGAAATATTCTGAGAACAACGGGAGTTTTTACAAAAAATTCACCGAAAACGGAAGTTATGGAGTATAATGAAACTCGACAAGAGGTTTGAGGAGGGTGTCCTATGACAAAATCTGTGCTGATCGTGGAAGATGATCGGAATATTGCAGAGCTGCTGCGGTTATATTTGGAAAAGGAAGGCTACGGGGCGACCATTGCCTCTGATGGCGGCACCGGTGTGGAGCTGTTTCGGAAACTGCAGCCGGATCTGGTGCTGCTGGATGTGATGCTTCCGGTATTGGATGGCTGGGGTGTTCTGCGGACCATTCGTCAGGATTCCGGGACTCCGGTCATTATGCTCACGGCCAAAGGGGAGATCAGCGATAAGGTAAACGGTCTGAAAATGGGTGCCGATGACTACATCACCAAGCCTTTTGATATGAAAGAGGTTCTGGCTCGTATGGAAGCGGTGCTTCGCAGGGGCAGTTGTGCAGATACAGAGGGCGGAAAGGTCAAACGGCTGGTCTTTGACAAAATGGTCATTGATCTGGATGCATTTGAGTTGGTTGTGGATGGGAAAAAAGTGGATACGCCGCCCAAAGAGATGGAACTGCTGTACCATCTGGCATCTTCGCCCAACCGGGTCTATACGAGAAACCAGCTTTTGGACAAAGTATGGGGATTTGATTATTTTGGCGACAGCCGAACAGTAGATGTCCACATTAAGCGTCTGCGGGAAAAACTGGAAGGTGTATCTGATCAATGGTCCCTGAAAACGGTCTGGGGCGTTGGATATAAGTTTGAGGCATTGTAAAATGAAAACTACGTTCAGCAGGTTGTTTGCTCTGTTTGCTGCAGTAATTCTGCTCTGCCTGATTCTGCTGGGAACCTCTTTTCGGGTGATGCTGAGCAATCATCTGGAAGAAGAAAAACGGGAAGCACTCCGCAATAACGCTGTGACATTGAGCAATCTGGCCGCTGCCTATGATGGAACGGGACAGTTGGATGAGCCCTGGAGCGATTTCAGCATTGCCCTGACTTCTGCAGCACAGGTCGCCGGGACCGATGCCATGATCTGCAATCTGGACGGTCAGATTCGTATCTGCGCCTGCCGGGAATTTGGCTGTGTCCACAGAGAGCAGCGTGTGGATCCGGGGCTGATTCAAAAGATATTGGAACAAGGGGAAACATTCTGGAAAGGGACCCTTCCGGGTATCTATGAGGAGCCCTGCTATTTGGAAGGAATGACCATCACCGCCCGGACCACCGGAGAAACGGTGGGGGTCCTGATCGTAGCAGCCGCCGGAGATCAGATTCGCAGCGTGGTGGTACAGACAACGATTCTGTTTTTCTATGTGTCTGTGGTCGTTTTAGTGGTGGCTATGATTGCCAGTTACATCCTCAGCCGCAACCAATCCCGCTCGATTCGTCAGGTGGCAAGTGCCGCCGTACGCTTTGGAAGGGGCGAACTGGATACCCGGGTGGCGGTTGGAGGAAAGAACACCGTAGAAGTGGATGAACTGGCAATGGCGTTCAATGCCATGGCGGAGAGCCTGTCTCAGTCAGAAAAACAAAGGCAGGAGTTTGTGGCCAATGTGAGCCATGAGCTAAAGACACCCATGACAACCATTTCCGGCTTTTTGGATGGGATGCTGGATGGGACCATTCCGGAATCTCAGAGCCGGCACTACATGCAGGTGGTTTCCGATGAGGTACGGCGCTTGTCGCGGTTGGTTCGCAGCATGCTGGATGTTTCCCGGCTGCGTTCCCAGGGAATCACAGAGGAGAAAAAAAGCCACTTCGATCTGTGTGAGACCATTGGCCAGGTTCTGATCTCTTTTGAGCGGCGGGTAAATGCCAAGAAGCTGTTAATGGATGTACGGCTTCCGGATCGCAGCGTGTGGGTCAAGGCTGATCCGGACAGTATTACGCAGGTGATCTGCAACCTGACAGACAATGGCGTAAAATTCTGCGAAGAGGGCGGCCGGCTCAGCATTTGGCTGACCATAGAAGGCAATAAAGCCCGGGTGACGTTTCAGAATACCGGACCTACGGTGCCGCCGGAAGATCTGCCTTTGCTCTTTGACCGTTTTCATAAGGCGGATAAAAGCCGGTCTGTTGACCGGGAAGGTGCAGGGCTGGGCCTTTATATTGTTAAAACCATTCTTAACGGCCACGGAGAAGATATTACCGTAGCCAGTCAGTCGGGAATGACCACGTTTGTTTTCACGCTGCCTTTGGTGCGGTAAGCGGTCAGTCCCGGAAGTGAGGAATATTCATGGAAGATAACAAGCATAATTCCGACTATCCGGAATATAACGATTATTACCCCAAGCATCGGTCCGAAAAAAAGCGGAGCGGATTGCTGGTCATACTGGTTGTGCTGGCCATGGTCACAGGTGCGGCTTCCTGGGCGGTGAATGTATTGGACGTCCGGATGGACTTAAGCCGGCTGGAGAGTCTGTTTGGAGCCGAACAGGAGAAAGAACAGGAAGCGGCGGCGCCGACGGATGTGGACTTACAGGAAGCGGCGGTGAAAGCACCGGCGGAAGTGCCGGATCAGGCGGCTGTTACCAATGCGGATGCTGCTTTGATACTGGAAGAATCGCCCCAGAGTGTAGAGACCCGTCCTGCAAAGGAGGACGGTGCGCTGAGCTTGCAGCAGATTTATGAAAAAGTAGGCCCAAGCGTGGCGTCCATCTCCTGTGTTCATCAAAATGGGACCGGAACGGGGACCGGGATCGTAATGTCCCGGGACGGCTATATTATCACCAATTACCATGTGATAGAAGATGCCCAAAGGATTTATGTTCTGTTGGAGAAGGATGTATCCTACGGAGCAGAGCTGGTGGGCGGAGATGAGACAACAGATATTGCAGTCCTGAAAGTGGAGGCCCAGGACCTGATCCCGGCAGAGTTTGGGGACAGCAATGTGTTGCGGGTGGGTGATCCCGTTGTTGCCATCGGTGATCCGCTTGGTACAGAACTGAGGGGGACCATGACCGATGGAATCGTCTCTGCCATTAACCGGGATCTGAACTTGTCCGGGCGAAAAATGACTCTGATTCAGACCAATGCGGCACTGAATTCCGGAAACTCCGGAGGACCGCTCATCAACTGCTATGGGCAGGTGATCGGAATCAATACCATGAAAATGAGTAGTTTTTCTTCTGCCTCTGCGACGGTGGAAGGACTGGGCTTCGCCATTCCCATGGCAGCGGCCAAGCCGGTGATTGACGAACTGATTATGCAGGGCTATGTGTCCGGCCGGCCTGCCATTGGCATTCAGGGGCAAACGCTGGATCTGCGGGCACAATTATTCTATCATCTGCCCAGCGGCATTATCATTACCGGGATTCTGGAACATTCGGATGCCGCCGAAAAAGGTCTGGGGCTGGATGATATCATTGTAGCGTTTGACGGTGTACCGGTTTCGTCCTTGCAGGATCTGGTGCAGGTGAAAAGTGACCGAACAGCCGGCGAGTCTGTACGGCTGACGATCTATCGGAACGGCGGATATTACTATATGGATGTGGTGCTGATGGATCAGATCCGCCCGGAGATATACTGAAAATAAAAACATCGTGCCATTCCCAAATTGCGGAATGGCACGATGTTTTTTTATGGTTCTACCAGTTTTTTCTCCAGTTTTTTCAGGGCATCTTCTGTGATACCCGTATCCAGCAGGTAGTTGCGGATACAGCCGAATTCTTCTTCGAAAAAATCGCAGAACTTCATCATGGCTGTAAAGGGAGTCTGAAAGACATATTCTTCAAAATGGCTGGGTTTTTCCCGTATGGTCAGATTTCCGCTGTGCATGGCACGGAACATGGGCTGCAGATACACCTGGCTGAGACAGTAGTCGGCGGAGATATCCTCCTTGCTGACTCCAACGGCACCCAGCAGACAACAGGTGAGGATGCCGGTACGGTCTTTGCCTGTGGTGCAGTGAAACAGAGCGCAGCCGTCTGCTTCCGTCAGGGCGGTGATGCTGTCCCGAATCCAATCCTTATGTTCTCTGGCACGTTTGATATACACTTTATCCCAGGAAAAATCGCCGTCCGGAAGATTTTTTTCTTCGAATGTTTCAGCACCGCCGCTGAGAGGGAAAAGACGGTAATGGAAATATTCTGCAAGGGCACTGGGCCGCCACGCAACTTCTTCAGGGCTTCGCAGGTCAATGGAAACGGTCAGTCCATAGTCCCGGAGCATGGAGATCCCGTCCGGCCCGATCTGGCAGGGCGCTTCGCTGCGAAGGAATACTCCATATCGGGTCATGCCTCCCGATGCGGCAAATCCACCCAGGTCCCGACAGTTGAGCAGCCCCGGGATGGGTAAATGCTTCCAATACTTCACCATATCACTCCTTGCGTGTCTTTTTCTCATTTTATCACAAAATCTGCCGAATGCATACCGGAAAATGACTGTTTTTAAGGATGATGCCATATTA
Source organism: Candidatus Avilachnospira sp. (assembly GCA_045652125.1). GTDB lineage: Bacteria > Bacillota > Clostridia > Oscillospirales > Oscillospiraceae > Avoscillospira. The sequence goes on along the minus strand of JAZRTT010000011.1, from coordinate 21,855 downwards.
GCGATTGCAGAGGAAGAGGAATGATGGTATAATATTTTGAAAATGAATTATAATGGATGGAATATGCCGTGAAGTATGGAAGCTGGAACATCGCGCAAACAGAACGAAACAGAATAGAATGGTTGGAACAGGCCGGTTATTCGCCCTTGACGGCACGGGTTTTGGCCGGCCGCGGCTGCGAAACCGCGGAACAGGCCGCTCAGTATTTGTCGGCAGAAGCCGTGCTGCCGGACCCGTTGGAACTGAAGGACATGGATAAGGCGGTCGCAAGGGTGCGGATGGCATTGGAGCAAAAGGAGCGGATCGCTGTTTTTGGTGACTACGATGTCGATGGCATTACGGCGACCTGCCTGTTGGCGGAGTTTTTGCGCAGTCAGGGCGGCCGGGTATATCACTATATCCCCGGGAGACTGCAGGAAGGCTACGGGCTCAATGAAGCGGCCATTGACCGGCTGAAGGAACGCGGGACCAGTCTCATCATCACCGTGGACTGTGGAATTACGGCAGACCGGGAGGCGAGCTACTGCAGGCAGGTGGGTGTGGATCTGATCATTACCGACCATCATGAGTGCAAAGAGGAACTGCCTGAAGCCGTAGCAGTAGTGGATCCCCATCGAAAAGACGATCAGTATCCCCATCAAAATCTGGCAGGCGTTGGTGTGGCATTTAAGCTGGCTGCTGCCGTTCTGGGGGATCAGAATGCCATTCTGGACCGCTTCAGTGACCTTTTGTGCATGGGTACGGTTGCGGATGTAATGCCCTTGGTGGGGGAAAACAGGGCCTTTGTTGTCCGCGGATTGGATGCACTGGCCAGAAATCCGCGGCCCGGCATAGCGGCACTCATGGCGGAGTGCGGCTGCGACAGGGCAAGCCTGACGGCATCTGCCATCGGTTATACATTGGCACCCCGAATCAATGCAGCAGGCCGGATGGGGCAGGTGGAACTGGCAACGGAGCTGATGCTCACCCAAAATCCGGAACGAGCCGAGCTTCTGGCCAAAAAGCTCTGTCGCCTTAACCGAAAGCGGCAGGATGTGGAAGCAGAGATCTATGAGGAAGCCGAACAGATGCTCCGGGCACATCCCATGGAAAATGCCATCGTATTAGCCGGCGAACATTGGCATCAGGGTGTGGTTGGGATCGTGGCCTCCCGATTGTCGGAGGAATACCGCTGCCCGGCTTATCTCATCTGTATGGAGGGGGATCACGGAAAGGCATCTTCCCGCTCTTACGGTGGGTTTAATCTCTTTGCATCTTTGGAACAACTGTCCGAGCTGGTGGAGAGTTATGGCGGCCATGAATTGGCAGCCGGATTTACCATTGGCAGAAAGCAGGTGGATCAATTCCGGGAGCGTGTACAAAAACTTGCCGGTGAGTTTGTTGCCGGCGGTCTGCAGAAAGCGGATCTGGATGTGGACTGTATCGTGGAACCGGAACTGCTGACGGAAGAAAATGTTGTTGCGTTGGAGGAACTGGAACCCTGTGGTGTCGGCTGCCCCAAGCCGGTATTTTCCATAGAAAACATTAAGGTGGAACAGCTCAGCGAAATAGGCGGCGGGAAGCACCTGCGCCTGCAGCTGGGAAAAAATGGCAGAAGCTTCGGCGGGATCTTTTTTTCCACCAATATTTTCCGCTCCGGAATCAGTCAGGGAGATCGGGTGGATGTGGCATTTACGCCTCAGATCAATGAGTTTCGTGGGGTTCGGTCCGTTCAGTTAAATCTGGTGGACATTCGGCCTGACCGGAAAAGTCGGGAGTGCTGTGCAGCGGAACGGGCTTTGACAGATCGGTTCTGCAGCGGTTTGCCGCTTACGCCCGATGAAGCCGCGGCGATTCTGCCCGAGCGCAAAGATTTTACAGTTCTGTGGCGCTATCTGGATACCCATGTAAAAGAGGAACCTCTCATGGAAAATCTGGACTGTCTGTGCCGCAAGGTTTCCCGAAAGGCAGGAATGTCCCTGAAACCCGGCAGACTGTGGATATGCCTGCAGGTGTTGGAAGAGCGGGGGCTTTTGACCTGCCAAAAGAATCGGGACGGAGTTCAGATATCCCTTTGCCGGGCTGCCGGCAAAGTAGATCTGGAGCAAAGCCCATTGATGATACAGTTAAAACAACAGAAAGGCGGGACCTGAATGGAAACCGCAGAAGCAAAATATCAATCTCTCCTTCGGGCCATTGCCCGGAATGCACCCTCAACGGACATAGCTGCCGTAGAGTCTGCCTATCGCTTTGCCAATGCCAAGCATGAAAAGCAGCTCCGCAAAAGCGGCGAGCCTTATATTATTCACCCGTTGGCTGTGGCGGAGATCGTAGTGGAAATCGGTCTGGATACCGAGGCTATTCTGGCGGCACTGCTCCACGACTGCCTGGAGGATACGGATGCCAGTTTCGATGAGATCTGCAAGCTCTTCGGCCGTCCGGTAGCAGAGCTGGTGGAGGGCGTTACCAAGCTGACCCGTGTGAATTATTCCACATCGGAAGAGCAGCAGATGGAGAACCTGCGAAAGATGTTCATGGCAATGAGCAAGGACATCCGGGTCATTCTCATCAAAATCGCCGACCGGCTGCATAATATGCGGACCCTGGAATACCAGACAGCACCCAAGCAGGTGTCCAAATCTATGGAAACCATGGAGATCTACGCACCTTTGGCACATCGCCTTGGTATGCAGAAGCTCAAATGGGAACTGGAGGACATTTCCCTGCAATATCTGGACCCGGAAGGATATCAGAAGATCGTGGATCATCTTCAGGTCCACCGGGAACAGGACAACCGATTTATGGAGGTCATTCAGGACAAGATCACCCGGCGGATGGAAACCATCGGCATTAAGGGTACGGTTTACGGCCGAATCAAACACGTCAACTCCATTTACCGGAAAATGAATGCGCAGGGCAAAAATATGGAGGAGCTTTTTGATCTGTATGCCTTCCGGGTCATCGTAGAGGACATTGCCGATTGCTACAATGTGTTGGGTCATATCCACGATCTGTTCAATCTGGTACCCGGCCGGTTCAAGGATTATATCTCCACGCCCAAACCCAATATGTACCAATCTCTCCACACTACGGTCATTGGCGACCAGGGTATCCCTTTTGAGGTCCAGATTCGCACATGGCAGATGCACGAGACAGCGGAATACGGTGTTGCGGCCCATTGGAAATATAAACAGGGCGGTGCAGGAGACGGAGAGGAAAAAGAATTTGAATGGGTACGCCGCCTGCTGGAGAACCAGCAGGTCACAGAGGCTGAGGACTATATCCACTCTTTGAAAGTGGATATGTTTGATGACGAGGTTTTCGTCTTTACCCCCAAGGGTCGGGTGATTTCCCTGCCTGCCGGGTCTACTCCCATTGACTTTGCCTACGCCATTCACTCTGCTGTGGGCAATTCTATGGTGGGAGCCAAGGTCAATAACCGCATTGCCAGTTTTGATGCCCAGCTGAAAAACGGCGATATTGTGGAGGTTTTGACCTCCAAGGCGGCCAAGGGCCCCAGCCGTGACTGGCTGAAGATCTGCAAGAGCAATCAGGCACGGAACAAAATCAAGCAATGGTTCAAGAAAGAAAAACGGGAGGAAAATATCCTTCATGGCAAAGCCAGCTTTGAGGGGGAACTGCGCCGTATGAGCGTGGATCCCGCTGTGGTGCAGCATGAGGATATTCTGCCCACCATTCTCCGTAAAACCGGCTTTGACGATCTGGACGATATGTATGCGGCGATCGGCTACGGCGGCTTGACAGCGGTGAAGTGTGTTAACCGAATTCGGGATGAACTTCTGAAGGCAAACAAAATCTCCGCGAAAGAATCACAGATGCCCAAGCCGCTGCAGGGAATCGGAAAGAAGGAAGCGGTGTTCTCCAATTCCGGTGTGATCGTGGAGGATATCGGTTCCTGCCTGCTGAAATTTGCACGATGCTGCACACCGGTGCCGGGTGACGAGATCGTGGGCTTTGTGACCAAGGGTTATGGCGTGTCCATCCATCGGTGCGACTGTGTCAATGCAAGCCCTGAGACCATTGCGCTGCAGCCGGAGCGGTGGGTTCGGGCATCCTGGGCCGTTTCTGCTCCCGATGACCCCTTTGACACCTCTTTGGAGGTGGAATGCCGGGATCGGGACAATCTGCTGCTGGATCTGGCAACGGTTATGAGCGGCATGAAGATTCGCATCAGTGAGATGAACTGCCGTTTGGTGGGAGATGGAAATGCCATTGCCAGCCTGACCTTTAGTGTTCGGGATGTGGCGGAGCTGAACACAGTTTGTGCCAAACTCCAAAATGTATCCGGAGTACAGCAGGTACGCCGGGGAAAAACCTGATGCAGAGAGGAAGATACCATGAGAGCTGTTGTCACACGGGTCAATGAGGCCTCCGTGACCATCGACGGTGCAGTTACAGGGCAAATCGGCCGCGGCTTTCTCATCCTTCTGGGTATTACCCATGAGGACACTTCGGAGCATTGCCGCAAGCTGGCAGAAAAAGTGCTGGGACTGCGTATTTTTACCGATGAAAACTATAAAATGAATCAGGGACTGGCTGATGTGAGGGGCAGTGTGCTGGTAGTGAGTCAGTTTACCCTTTATGGTGACTGCAGCCATGGACGCCGTCCCAATTTCCTGAATGCCGCAGGGCCCGATCAGGCCATTCCGCTGTATGAACAGTTTTTGGCAGAGTGTGAGCGATTGGGATTCCCGCCTCAGCATGGCACGTTCGGTGCCCATATGCAGGTGAAATCGGTCAATGACGGCCCTGTGACCATGATCGTGGATACAAAAGACCTGAAGTAAACGAAAGGAGCCGCCCATGAATATTTCCGTTTTTCAACTGGGTCCTCTGGGGACCAATTGCTATATTGCGGCGGATGAGATGACCGGCGGCTGTGCTGTCATAGATCCCGGTGCGTCCGGAGAGGCTCTTGCCGATTGGTTCAGGGAGCAGAAACTGCAGCCTGAAGCTGTCCTGCTGACCCATGGCCATTATGATCACGTGGGCGGTGTGGAGGCACTTCGGACACGGTTTCCCGGTCTGAAGGTGTATGTCCATGAAGCAGACACCCACCTGACACCGGAACTCAGTATCGGCCTGCAATGGACAGACCATTATGACGAGGGTGACTGTATCGCCGTGGACGGCCTTTCTTTCCGGGTGTTGAGCACGCCGGGGCATACTCCCGGCTCTGTTTGCCTTTTGTGCGGAGATGTCCTGTTTTGCGGAGATACCCTCTTTGCAGGTTCCTGCGGCAGAACGGACTTCCCCGGCGGCAGCTGGAGCCAAATGCTCCGAAGCCTTGCCCGATTGGCGGCTCTGCCCGAAACACTCCGGGTACTGCCCGGCCATGGAGAAGATACCACTTTGGCCGCAGAGCGGCAGCACAATCCCTATGTGAAAGAGGCAGTAAGAACATGAAACTGTACCTAAAGGGGCATACCGACCTCTATGCCGTGGAGCAACTGCAAATGCAGTTGTTTCCGGACGTGCCGACGGAAACGGTCCCGGAGCCCTTTGGCTCGGATGACGGAGCGGTTTCTGCCCTCAGTCGGGGTAAGCGTTGGCTGACTGCCTCCACGGTGATCACCTTTCGGGGGAAACGGGCAAGAGCAGTAAAGCGGCTGGATAGTTCTTTGGCAGAGGATGTCCGTTTACGAAGGAGGATTCTGCAGCAGAGCTATTTTCTGGCTGCGGTTCAGGTTCTGGGAACAACGCCGCCGTGGGGGGCATTGTCCGGCGTGCGTCCAACCAAGCTGACTACCCAGCATATGCAGGCAGGGGGGACGGAAGCCTCTGCGGATCGGCTGCTGAAAGAAGTGTATTTTGTAACCCCACAGCGAAGAAACCTCTGTATCGACTGTTCCAGGCACACAATAGAGGCAGCCTCTAAACTGCGGCCCGGAGATTTGTCGGTATATATCGGGATTCCCTTTTGTCCAACTCGATGTGCTTACTGCTCCTTTGTGAGTCAATCCATTGAAAAATTTGGGGCATTTCTGGAACCCTATCTGGATGCCCTGATGAAAGAGATCGCCTACACAGGCAGCCGCTTGCGGCAGTCCGGGTGGAAAATTCGCAGCCTTTATATAGGCGGCGGTACGCCCACGACTTTGTCTGCAATGCAGATGGAGCGGCTGCTGCAGGTTGTCAATGAACAGTTTGACCTCAGCGACTGCCTGGAATTTACCGTGGAGGGCGGCCGGCCGGATACGCTGGACGCGGAAAAACTCAGAGTCATTCGCCGGGGCGGTGCCGACCGGATGAGCATCAATCCCCAGACCATGTCTGATGATGTCCTGCGGCGCATTGGCCGCAGCCACAATACGGCACAGGTCTATAAGGCCTATGAAGATGCCAAAGCTGCCGGATTCGATGGGATCAACATGGATCTCATTGCCGGCTTACCCGGAGACACAGCGGACAGCTTTCTGGAAAGTGTGCGGCAGGTAGCTGCATTGAACCCCAGCAATATTACGGTTCACACCCTTGCCCTGAAAAAGGCTGCGGAAATGTACCGGCAGCGGCCGGATCTGCCCTCCGGAGAAGAAGTTGCCCGGATGCTGGATCAAACAGAAAAGGCTTTGCGGCAGGCGGGCTATGAGCCGTACTACCTTTATCGCCAAAAGTATATGTCCGGCAGCTTTGAGAATGTGGGCTGGTGCAAACCCGGATACACCGGCCTGTACAATATCTACATGATGGAAGAACTGCATACGATTCTGTCTCTGGGCGGCGGTGGAATGAACAAGATCAATCTGGGCCGCAATCAACTGGAGCGGTACCATAATCCGAAGATTCCGCAGGACTATATTCAGAGAATTGATACGATCTTGCGGCAGAAAGACGAAATTTTTGAGATTTTAGAGGCACAGGAGAGGAAATAAATGGATACCCTGTTTTCCCATATCTCCGTTATCACGATGGATGAGCGGATGTCTGTATGGACCGATGCTTTTGTTGGTGTAACAGACGGTAAAATTGTTTGGCTCAGCAAAAAAGAACCGGAAGAAACCCCAAAGCGGCTGATTGAAGGTGCCGGCATGGTACTCATTCCCGGTCTGATCAACTGTCACACCAATTTGGAGCAGACCATTCTCCGCTGCTGCGGTGATGACCGACCTGCTGCAGAATACTGGCAGGAGCGGATCTATCCGCCCCTGGAGCGGTTGGATGAGGCAGGGGCAAAGATCTCGGCACTGCTTGGTATGGCAGAGTGCCTGCGGTTTGGCATTACTTCCGTATCCGATCTTGGCAGCCACCCGAAAGCGGTGGCACAGGCGGCGGCAGAATGTGGGATCAAAGCAAATATTGCCCCGGATATGACCATGCTGCAGGGTGAAAACTTTGATTTTGAAAAAGATCCCCAATGCAATGCACTGCTAAACACGGTGGAGTGCTGGCATGGGTATGACAATGGCCGAATTTTCATAGAAGCAGGGCTGCAGTCGGAGGCCACTTCTTCGCCGGAGCTGTGGTCCGTGCTTTCGGAGTATGCGGTAAATACGGGCCTCGGCCTGCATTTGAACCTGTCTCAGACAAAACAGGAGCAGGAGGACTGCCTGGACCGCAGCGGTTTGACACAGGCGCAGCTTCTGGACTGTTACCATCTTTTTGATGTACGCACCCAAACAGCTCACTGCAATCATTTGGAGCCGGAGGATATGGCCCTTCTGGGTCGGCGGAATGTGTCTGCCGTTTGCTGTCCTGTCAGCGGGAAGAAGTTGGCGGCAGGTCGGGCAGATGTGCTTTCCATGGTCCGGGCAGGTATGAATGTGGCGCTGGGTACGGACTCTGCGGCGGCAGCAGGCTCTTTGGACTTGCTGCGGCAGGTGCGGGCTGTGGCGCTGGATGCCAAGGAAAAAACGGGAGATCCCACCATGCTCAACGCTGCAACGGCACTGCTCATGGCTACAGGCTGCGGAGCAAGAGCACAGGGCAGAGGCGGAGAATGCGGAATGATCAAGCTTGGCATGGATGCCGACCTTGTCATGCTGGATTTCAACCAGCTCCACCTGATACCCTGCCATGATCTGACGGACTGTGTGGTTTATGCAGCCTCCGGCGGAGATGTCTGCCTGACCATGGTGCGGGGAAAGATTCTCTATGCCGCAGGCCGCTATTTTACCATTGATTTACCTCAGATTATGGAAGAACTGACCAAACAGGTGCTTCCCGTTGTGTTTGCACCGGTGGAGTCACAGACCTGATATAGAAATGCAAGGAGGTGCATGCCTGCATGAATGAAAACCGAAAGTCCTTCGGGAAACAGTCTTTTTTACAGGGTGCGGCGGTACTGGCAGCGGCCACGGCCATTGTCAAGGTCATCGGTGCCATTTATAAAATTCCTCTGGGCAATATCATCGGCGATGAGGGGTTCAGTTACTTCGGAAAAGCCTATCAGATCTATGAAGTTCTGCTGATGATCTCCACTACAGGCCTGCCGGTGGCGATGAGCCGCATGATCTCCCAGGCGCAGACATTGGAAAATCACGATCAGATTCGCAAAATCTTCTCCACGGCTCTGAAAGTGTTTTTGACTTTGGGTATTCTGGGCAGTATGTCTATGGTGCTGTTTGCAAGACCCTTGTCTGTGCTGGTGGCAACAGAGCAGGGTGCTTGGTTCGCCATTGCTGCCCTTGGCCCTGCGGTTTTGTTCATCTGCGTGATCTCCGCTTTCCGCGGATTTTTCCAGGGGCAGAGCAATATGACGCCGACCTCGGTCAGTCAGGTTTTTGAGGCTCTGTGCAAACTGATCATCGGTCTTGCTGCCGCGTGGTTACTGATGCGTGCCACGGGAGATGTGACTTATGGTTCCGGCGGTGCCATTTTGGGTGTTACGGTGGGCTGCGTGGTATCTGCGGTGTATTTGTATGCCTGTTACCGCAAAGCAAGCAAAAACCTGCCCGTCGGCGGTCAGGTCAGCTCCACAAGAGAGACACTCAAGCAATTGCTGGTTATCGCCATTCCCATTACACTTGGGTCTGCCGGACTGCAGATCATCAATCTGGTGGATACGGTGGTGTATATGCGCCGTTTGGTTCTGGTGGTGGGGGGCCGGGCCAATGAGCTCAGCGGCATCTACGAATTCTGCCGTACCATTTTCAATCTGCCCTGTGCCTTTATTACCCCGATCACCATTTCGATCATCCCGGCCATTACGGCTCACCTGACCATGAAAAATCAGCGTGGTGTCCGTATGGTAGAGGGCTCGGCTATGCGAATCACCGGTCTGATCGCTGCACCCTGTGCCTTTGGCCTTTTGAGCCTTTCTGCTCCGATCATGGCATTGCTTCGCGGTTATGAGGGAGAAAAACTGGTCATTGCCGGCAGCATTATGGCGGTTTTGGGCATCACAGTCGTATTCAATTCCTTGATTTTGGTCACGAATGCCATGATGCAGGCCCACGGAGATGTGACCACACCGGTCATTCACATGCTTGTGGGCGGTATCATAAAGGTAGTGGTCAACTATCTGCTGGTGGCGATTCCCAGTCTGCATATTCTGGGTGTGGCTGTGGGGACCCTGATCTGCTATCTGTCCATCATGATTTTGAATATCCTTGCCATGGTGCGGAAGAAGAGTGCGGATCCCCGTTCTTTTGCAGGATTGGGGAAGCCCTTGCTGGCCGGATTGCTTATGGGAGGAGTTGCTTATATGGCAAACGGCTTCCTTTCGGCCTATCTGGGAAGCACATTGGGATGCCTGATAAGCATTGTTTTGGCGGCTGTGGTTTATGTGATTTTGGTCCTTGCATTCAAGGTGATCACCTATGAAGACTGCATGTTTTTGCCTGGTGGAGAAAAAATTGCGAAATTTCTAAGAGTTTGTCGGTAAAAACCCTTGCGAAAGTGTGAAAAATATGATAGATTTTATAAAGAAAGACCATTACACCTTCACAGACTTTGTGGAAGTTGTCCGTTTGCTTCGTGGTCCCGATGGCTGCCCATGGGACAGAGTCCAGACTCATCAGTCTATCCGGAGGAATTTTTTGGAGGAGACCTATGAGTGCTGCGAGGCTTTGGACAATGACGACATGGAACTGATGAAGGAAGAGCTGGGCGATGTGATGATGCAGGTCATCTTTCACGCCGGTATCGAGGAAGACCGTGGACGCTTTACGCTGGATGATGTCTGTGACGGGGCGTGCAGAAAATTGGTATTCCGCCATCCCAATGTTTTTGGCCCCAAAACGGAGCAGACGTGGGATGATATGAAAGCTCTGGAAAAGGGTCAGATGACCCATGCGTCCACATTGGATGCTGTTGCCCGATCCCTGCCCGCACTATGGCGGGCGGAAAAGCTGGTACGGAAGGCAGGGAAAGCCGGATTTTGCTGGCCGGATCTGGATCAGGCTTTAGACAAAGTGGAGCAGGAGCTTCAGGAACTGCGTCAGGCTGTTGCGGCCGGAGAGAATGCAGCCGAGGAATTGGGTGACGTTCTGTTCGCAGCCGTATGTGCCGGAGCAATGGCAGAGCAGGATCCTGAAATGGCGCTGCACAGCGCTTGTGAAAAGTTCATTAGGCGGTTTACCGCCATGGAACAGGCAGCGGGAGCCCAAAGCCGCTGTCTGGAAAACTGCGACCGGGAAGAACAGCTTCGCCTTTGGCAAGCGGCGAAATCTGCGGAAGCATAAGACCTAGCATTGGGAAAATTGAACGATAGATCGAAAGATCGGAAAGAGGAACTACTATGAACAAAACTGAACTCATCGCTGAAATCGCAAAGAAGTCCGGCCTGTCCAAGAAGGATGCCGAGAAGGCTCTGAACGCTACTCTGGATACCGTTTCCGATGCCCTGTCCGCTGGTGACAAGGTGCAGCTGGTCGGTTTCGGAGGCTTCGAAACCAAGAAGCGCGAGGCTCGTACAGGCCGCAACCCCAAGACCAAGGAAACCATTCAGATCCCCGCTTCCCGCGTGCCCGTATTCAAAGCAGGCAAGGCTCTGAAGGATAAGGTCGCTGAGTAAGACTTATGCGCTTGGATAAATTCCTGAAAGTATCCCGGCTGATCAAACGTCGTACCGTTGCCAACGAGGCCTGCGATAATGCCCGTGTCACGGTCAATGGTCGTCCGGCCAAGGCTTCCTATGAAGTCAAGGTGGGCGATAGGCTGAGCATTCAATTTGGTGCAAAAACGCTGAATGTGGAAGTGCTGCAGGTGGCAGATAATGTCCGGAAGGACGATGCTGTGGGTATGTATCGGGAAATTGAAGAATAAGCAAAAACACCTCCGTCTGCATAGGATGTGCAGACGGAGGTGTTTTTTATGATGAGTCAAAAACGGGAAGCAGAGGTGTGGGACCGGGTCATGGCGGCTTCGGCGGAAGCACCCTGCTGTACCAAACCAAAGGTGCAATGGGGCATCACCAGCCAACAGGTAATGGAATTACTGGAACATGAACTGGAGGATGCCTGTACTTACCGCACACTGGCCATGCGGGTCAAAAAACCAATGCGGCAGACGCTTTTGTGCTTATATCGGGAGGAATTGAACCACTACCGCAAGCTGGAAGCAGTCTACTATATTATGACCGGGAAACGGCCCTGTCCGGATCGTCCCAAAGCTCCCTGTGTGGCCTGTACCAACGAGGAACTGCGAAAACGATATGAAGAGGAAGTGAAAAATGCCGAAGCTTACCACTGCCTTGCGAAAAGTGCCGGTTCTTTTGCACCGGTGTTTCATTGCCTTGGCAACAACGAGGAACACCACGCCCATACCGTGCTGAACCTGCTCCAAAAGTGCCTGTAAGGTAATTGACAATGTACAATTGACAATTGAATGTGTCGCTTTGCGACAGATTGAATGATATAAGCTACAATGTGCAGGAAGTTCTACCTGCATACATCTTGCGATAATGCGTGCCGGGAGGGGGTGTGGGGGAGAGTGGGGAGCGAACCGACCGCCGCCGGTGGCGGATACAGGGAGGCGAGCGAGTGGCCGCGGTCGAAATTCAGCGAAGCGAACAGCAAGCAATGAATTTCGGGCACCGCAACAGGAAACGCACTGTCCTGTTGACACTAAGCATTTCAGCTTCACTTTGTTTGCTGAAACGCAAGTGTCTGCCACTCCTTTTTGCTCGTTTCTCCTGCCTCTGGCAGCACTCGCAAACGCTCTCCCCCACGGCCTTTTTCATCCAATGCTTTTGTGGCCTGACAAAAGCATTGGCCGTCGGAGACTGAATGCTCCCCATTGGGGAGCATTCACACCTCTCCGTCATTTGCTTCGCAAATGCTACCCACGCCCCCCTTTTGTCAGCTTCGCTGACATTTCCCCCGCCGGGGGAATCACCCCTCAAGGGGGGCTTTTCTGAAGGCATCCCTCTAGGGGAACTGTTATTTTCTCAATTCGATGATCTGATCCCGCAGGATGGCGGCATATTCGTACTCCATCATCCGGGCGGCCTCCCGCATGGCCTTTTCCAGACGGGCGATCTCCTTTTCCTTTTCTGCCTTGGTCATTTTGATTCCATCCTTGCCTTTGGTGTCTGCGCTGGGTCTGGAAATCTCAATGAGGTCACGGACAGATTTGATGATGGTCTGAGGAACAATGCCGTGGGCTGTGTTGTAAGCCTGCTGGATGGTTCGGCGGCGTGCCGTTTCATCCATAGCGGCTTTCATGGAGGGCGTGAGCTTATCTGCATAGAGGATGACCAACCCTTCGGCATTTCGGGCGGCACGGCCAATGGTTTGAATCAAACTGGTTTCGCTGCGGAGGAAGCCCTCTTTATCGGCATCCAACACAGCCACCAGACTGACCTCCGGCAGATCCAGACCCTCCCGCAGAAGGTTGATGCCCACCAAAACATCAAACTTACAAAGCCGCAGATCCCGGATGATCTCCATGCGCTCCATGGCAGAGATATCCGAATGCATATATCGGACCCGGACACCGTTTTTTCGAAGGTATTCCGTCAGATCCTCGGCCATTTTTTTGGTCAGAGTTGTCACCAGTACCCGCTGCTCTTTTTGCGCGCGGATATGGATCTCATTCATCAGGTCGTCGATCTGATTTTCAATGGGTCGTATCTGTACTTCCGGGTCCAAAAGACCGGTAGGACGAATGACCTGCTCTGCAGTCTGACTGGAACGGGTCTGTTCGTATTCTCCCGGCGTGGCGGATACATAGATCACCTGATGAATCTTGGATTGGAATTCTTCAAAATTTAAGGGACGGTTGTCATAGGCGGAAGGCAGACGGAAGCCGTAATTGACCAGACTTTCCTTGCGGCTGCGATCTCCTGCGTACATGGCCCGTACCTGCGGCAGCGTTACATGGCTCTCATCGATGAATAGGATAAAGTCCTCCGGGAAATAATCCAGCAGGGTCGTGGGAGGGGAACCGGGTTCCCGACCCTGAATGACCCGGGAATAGTTTTCAATGCCGGTACAGAAGCCGATTTCCTGCATCATTTCAATGTCGTAGAGTGTCCGCTGGCGGATGCGCTGGGCTTCCAGCAGTTTGTCGTTTTCTTCAAAAAACTTCACCTGCTGCCACATTTCGGCTTCGATCTCCCGTATGGCCCGCTCCATTTTCTCTTTGGAAGCTACATAGTGGTTGGCAGGGTAGATGGCGGTGTGGTCCACCACACAGTCAGCCAGACCGGTGACAGGATTGATCTCAGAGATTCGATCGACCTCATCGCCAAAGAACTCAATGCGGATGGCTTTTCCGGTCCAGTAGGCCGGATAGATCTCCACCGTATCTCCCCGGACACGGAAGTTGTTTCGCACAAAGTTTAAGTCATTTCGTTCATAACGGATTTCCACCAGTTTGCGGATCAGCTGCTCTTGCGGATAGCTTTGCCCTGTACGCAGGGAAATGACCATGTTTTGGTAGTCAATGGGGTCGCCCAGACCATAGATGCAGGATACGGAAGCCACCACGATCACATCTCTCCGCTCGGAAAGAGCGGAGGTGGCAGAGTGGCGGAGCCGCTCGATCTCATCGTTGATGGCAGAGTCTTTTTCAATATAGGTATCTGTATGGGCAATATAGGCTTCCGGCTGATAGTAGTCGTAGTAGGAAATAAAATACTCTACGGCATTTTCCGGAAAAAACTCCCGGAACTCTACACACAGCTGAGCAGCCAATGTTTTGTTGTGAGCCAAAACCAGTGTGGGCCGGTTGACTTTTTGAATGATATTGGCCATGGTAAACGTCTTGCCGGAACCGGTAACGCCAAGCATGACCTGTTCTTCCAAGCCAAGGCGGAGACCGTCTGCCAGCTTTTCAATGGCTTGGGGCTGGTCACCGGTAGGGGAGTAGGGTGCGTGCAGCTTGAAGTCCATGGGAGGTACTCCTTTTCTTGTGTCTTGTTTCTATTCTATCGTGTTTTTTGGAAATTGTCCATCATAATCCCGGAAGGACGAGCATATGTTGAACCAGAAGGAGAAAGGAGACACGCCATGGCATATGCATATGAAGAAAAGGAGTTGGAACTGCCCCACAAAATAACGTTGGACGGACGAAGCCGGCTGAATATGACGGGAGTTACCGAAGTGGAAAGTTTCGATGAAGAAATGGTGGTTCTCCATACCACCCGGGGGACTCTGGTGGTTCGGGGAGAAGGGCTGCATCTGCAGCTTCTGAGCCTCGATGGCGGACAAGTCCATGTGGATGGAACGGTGGTATCCCTGACCTATGAAAATACGGAGCGGGAGACCGGCAGCTTTCTGGCAAGGCTCTTTGGCTGATGGAGCAGCCGGTACTGTCTCAGGCGGGGGAATTCTTTACAGCGGTTATTCTGGGGATCGGCCTGGCTGTGGTTTATGATCTGCTGCGGGGGCTACGGCGCAGCTGCCGGGTTTTGACGGGATTGCTGGATCTGGGCTTTGGTCTGATCCTGCTGGGAGGATTGCTCTGGTTTATGCTTTATCCCGGCGGCGGCCTGCTTCGGCTCTATGATCTTCTGGCAATCAGCGTGGGTGCGCTGGCGTGGTTTTTAACTGCCAGTCGTCTTTTTTTGATGCTTTGGCAGGGGATATTACACAGCCTTTGCAATATTCTAAGGATCATACTCGTCCCTTTGACAAAAATATTAAAAAAATTACTTCAAATTGCAAAAAAGTACTTTTCATTCTGGAGAAAATGGGTTACAATAAATCGTATCATTAGGTTCTCCAGACGCCGGAAACAAACAGGAACGGGAGGAAACAACCATGCGCTTCAAACGGTCTTCGCTGCTGACGAAAATCCTGATTTTAGTGATGGTAGTGTACGCTACCGTTACGCTGGTTTCCCTCCAAAGTCAAGTGGCGGTCAGAGACGCAGAGGCAGAGACTCTGCAAAACGAGATCGACGCAAAAAAACAGGAAAATTTGCGTCTGGAACAGGCAATCGATGATCTGGATACGCAGGAGGGCATTGAAGCTGTTGCCCGCCAAAAGTTGGGTATGGTCTCCAGAGGTGAGATCGTATTCTACGATGTGGGTCAATAAGGCTATTCTTTAGGGGGACTTTTTCAAAGTATGGAGTTAACAGTAGGCACTATTTTAGAAGGTAAAGTCAAATCCATTACCAAGTTCGGTGCATTTATTGCGCTGCCTGAAAATAAGACCGGAATGGTACATATCTCGGAGATTACCTATGCCTATGTCAATGATATTCGTGAACATCTGACAGAAGGTCAGGATGTGAAAGTTATGGTCATTGGAACGGATAATGGAAAGATCAACCTGTCCATCCGGCGGACGCAGCCTGCACCCCAACGGCAAGCCGGAGATCGCCCCGGCCGCCCGGCACAGGACAGTCATTCCGGCCGTCCGGCCAGACCGGCACAGCCTGTGGAACGCCAGCCGCAGACCTTTGATGATATGCTGAAGCAATTTATGGCAGATAGTGACAATAAAATCTCCGGTCTGAAGCAGTATTCCGATCACAAGACAAAGACCAGGAGAAGATAATCAAATGACAGACAGAAACGCTGCGGCTGAGTCGCAGCGATTCTGTGCGGAGGAAAAGGATAAATTGGCGAAAAAACGGTATTGGGTCATTCCTGCCTTGCTGGTTGTTGTATTGATGCTGGGTGTGACCAAAAATAGATGGGATCAGCAAAACGCGTATGAAACATACTTTGCCTTTCAGGCACAGTTGGAAAAATCTGTTTTGACCGTTACGGAAAACGGAGAAACGGTGGGTACATACAAGCTGGAGGAACTGGGGCTCTTGCAGCCGGCTATCGAAGCAGCGGAAGCGTGCTTTACCGATGCAGAGAAACTGTCCCACGGCGAATTTTCTGAGTTGACCTTTTTGGAAAAATGGTCTAATTTGGGTGTCGGTCGAGAACAGGCTGTGACCCTGAAAGGGGAATGGCTGGATCCTTCGGCGGTGTTGATGGATTTGAAGGCTATGGACCGGCAGCCGACAACCGATGCGTATATCCAGTTGAAAGACGGTGTCTATGCCATTGTTCCGGAGAAGTTTGGAACGGAAGTGGATGAAGAAAATATCCGCCAGGGCCTTTTTGAGGCCATAGACGGATGGAAGATCACACCCAGGAAAGAGCGTCGGCGAGCTTTTGAAATTACAGACTGTTCAGCTTATGTGCTGCCATCGGTAACGGCGGAAAAACTGACGCTGGAGGCAGAGCAGCTGATGAAGCATGCAGCAGATGTGACCATCCCTGTGAAGCTGTTGATGCAGACGGTAGAAGTGGCGGCGGGACCCTTGGTGTTTCTGGGTGAAACCAATACCGTTCAGGTCGATCGGGCGGCATTGGAGCAGCTGGTGGAAGAATGGGCAGCGCTGTGTCCGCAAGGGGTGACGCCCTATGTGCTTGACAGCTATGGCAGAGGACCGGTTCCGCTTGATTTTTTGGGCTGCCATTATGAATTGGATCGGGAAACGCTCCTGCAGCAATTGGAAAATCAACTGCTGAACTTGGATTCAACCTTGTTGAAGGCACCGTATTTCTGCACCCGGAACAATGCACCCTACTCTCTGGGGGATATCTACGTTGAGGTAGATATTGCACGGCAAAAGATGGTCCTGTATGAAAAGGGAGAAGCGCTGGTATATACGGATGTGGTTACAGGGCTGCCGGCAGGCAGATGGACCTGGCCGGGTCTGTATGCCGTGGATAGTTTGGACACTAATCGTTGGCTCTCCGGCCCGGACTATAATGTCTATGTGGATTATTGGGTCGGTTACAACGGTGACTATGGTATTCATGATGCTGCGTGGAGGCAGGAATTTGGCGGCGATCTCTACCTGGAAGATGGCTCCCATGGCTGTGTCAACACGCCCACAGATGCAATGAAGACAATTTTTGAACATATGGAACTCGGCGTTCCGGTGGTGGTCCACTACCAGCCGATGGAATCATAAGGAGCTTGTCATAACAATGACAAGCTCCTTATAGGATAATCGGGACTTTTTTTGCCGCACAAATGCTGTCGGGGGTCACATCACATTCTACCGCACATAGCTGTACACCGTTTGCAGCCGCTTCTTTCAGTGCTGCGGCAAATGCCGGATCTGTCGGTGCATTGGGTTCAAAACATCGAACATCTGACATCTGCACCACAAACAGAACCCACGCTTCATAACCTTTCCTGACAGCTTCCTGCAGCTCCCTGAGATGCTTTGTGCCCCGCTGTGTAGGCGCGTCGGGGAATCGAACCACTCCGTCCTCCTCCAGCGTCACGCCCTTGACCTCTACAAACCCGTGCCGATTGCCCACTTCATAGTACAGATCGAACCGGGAACTGCCGAAGAACTGTTCTGTTTTCAACAGATCCGGTTGAAATCCCAGCCCTCCGCGAGACACGTACTCTTTTGCCACGCTGTTCGGAACCTGGGAGTCTATATTGATCAGCCGAGTGCCCTTTTCCACACAAATCAAGCTCCAAGCTGTTTTTCTTGCTGGGTTATTGTGGGACTGGCACCATACTTTTGCACCCGGGATCAGCAATTCCCGACATCTGCCGGTGTTTTTTACATGGCAGATCTCTCTGTTGCCGCCGATCTCTATATGGGCAATAAATCGGTTAGGCCGGGTACAGAATGTACCCGGCACCATGTTGGAATATCGGATCATGCGTTTTTTTCTGCCTTGCAGACGTTCCGCTCTTCCTTGGTTTTGGAGAACCGCTCCAAAACGGGAACGAACAAAAGTGCGACAAAACAAGCAGTAAAGCCGCCATTGTACAGCAGCCAGCCGCCGTGAAGGTCCGGTACGCAGACCACCAGCACATAGTGAATCATACCCGCAACCACACCGGCGAACCAACCGTATTTGCCTGCTATAGGGCTCATTCCGTTGGCATAGCACATGCCGATGACGATGGCCTGTGCTCCGATGGTTCTGGGGAATTCCTCCCCCACAAATAGGGCCTGTGCCGCAAAGGACATTACCACATAACCCACCATAATGGGCCAGACGTTGCCCAGATGAGAACCGGCCACAGCGGTGCAAACCATGCAAAGGAGCAGGCCGCAGGTGACGCCATTGGGTTCTGCACCAACCAGCGTGTAGTAGAGCATGATAAACAGACCGAAAATACCGATATTCATCAGCGCCAGCGCAGGGCTGAACTGGGTGGAATAATCCGTCTTATGTCCGGAAGCCTTAAGCAGCAGACCGTAACCCCGGAAGGACCAACCGTTTTTCCACAAGCCCAAAATCAGGCACAGAATAAACAACGCGCCAAAGAAGCCATAGAACACAATTGGCTGGGGATTAAAACCGGAAGCCGCTGCCGGTACAGCCACGCCGCGCATAGTATAGAGCACAGCCCGCAGGAAAAATGCCATCATACCCAACGGAAGTGCCGCAGAGTACAGGCAGAAGCCCTTGTGGACATTGGGGGAATAGGCACAGCCTGCAGGGGTGAAGAAACCGACAAACAGGCCTACCGCCACACCGACCAGAACAGAAACAAGGGTATATCCGTGAACGACATCGGCAGAGGGATACCGCAGGAACATCTCGGTGATCAGGGGTGCAAAGCCTGTGGCAAAGAGCATAAAGTTTACATTCTTGCCCAAAGGCTCTTTTTTCACAAGGCAGTACAAACACACACCCAAGGCGCAGGGGATGACATTAAACAGATTCATGCCCCAGAAGCAGAAGCCCATCGTCAGCGCATAGGCTAAAAAGCTCAGGCCGTTTCGGGGTGCACCGGGAAGCTGATACAGCAGGCAGCAGAACAGGCCCACAATAAAAGCGTTGGCAAAGGTGGCAGAGACACCGCCTACCCGGAAGTAGTCGGTAACTACTTTGCCGGGGGTAGTATAAATGGCTTTCAGACCGGAAAACACCGTCGCCCGGTCAGGGCTGATCACTGCCATGACCAAAAACGCAAGGGTAAACAGCCAAAAGACCAGGTTCAAGGTTTTGCCAGCATCTAAATTTTTCCATTTTTCTTTCATGACCAAACACCTCTCAGAGTAGAAAAGCCGCCCTGGAATGGGCGGCTTTGTTTTTAAAATCAGCCCTGTGCTCTCTTAGCCGCTTCGACCACATGGCCGATGAGAACAGAGGTGGTAACAGCACCTACGCCGCCGGGAACAGGAGTAATGGCATCCACGATGGGCTCCACTTCCTCGAACACGGCGTCACCGGCGATGCCGCCCTTGCCGCCCTTGGCGTTGATCTTCTCGGCATCCCAGTTGATGGAAACGTCGACGACGATCTGGCCGGGACGGACATATTCCTTGGTCAGGCTCTTGAGAACACCGGCGGCGGAGATGAGAATATCGGCCTCACGGGTCACGGCAGGCACATCCTTGGTGCGGGTGTGGCAAACGGTGACGGTGGCGTTCTTGCCCATAAGCATCATAGCGGCAGGCTTGCCCACCACCAAAGAGCGGCCGATGACAACGGCCTTCTTGCCGGTGCAATCAATGCCGTAATGGTCTAAAATCTCCATGCAGGCGGCAGGGGTGCAGGGGGCGAAGCCCAGCTGCTTGCCCATGAACACACCGGCATTGGAGCCGTCGGTCATGCCGTCCACGTCCTTGCGGGGATCGAGACGGTTGCAGATCTCGTCCTGATCGGCCTTCAGGTGCTTGGGCAGAGGACGGAACATCAAAACACCATGAATCTGATCGTTGGCGTTGATCTGGTCGATGACTTTCAGCAGCTCTTCCTTGGAAACATCCTCGGGCAGAACGAACTTTTCCACTTCCACGCCCAAAAGTTCTGCACGCTTGGTGGCACCGGTCTCATAACTGAGGTCATCAGGACGCTCACCGCAGCGGACAATGCCCAGTTTGGGCTGCACGCCCTTAGCCTTCAATGCCTCGCAGTCGGCAATGATTCGGGCGTTGAGCTTTTCATTGACTTCCTTTGCTAACAGCAGTTTTGCCATAATGTTACCCTCTCTTACTTAAAAAATCCGGCCTTGACGGTCTCAAAAATGTCATCGGCCATTTTGCCGTACTTATCCAGCATGCCAAGGCACTTGGCATTCAGCGCTTCGGCCACTTCCCGGTTTTTCAGGGTCTTGGTGTTGATGAATACATTGAGGGAGGCAGCCTGCAAAGCAGCCTTCACGCAAACAGCGCCGCAGCCGGCATCGGAAACAGCCAGACGGCTGCCCTTTTCGGCAAACACAGCGATGGCTTCCATGGCCTCACAGCACAGCTCCATGATCTTCACAGGAGTGGAGCAGGCCACCATGGTGGCTTCTTCCATAATGGTATCCCGGTTGGGGTCGTCCTTGGGGATGCCGTAGGCCTTTGCCAAAGGAACGAAGTTGATCTCGTCAGCTTCCACCTGATCCAAAAGGTCTTTCTGCAGGACATCACACTTGGCCTTCAGGGCGATGATCTCTTCTTCCACATCGGCATATTTCTTCTTGCCTACGGTCAAAGAACCCACCATATTGCCCAGAGCCGTACCGATGGCACCGACCAGTGCGGCAGCGCCGCCGCCGCCGGGGGCAGGTTCATTGGAAGCCAGAACCTCTACAAACTTCCGGCAGGATTCCATAGTCATATCCATAAGTAATTTCTCCTTTTCTTGGTAAAAAAACCGGCGGCGGTTACGCCGCCGGTTCGGGCGAAGTTTTGAAATTAGAACAGACCGGAAACCTTGCCGGTTTCGGTGTCCACATCGACACGGCGATAGGCGGGATCAGCGGCAGTACCGGGCATCATGGAGATGGTACCGGCCATGGGGCACAGGAACTTGGCGCCGCCATATTCCAGAATGTCGCGGATGGTCAGCTTCCAGCCGGTGGGAACGCCCTTCTTGGTGGGGTCGTCGGACAGGGACAGGTGAGTCTTGACCATCATGGTGCAGTAGTCGGCGTACTTGGGATCGGACTCGAAACGCTCGGCCTTCTGCACAGCCAGAGGCTGCCAGATCACGCCGTCGGCACCATAGACTTCCTTGGCGATCATTTCCACGCGCTGACGCAGAGGCATTTCCAGATCGTACAGGAACTTAACTTCCACGGGATCTTCGCAGGCTTCCACAACGACCTGAGCCAGCTCAGCAGCACCCTCGCCGCCGTAACGCCAGTGGTTGGACTCGGCACAACGGACGCCCTTCTCAGCACTCAGCTTCTTCAGCAGAGCGACCTCAGCGTCGGTATCGGTGTAGAAGCGGTTGATGCAGACCACGGGGTTGATACCGGACTTCTTAATGGTATTGACGTGATGGAACAGGTTGCAGGTACCCTTTTCCAGCAGTTCCAGGTTCTCTTCGGTGTATTCCTTGGGCAGGGGTGCGCCGGGAGTGACCTTGGGGCCGCCGCCGTGCATCTTGAGGGAACGGACGGTAGCAACCAGAACGGAGACGTTGGGAGTCAGGCCGGACAGACGGGTCTTGACGTTCCAGAACTTCTCAAAGCCGATGTCAGCGGCAAAGCCGGACTCGGTGACATGGTAATCAAACAGCTTCAGAGCCAGACGGTCAGC
>JAZRTT010000010.1:0-43334 GCA_045652125.1 Candidatus Avilachnospira sp. | reverse complement strand
AGGCCTCGTCGGGTTTAAAGAAGGAGCTCCGGCCGTCATAAATTTCATTTTCGGCGGCCCATTGGGCGGCCTTGTAGTAGTAATCGCTTTCCCGGACATCGGCGAAGTTTTTGCCGCCGGCAGGTTCGGGACAGCCGGCCGCACGCCACAGGAAGGTCAGAATATGGGCCTTGGTGCAGGTCAGGTCAGGGCTGAAGGTGGTCTCGCTGGTGCCGTTGGTGACGCCCATGTTCACGGCTCAGGAAACGGCCTCGGCGTAATAGGCACCGGCCTTCACATCGGCAAACCCGGCGGCCAGAGCGGTGGTGACCACGGAAGTCAGGGTCAGCAAGCACAGCAGCAGGCTCAAGAGTCTTTTTTTCATCGTGTTTCCTCCTTATTTTTCCCATCTGCAGGAATACCGCTCAGGCGGTCTGGCCGCAGATAAGTTTTTTCACAGGAAAATTATACCTCCCGCCGGAGAAAAATGCAAGCACTCCCTGCCGCCTATGGCGCAGGGAGTGCTTCACAACAGACCACATAGGGGCAGTCCGGCGGACTTCCGCAGAATGACTCTTTTCCTGCTATATTTTCCCCATTTCACGGTATCTTGCAGCCTGTCCGTCGGCACGGATTTGATTCAATTCCTCTGCCGGAAGGGGCTTTTCGCCCCCCAGAAGCCGTGTCATCCATAAGGTCTTTGCCATTTTTTCCACAGCTTCTGCCCGGGCGAAGGCCGTAGTCAAATCCGGTGCCACCGCCAAAACTCCGTGGTTTTCCAGCAAAATCACGTGGTAGTCCTCCAGAAGCGGTGAAAAACCGGCATAGATCTGCTCCGTACCCAGCAGTCCGTAGGGTGCCACAGGGACCTGCCCAAACAGAAGATTCAGTTCCACATGGGCATCACTGGCAATGGGCAGCCCTGCCATCGCATAGGCTGTTGCCGCCGCACTGTGGGTATGAACCACCGCCCGAACATCCGGGCGCATGGCATAGACCGCGCTGTGCATCCGATATTCGCACGAGGGCTTCATGCCGGCAGGTGCATGCAAAAGATTCCCCTGCAGATCCAGTTCCACGATCTTGTCCGGCGTCATCCGCTCCTTGTCCTGCTGAGACGGTGTCAAAAGCATGATCTCTCCCACCCGGCAGGACACATTTCCCTCGAACAAATTGGTCATGCCGCTGCGGTACATCCGCTGCACCGTTTGGACGATCTGCTCTTTTTCTTTCAAAAATCTCATAGTCACGCTCCGTTATATCTGCTTTTTTTCATTCTACCACAGTGGTCATATGGCTTTTTGCACAATTTTAATTGGCGATTTTTGTCAGTTTTGCAATTGCATCCGCTTTTTTATCGTGCTATAATGGCTCTGTATCATAACCACCCGGCAGTACTCCACAGAATACACCGGGGAGGTAAAAAAGGAGGATTACCTATTCCGTCTGACTAACGGTGCGGCAGTGTGGAGACCTGTCGTAAAGCGGTTTTGGCCTATGAGCCGCCGTGACATCACAGCTTGCAGAGGCACTGTGATGATAGTCGTAATGTATGGCAAACGTAGCTCTGAAAAACATCAAGAAAATCTATCCCTATCTGGCCGGCGAAGAAAAGAAGAAGAAAAAGAAGGATAAGAAGGTAGAAGATCCTGCCAAGGAAAAAGTCAACCTTCAAATCACCGAGCAGGGTGTCGTGGCTGTTCAGGAATTCAATCTGGACATTCAGGACAAGGAGTTTATCGTTCTGGTCGGTCCTTCCGGCTGCGGTAAGTCCACCACGCTGCGTATGATCGCCGGTCTGGAAGATATTACCGAGGGTGATCTGATCATCGATGGGGTCAAAATGAACGACGTGGCTCCCAAGGACCGGGATATCGCCATGGTCTTCCAGAACTATGCTCTGTATCCCCACATGACTGTTTATGATAACATGGCTTTCTCTCTGAAGCTGAAAAAGACCCCCAAGGCCGAGATCGACAAGAGAGTCCGTGAAGCTGCTGAGATTCTGGATATCACCCAGTACCTCAACCGTAAGCCCAAGGCTCTGTCCGGCGGCCAGCGGCAGCGTGTTGCCATCGGTCGTGCCATCGTCCGTGATCCCAAGGTTTTCCTCATGGACGAACCTCTGTCCAATCTGGATGCCAAGCTCCGTAACCAGATGCGTGCCGAGATCATCAAGCTCCGTCAGAAGATCGACACCACCTTTATCTATGTCACCCACGATCAGGTGGAAGCTATGACTCTGGGCGACCGTATCGTCATTATGCGTGACGGTTTCATCCAGCAGGTCGGTACCCCTCAGGAAGTGTTCAACCACCCCGCCAACCTGTTCGTCGCCAGCTTCATCGGCTCTCCCCAGATGAACTTCTTCAACGCCAAGCTGGAGAAAGACGCAGATGTGTACTCTATCCACATTGAGGATGCTGTCATTGATCTGCCCGCTGACAAGCAGGCTGCTTTGAAGGCCAACGGCGTGGAAGCACAGGAGATCACTCTGGGCATCCGTCCCGAGCACGTCTCTCTGAGCGAGCCCGGCTGCAAAGCCGCTGTGGAAGCAACTGTGGATGTCACCGAGCTTATGGGCTCCACCATTCATATTCATGCCGATATCTGCGGCAGCGATTCCATCGTCATTCTCAACACCGTTGATCTGACCGAAGAGCAGAAGAACAGCTTCACCTTCGGTGCCAAGATCAAAATCAGCTTCAGCGGCAATGTTGTACATATGTTCAACAAGGACACCACTATGAACCTGATCTAAACAAGCATATCTGCACATCCCCCCGGGTCATTCCCGGGGGGATTTTTAAGCACCGTCACAGATCTTTGAAAAACCGATCCCGGGACCTGACAAAAAACCGTTGACAACGGAACTGAAAAATGGTATCCTTTGTGCAAGAAAAGAGAGTAGAGGCGCGGTATGGATCAGTACCCCGCGGCGGGAGGGCTTCACAGGCCTGTGCTGCCGGGAGAAAGGCCCCACCGCCGAAGAACGCTGAGGTGCAAAGCCGTTCTGGGCAGAGGGAAAATATCTTTCTGACTGTCGCGATTGCGGAGTGCTACTGTCTTGGCATAAACCCCGGAAGGGCGCTCCCTTTCCGGATTCCCGGTTTTTGACATGACAGCAGCTAACGCCGATCGTTAGCTGCTTTTGATTTTGGAAAGGAGTTCTTACTTATGACCAACAAGCTTATTTTTCGGGGTGCAGCCACGGCTCTTGTGACCCCTCTGACCGAAAGCGGAATTGACTACAAGCAGTTTGGCCGATTGGTAGACTGGCAGATTCGCGAAGGCATTAACGCTCTGGTGGTCTGCGGCACCACCGGCGAAGGCTCTACTTTGAGCGATGCGGAGCATCGGGAAGCCATTTCTTTTGTGGTGGAGCGAGCCGCCGGCCGGGTCCCCGTCATCGCCGGTACCGGCTCCAATGACACGGCTTACGCCATTGAGCTGACCCGGTTCGCCTGCGAAGCCGGTGCAGATGCCTGTCTGGTGGTCACTCCCTACTATAACAAAACCACGCAAAACGGCCTGGTGGCCATGTACAATGCCATTGCCGATGCTTCCACCAAGCCCATCATCCTTTACAACGTTCCTTCCCGTACCGGCTGCGGGATCCAGCCCGCCACCTATGCCAAACTGGCCGAGCACCCCAACATCGCCGCCATTAAGGAAGCCAACGGCAATATTTCCTCCATTGTGGAAACGACGGCTCTGGTCGGCGATAAGCTGACCCTCTACTCCGGCAACGACGATCAGATCGTACCGATCCTTGCCATGGGCGGTCAGGGCGTTATCTCTGTTTTGTCCAATGTTTTGCCCCGGCAGACCGTGGAGCTTTGCGATAAGTTCTTCGCCGGTGATGTGGCAGGTGCTGCCAAAATGCAGTGCGACATGCTGGAGCTGATCAACTCCCTGTTCTGCGAAGTCAATCCCATTCCTGTCAAGGCTGCCGTTGCCGCTTTGGGCTTCTGCGAAGATTATCTCCGTCTGCCTCTGGTCCCCATGTCCGATGCCAACCGCCAGCGACTGTATGCCGCCATGCGTGCCAACGGTCTGGAGGTCTAAGCCATGAATATTATCATCCACGGCTCTACCGGCCGCATGGGTCAGCATTTGGTAGCCCTCACCGAAGCCAATCACACCTTGGCAGCCGCTGTCAGCGTAGACCAGCAGACCAATGCCGCCGAAAAGCAATACCATTCTCTGCCGGAATTTGACGGGGAAGCCGACCTGCTCATCGACTTTTCCCATCACACCGCCATCGGTGCTGTGCTGGACTATGCCAAGGCAAGAAAGCTGCCTGTGGTCATCGGTACCACCGGCCATACGGCAGAAGAGCTGGCTGCCATTGCCGAGACCGCCAAAACCATTGCCGTGTTCCATGCAGGCAACTATTCTCTGGGCATCGCCGTACTGATGAATCTAGCCCGCCAGACTGCCAAGGCCTTCCCCGATGCTCAGGTGGAGATCATCGAGACCCACCACGATCAGAAGCTGGATGTCCCCAGCGGTACTGCCCTCATGCTGGCCAAAGCGGTCAAGGACGGTCATCCCGAAGCCACCTTTAACATTGGCCGCCACGAAAACGGCAAGCGTGACCCCAGAGAAATCGGAATCCATTCCCTTCGGATGGGCAATGTGGTAGGTATCCATGAGGTCATCATCGCCACCGGCACTCAGACCATCACCCTGAAGCATGAGGCCCATGACCGGAAGCTCTTTGCCGAAGGTGCCATGGTGGCCGCCGAATACATCGTCAAGCAAACGCCCGGTCTTTACGACATGGACAAAATGCTGGGAGGCTAATATGAGCAATGCCATTCGTGTGGGTGTCCTGGGCTACGGCAATCTGGGCAAAGGCGTTCTGCTTGCCTTGCAGCAGAATGAAGATATGGAGCTTTGCGGTGTGTTCACCCGCAGAGATCCGGCTCAGCTGACAGACTTGCCTGCCGGTACCCCTGCCTATCAAATCGGGGAACTGATGAATTTTCGGGAGAAGCTGGATGTGCTGATCCTCTGCGGCGGCAGCGCCACAGACTTGCCCCGGCAGACCCCGGAATACGTTAAATATTTCAATGTGGTGGACAGCTTTGATACCCATGCCAAAATCCCCGAACACTTTGCCGCCTGTGATGCTTTTGCAAAGGACAGCGGCCATGTGGCCATGATCTCCGCAGGCTGGGATCCCGGTCTGTTCAGTCTCCAAAGGCTGTGGGGCGAGTGCGTTTTGCCTGTGGGCAGCACCTATACCTTCTGGGGCAAGGGTGTCAGTCAGGGTCATTCCGATGCCATTCGCCGCATCGAAGGAGTCTTGGACGCCAGACAGTATACCGTCCCTGTGGAAACGGCCCTGGAGCGTGTCCGCTCCGGTGAAAATCCTCAGCTGACCACAAGAGAAAAGCACACCAGAGAGTGCTTCGTGGTAGCTGCAGAGGGAGCAGACAAGGACGCCATCCGAACCGCCATCGTCACCATGCCCAACTACTTTGCAGACTACGATACCACCGTTCACTTCATCTCCCAGGAGGAATTGGATCGGGATCACAAGGGTCTGCCCCATGGCGGCATGATCATCCGCAGCGGCGCTTCCGCTTCCGGAAACAACCATCGGGTGGAATATGCCCTTACCTTGGATTCCAACCCGGAATTTACCGCCAGCGTGCTGGTGGCCTGCGCCAGAGCCGCTGTACGGATGCAAAAAGAGGCTATGACCGGCTGTAAGACCATTTTGGATATCCCCCCGGCGTACCTCTCCCCCAAATCCGAAGAAACCCTCAGAAAAGAATTGCTGTAAAAAGAACGGATTGCCACGCACCTGCGGTGTTCGCAATGACTAAAGTTTAAGGCTGTCATTGCGAGCCGCCTTCGGCGGCGTGGCAATCCGTTCTTTTATTGTTCCACCGTTCCAAAAATTGCAGCACTTCTCTTCTGGCCCGTGCAGTACGATCCCACCAAACCGCTCCCTCCATAGTTGTTAGACTATCCATAATTTTCAGAACAGAGGGCTTATATATCTTTGTGTAGCGGACATTTTCGATCAACTCTACCGGAACAGCTTCATGTACCCAACAGGTACAGCAGAACCGACCGGTGAGCAGCGGGTAGCAGATGCCATGACAAACATCATGGGGCAAAACAAAACCGCCCCGGCAGCAGAGACTGGGACGGAAAGCAAATCTTTTCTTAAAAAGGCAGAAGAAAAAATAAGACAAAAGTTCGGGATCGGAAGCTTTAACGACTATGTTGGCGTTCAAAAGAATGTGGTTGGGAAACTCGAAGACGAAGGGTATTTTGCCCAAGGAAATATCCAGAACGAAAATAGCGGCCTGATTGTGGACATAACAAAGGACGGGATCCGAGAAACGCTTGGAAAAGGAAGGCGTTTTCAAACACTGCCGAAAAAAATTAAGCTATTAAAAATTGAGACACTTCCTCAGTTGCGCGAACTAATCAGAACTGCGGTGCTAATTGAGGATAATGCTTCCAACATTCATGCCCCGACCAGTAGATTGAAGTATGCATATCTCCGGAATACATTTGAAAGCGATATTGACGGAGAAAACAAAGCATACGACATGGTTATTGTCGTTAGAAAAAGCCCACAAAAAACAAATTTTGGATGCACGAAATTCGCATAAGCGAAGAAGGACAGGGCTTGTACTCAGAGAAGGGCGTGAGCCCAGCTACGGAGTTAAATAAGTCACCTGTCCTCAAAGACATTCTATACGACAAGGCGAACATTGTCAATGACCATTCTGCAGCCTCCGTTGACAACGCCATCTTGGCAGCAATGAACCAGAGCAAGACAGAGACAGAACAGCCTGTTAATGCTGCGTCTGCTCATAGCCCCAGGAATCAAAGAAAATATCGCCGACTTTTACGCCATATTCGTTGACGGCTTTTTTTGCGCTCTGCGCCTTCTTTTGTGCGGTGCGTGTCTTGTCAGCCTTTCCGTCAATTGCGGCTCGCACGGTGTTTTCCTCTGCGTAGCCGTACCAAAGTTTTTTTACACCGTGCCAGCGGAAGCGAAGAGCCTTTAACGCTTCGCGGACTGCTTCGGACGGCTTCCCGTCAAAAACGATTTCAATGCTGTTAAATTCTGTGTTGTTTGTAATTGTGTAAGTCATGATTTTTCCTCCTTTGATTGTGGCGGCATACAGTAACAGTATGTCATATTTCAGAGGGCTTATTTTAGCCCTCTGTTTTTAGTTTTTCGATTCCAGTTCGGAATATCTCTGTGGGGCCGTAGCGGTCCTTGTGGGCACCAAGCCACTCTATAAGGTCCGCATCTTCATCTTTTCTCAGGTTGACCATAATTCTCTTGTAGGTCTTGTCGATCCACCGCTGTTTCACTTCCGTGCTGGTGGTAGTTTTTCGTTTCTCAGCCATTGGCGGCACCTCTTCCAAACCTCCGATTTTTCCGGGGCGTGATCCCCTGTGATGGTCTCAATATATCACGGATGTTACAGTATGTCAACCCCCTTTTTCAAAATTTTTCAATTTTATTTTTCTCCGGTCATCGGATGGCTGCTATTTTGTGTTCGATTCGAAGCTAAAAATAAATGTCAATACCCAATTTTCAAAAAAATTAAAACCCTGTAACCATTGAAAATCAAAGGTTACGGGGTTTTTCTCTGCCTTGTTCGATTCGAAGCTAAAATTGTTAGACTTATAATATATCTGGGGGTAGGGGGGCTATATAAATAATAAATATATATATTATTTAGAATCCTTTTAGAACCATTTTATTCCTGAATTGCTTTCGCTTTCAATCGCTGCATATCAATGCTTTTTCAATGGATCGGGGAGCAAGAGCAAAGAACGAAGAATATATATACGACTGCGAATCAGACGATTCTTTATGACGTGCAAGACTTTAGGACTACACAGTTTGAAACAAAAAAGAAGAGGACACAACCAAAACTGGCCGGAAATACATCCAGCACCAGAAAGACAGTTATATCCTCTTGCGAAACTACCGTAACACACCCTGCCGATTCTGTCAAGATAGAAAATTCTGGCAACATGGATGCTTCTGCAACCTCCCTTTGTGGTATTATCAAGACACAAGGGCGATACCTCCTTTCTTGGCGGTCAGCCCGGGTGGTTAAAACAACTTATGTATTTTACAAAAGCAGTTCCGTCACCGTGCCGGGTGGCGGTTCTGCTTTTCTGCGAAACAGCCAAACAAACCATTTCAAATTCAAATCATTCCTTAGCCTTGTTCTCCGTTTGATTTATAGCCTAATCGGAAATGCCAGACTTCCTTTTCTGTGGCAAGTTCTATGACTCGAACCATCGCTCCATAGGCATTCCTGTCTTCTTTCTCAAACTTAAATATATAGTTTCCCCACTCTCGAAATTTGCTCAGGTCGTAATCATTTTCCTCGCACCAAAGTTCCTGCCGCAGAAAGGGGCTTTCCTTCAAAATATGGGGATAGGATGCACAAAGGAACAACTTTTTCAAATTTTCGCACAGATCTGCATACGCTTCTTCATTATCCAGGGTATAATCATTCATCAATATCAGATCTGTAAAAAAATGATCCCAAAATTCAAATGCAGAATCCGCAACCAAGCCGGAATCCAACAACCATTTCAGCGGTGCAAGATATTTTTCTTTTTCAAATTCATCGTAGAAGCGAAAATACCAAAGGGGATGGATAATATCCCCATAGTCATAGGGAACCGTCGGCTTCTGCAGATTCATTTTATAGCGCATAAACAAATCGCTGATCCTCAAAAAATCCACCAGAGAACAATCGCCCCAATGAAAACTTCTCACAATCACGGTGTACAGATTGTCTTGATCTCCATGTTTGTCCAGAACCCGTCCCATGGGGTTTGCACCCCGCTTCAGCAAGCGCTCCACCTCTTTGAAGTCAATGGGTCTCCGGCTGCAAGCATCCATTAGTTTTTTGTCTTTGAGTTTGATTTTCATATCTGTTTTCGCCCTCTTCAGAACACGTGTCAAGGCTGTCATTTTCTATATACTCCTTTTATAATCCTTTCGTCAAGACTTTCCTCTTTTTCGATATTCATCGGTGGTCACAAATCGGCCATACTCGTCTTTGATATGGCGAAGAAGCAGCCGATACCCAGGATACATGAAGCGTATGGTCTCCAAAAATTCCGAAAATTCTTTATAGTCATTATAGGGAGCAGCAGACACATAAAAGACCAGAAATACTCCTTCTTTTTCTTTTTTCACTTGCAAGATTTTCATGTCGTAACCTATTTCATCCACATAGGACTGGAATAAGGACTGCAGTTTTTCCATATTTGCAATTTCCGCTGCTATCCGCTTTTTCTGATTTTTGGCCTGTTCCCGAAGGCGAAGCTGTTCTTTTTTCTGCTGTTCCCCTTCACGGACTCTTCTCCAATAATCGCTGTCTTCATACTTTCGAAAATAGTGACAGTTCTTATGGTCACAACGGTGTTCTTTCATGATTCTTTCTGTTATTTTCCCCGGATGCAGGTGGCAGCAGCAATAGCCAACAAGCGCTGCCCATTCCAAATAACAGACTTCTCCGGTCAACAGTTTTGTTCGAATGGTGACTCCTCGCGGCGGAACTCTTGGAAAATTCTGGACTATGAGTCTTATCGGAGGCGTGGAGGGCATGGGATTTTCCGAAATCCGAGTCTCCGGCTCCTTGGGTTTGCACAGCTTGCATGGGCGTCTGTGCTTTGCGGCTGTTTTATAATAGACGCATCCCATAATCTGCTTGGCTCGCAGCATTTGCTTGCAACTACAGCTGTGAAAGACCTCAGCTTTGGGAGCATACAGATACTCATACTGGCAGCTTTCTATAATTGCTTTGTTCCTTTCCGACAAGGGGACTTCTCTTTTTTTCATCTCCGGCCATCTGAAGTACAGATCTTTCTGCTCAATTTTCATCTTGAGCACCAACTGCCGCATTACTTCCACATCATTGCAGGATTTATGTTCCGGTTTCGGAACTTGAATTCCATAGGCACAAGCCAACGTGTATAGTGATCGTTCCGTTTTTCCCTCTTTTCGAGCCATCTTATACAGGCGTTTGTTCAAACAGGAAAAATACCGAAGCTTTGTTTCATTCGGGTCAAAGGCGCACATCTGCACAATGGCAGTCACCGAATCTTTGTGCCAACACAGGATTTTATCATCCGGCTGAAGCCACTCCAAAAACTGTCGTAGGCAGTCCTTTGCCGGCTTGGCCTGTTGGAATTCTTCCATGGTGTGTCCGTTGTAGGCGACATGGCGCCAGTTTATTTCCTTTTTGGATGTATGAATTTTCGCTATCGCATGCAATGTATCCACCTGAGACCAGTCTGATGCAACACGGAGCGCAGACAATTGGGTTAGCTGTTTCTTTTGGTTGTCATCTTCCACCCACTCCACATCTAAAAGAACAACCATGGCACAAATCGCCCTCCTTTTCTGTTAAGGTCATCCCTTGTATGGCAACATTTTCTCTCAATAGTTGTCCTATATTTTGGACATCTGAAAAATGTCGGCTTGTTGGCCGGAACGGCAAGGGCAATCCGTATATCCGTATGTTTTTCTTGAAATACCGCTGTGCTTCCGCTATAATGGGGAAGAAATGATTGAAAAGCCACAAGGAGGCCATTATGAGAGAAATTTCTGCCGGTGTTGTGACAGAAGTGGTCAAACGCCTGTGTATCGAAGCCAACTGCTATCTCCCCAGAGATGTGAAAAACTGCATCGAGCAGTCCAGAGCCCAGGAACCCTGGCCCCAGGCTCAGGAGATCCTCGACCGCATCATCGAAAACTATGCCATCGCCGATGAGAAGTTCCAGCCTGTCTGCCAGGATACCGGCATGGCCTGCGTGTTCGTCAAGATCGGTCAGGACGTCCATGTGGACGGAGACCTGTCCGAAGCCATCCACGAAGGTGTCCGTCAGGGCTATACCGAAGGCTACCTGCGGAAGTCTGTTGTCCGTGATCCTCTGGATCGGGTCAACACCGGCGACAATACTCCTGCCATGATCTACTATGACATCGTCCCCGGCGATAAGGTCGAGATCACCATCGCCCCCAAGGGCTTCGGCAGCGAAAATATGAGCCAGATCAAGATGCTCAAGCCCTCCGACGGGCTGCAGGGTGTCAAGGATTTCGTGGTCAAGGTGGTGGAAGATGCCGGCCCTAACCCCTGCCCTCCCATTGTGGTAGGCGTGGGCATCGGCGGTACCTTTGACAAGGCCGCCCTCATGGCAAAGCAGGCGCTGCTCCGCAATGCCGACAGCGAAAATCCCAACCCCTTCTACGCAGATCTGGAAAAGGAGCTGCTGGAGAAGATCAACGCCCTGGGCATCGGCCCTCAGGGCTTCGGCGGCAAGACCACCGCTCTGGCCGTCAACATCGAGACCTGCCCCACCCACATCGCCGGTCTGCCTGTGGCTGTCAACATCAACTGCCACGTGACCAGACATCAGAAGGAGGTAATTTGATATGGCCATTTCCGTCAAGACCCCTCTGACCCGGGAAGATGCCCGGAAGCTGAAGGCCGGTGACAGCTGCCTGCTGTCCGGTGTGATCTATACCGCCCGGGATGCCGCCCACAAGCGCCTGTGCGAACTGGTGGCTCAGGGCAAGGAACTGCCCCTGCCCATTAAGGATGCCGTCATCTACTTCGTGGGTCCCACCCCTGCCAGGGAAGGTCAGGCCATCGGCTCTGCCGGCCCTACCACCTCCTACCGCATGGACGCTTACAGCCCCATTCTCATTGCTCAGGGACAGACCGGCATGATCGGCAAGGGCAAGCGGGATGACAATGTCATCAACGCCATGAAGGAGCATGGTGCCGTCTACTTCGGCGCCATCGGCGGTGCAGGCGCTCTTTTGAGCAAGTGCATCAAAAAAGCAGAGGTCATCGCTTATGAAGATCTGGGTGCAGAAGCTATCCGCCGTCTGGAGGTAGAGGACTTCCCTGTGGTGGTCATCATCGACGCCGAGGGCAACAACCTTTACCAGACCGGCCGTCAGGCGTATCTAAAAAGCCTGTGATCAGATACAAAAAAAGACATCCCTCAGGGGATGTCTTTTTTTACTGTTTCAATGTCCTTCCGAACAGCGGCTTTCAGCTCATCCAGACTTTCAAATTTCTGTTCCGGGCGGAGATAGCTCCACAATTCCACCTGAACGGTCTGACCGTACAGGTCGCCTGCGTAATCCAGCAGCCAGCTTTCCACCGTAATGTGTTCTCCATCATCCACCGTGGGACGCTGTCCCACATTGGTTACCGCCTTGTAAGATGTCCCATCGAACAACGTGACCGCAGCGGCATAAACACCACAGGCGGGAAGCAAAACATCTTCGGATAAAAGCAGATTGGCCGTGGGAAATCCCAGGGTTCTTCCCAGTTTTTTTCCGCAGGTTACGGTGCCTGTGAAAAAATGTCGGTGACCCAAAAGCAGATTGGCTGTTCCCAGATCTCCCTGTTCCAGCAGTTTTCGGATTCGGGTCGAGGACACCTCTGACCCCAACAGCTCCACCTTTTCCACCACATCACAGCCCAAATGCAATGTGTTGCACAGCGTCTGAAGCTTTTTTGCATCCCCCTGCCCCTGATAACCGAAGGTATAATCATGACCGCAAACAAAATGGACACCGCAAAACTGCTCCACCAGTACCTTGCGGACAAAGCTGTCCCATGGCAGTTCCATCATTTCACGGTCAAAGGGCAAGATCAGCATTTCCTCCATGCCGTAAAGACCCATCACCAGCTGCTTTCGCTCCTCCAACGTGTTGATAAGAGGCGTTTGATTGCCAAAGATCACTGTGTTGGGATGGGGATCGAAGGTCAGAACTGCCGCCTTGCATCCAAGTTCATCGGCCCGCTTTCGGGCCAGTTCCAGCAAGGCCCCGTGACCCAAATGGACACCGTCAAAAAAGCCCAGAGCTATGACCCGTTTTTCACTCAACTTTCTTCACCTCAAAAAAGCTCTTTTCCGTATGAAGCAGACCTGCCTTTGCCTTTCCCACCATGAGGAATGTCCCGTCCGGGCTGTAAACCCGATACAGGCCGTCAGGAAGTCGGTCTGCTTTCACCGCACCGCCGTTATACACCATTTTCAGTTGCTTTTCTCCCACGGTGTGGGCAGGCAGCTGGGCAAACAGGCTGTCCACCGGCAGCAGCAGGCTTTCCGGGCTCTCATGGTGAAGCAGCTCCTCCATCGTAATCGCCTGTGAAAGGTCATAGCATCCTGCTTCGGTTCGCCGCAGAGAGGACATGCAGCCGCCGCAGCCCAAAGCCCGTCCAATATCATGGCACAAAGTACGGATATAGGTGCCCTTGGAGCAGCGGACACGGATGGAATAGTCGCAGCTTTCCCCCTCCAGCAGCTCCAGCTCCAAAATTTCAATATCACGGGGCTTCCGCTCCACAGTCTTGCCCTGACGAGCCAGTTCATAGAGTTTTTTTCCGCCGATCTTCACAGCGGAATACATGGGCGGAATCTGCTGCTGTTTTCCCAAAAATTGCTGCAAAACCGCCTCTACCTGAGACCGGGTAACGGTCACCGGGGTTTCCGCCGTCACTTCACCGGTAGTGTCCTGCGTATTGGTCTGCAAACCCAGCCGCAGGCCTGCCACATATTCCTTTTCCGCCGATTCGAAAAATTCCACGGCCCTGGTGGCACGGCCGATAAAAATGGGCAGAACGCCGGTAGCCATAGGGTCTAAGGTACCCCCATGACCGATCCGCCGTTCATGAAACACGCCTCGAAGCTTGGCCGCCACATCCTGGCTGGTCCAACCCTCAGGCTTGTCAATTATGATAATCCCACAGGGCATAGGCTCACTCCGTTCACAAATGCAAAATGATAAATGCAAAATGGAGGTGTCGCCAAAGGCGACGATTTTGATCATCCGCTTTCAGCGGATACCTCAATTCTGCATTCTTCATTCTGCATTCTGCATTAAATAACCTTTTCTTCTCTCAACACCTGCAAAATGGCCCGTTTTCCATCCTCCAGCGTGCCGGGAACGGAGCAGCCTGCCGCAGCAGCATGACCGCCGCCGCCCAATCGGGCACAATACTCCGATGCATTGTAGCCGGAAGCTGTCCGCACGGACATTTTGGCTCTGCCCGGTTCGGAATCCCGAACCATAACGCCGACGCAGACCCCATCGATGGCTCTGGGGAAGCCGGAAATGCTGTCCAGATCGTCCTCGGTGACTTCCAGCTCCTCCACCCAGCTCTGGGGCAGACAGGCGATGGCCACCTTGCCGTCGGCATAGAACTCCATGGTGTTCATGAGCCTTGCTTCCAGCCGCAAACGACCCTTGGTCTTGATCTCAAACAATTCCCGGTTGATGGGTGCAGTATCTGCACCGTGTTCCACCGTTTTTGCCGCCGTGTGCAATGTCCGCGCCGTAGTGTTGGCAAAGCGGAAACATCCGCTGTCCGTAGAGATGGCAATATACACCGCTTCTGCCATCTCTTTGGTAATGACCACACCCATTTCCTCCAGAAGATCCCAGATCAGCTCGCCGCAGCCGGCACATTCCGTCTGCAGGAGGGTTTCTTCTGCATAGCCGGTGTTGCTGGGGTGATGATCCAGGCATAACTGTATCCTGCCGGCAAACACCTCTCCCCCTACGGGCAGCAGATCCTCTGTGGCCAGATCCACCGCTACTACCGCAGCTTCTTTCCGAATCTGCCCGGTAGTCAACCCTGCCAGCCGGGAGGCATACCGGGGGGTAAATTGGGGATTCTCCCAGATATATGCCGTTTTTCCCAGACTCCTCAAGCCCAGACACAGGGCAATCGAACAGCCTGTGGCATCGCCGTCGGGTCTGCGGTGAGTCAGAATGAGGAAATTATCCCGCCGCTGCAGCCATTGAGCTGCCTCTCCAAGGGTGTTCATTCTCCGTCCTCCTGCTTGGGTGTATCCAAAGACCGCAGCAGATCGAACATTTTGGCGCCGTAAGCAATGGAATCGTCCTGTTCGAACACCAGTTCCGGAGTATAGCGCAGTTGGAGCCGGCTGCCGATCTCCCGGCGGAGCCATCCACCGGCAGACCGCAGGCCTTTGAGTGTTTCTTTGCCTTTGTCCTTATCCAGAACGCTGATATAGACCTTGGCATATCGCAGATCTCCGGTGGCCTCCACCTTCGTAACGGAAACCATGGATTGCTGCACTCTGGGGTCTTTTAATGCGCGGATCAGAGAGCTGAGCTCCCGCTGCAGTTCTTCGTTGATCCGTCCTTTTCTGTTAGATGCCATTGATAACTCCTTTTGAAATCCGTCCGCAAAGCGGACACATCCATTGTCAATTATCCATTATCAATTGTCAATTCTTTATTCCTTGATCTGCTCCATAACGAAGCATTCAAAAATGTCGCCTTCTTTGATATCGTTGTAACGATCAATGGTCATGCCGCACTCGTAGTTGGCGGCCACTTCCTTGACAGAATCCTTGAATCTCTGCAAAGAGCCCAATACACCCTCGTAAATCACGATATTATCCCGCAGAACACGAACCTGTGCGTCTCTGGTGATCTTGCCGTCCTTGACGAAACAGCCGGCGACTGTACCGATGGCAGAGACTTTATAAGTCATACGCACTTCGGCGTGACCGATGATGCTCTCTTTGAATTTAGGTGCCAGCATACCCTTCATGGCATCCTGAATCTCATCGATGGCATCGTAGATCACGCGGTACATCCGCATATCCACCTTGGCACGGGCGGCTGCCGCCTGTGCCACATGATCGGGGCGGACATTGAAGCCGACGATAATAGCATTGGAGGTGGAAGCCAGCAGCACGTCGTTTTCATTGATGGCACCGACGCCGGCGTGGATGACCTTGACCCGGACTTCTTCGTTGGTGATCTTCTCCAGAGAGGTCTTGACAGCTTCGGCAGAACCCTGCACATCAGCCTTGACGATCAGGTTCAGTTCCTTCATCTGTCCTTCCTGAATCTGTGCAAACAGGTCCTCCAGAGAGACCTTGCCCACGGGCTTGTTGGCAGCAGCCTTCAGTTCTTCCTTCCGCTGGTCCACCAGCTGGCGTGCCATACGCTCATCCTCAACTGCGTTAAAGATATCGCCTGCACCGGGCACTTCGGCAAGACCGGTGATCTCCACCGGCATGGAAGGACCGGCTGTTTTTACTGTACGCCCCTTGTCATCGGTCATGACACGGACGCGGCCCACAGCCGTACCGGCAATGATAACATCGCCCTGATTGAGGGTGCCGTTCTGCACCAGCAAAGTAGCCACAGGGCCACGGTTCTTATCCAGGCGGGCTTCAATGACCACGCCCTTGGCCAGGCGGTTGGGGTTGGCCTTCAGTTCCTGCACCTCGGCAGTGAGCAGAACCATTTCCAGCAGCTCATCGATGCCCGTTCCCACCTTGGCGGAAATGGGACAAATGACCGTATCTCCGCCCCAGGCTTCCGGCAGCAGGCCATGCTCGGTCAATTGCTGCATGATCTTGTCGGGATTGGCGGTGGGCTTATCTATTTTGTTGATGGCCACAATAATGGGAATCTCTGCTGCCTTTGCATGGTTGATGGCTTCAATGGTCTGGGGCATGATTCCGTCATCTGCGGCAACTACCAAAATGGCAATATCCGTACACATGGCACCGCGGGCACGCATGGAGGTAAAGGCGGCGTGACCGGGAGTATCCAGGAAGGTGATGGGCTGGCCGCCGCACTGGACCATATAGGCACCGATGTGCTGGGTAATGCCGCCTGCTTCACCGGAGACCACATTGGTCTTGCGAACCGCATCCAGCAAAGAGGTCTTTCCGTGGTCCACGTGGCCCATGACCACCACAACAGGGCAGCGGGGTTCCAATTCTTCGGCTGTATCTTCCCGGTCGTCAATGAGCCGTTCTTCAATGGTGACAATGATTTCTTTTTCCACTCTGCAGCCCAGTTCCGTAGCCACCAGCTCGGCAGTCTCAAAATCAATGGTCTGGTTCAAATTGGCCATAATGCCCAGGTTGACCAGCAGATATTTGATGATCTCCGCAGCCGTCTTTTTCATCCGGGATGCCAGCTCGCCCACCGTGATCTCATCAGGAATTTTCACGGTCAGCGGTGCTTTTTTGGCAACCTCCAGCTGCAGTCGGCGCATCTTCTCCTGTTCTTCGGAGCGGCGCTTGTTGCCGGCAAATTTATTGCGGTTCTGCTGCTTGTTCTTGTTGCCGATCTTTTGCTTGCCGCCGGAGAATTTCTGCTCCCGCTCGGACACCAGCACATCCACCCGATCGTCAAACCGGTCTGCATTGACTGTAACCGCGCTGGTATCAATGATCCGACGCTCTCTTTTGCGTTCCGGCTCCCTGGGTTTTCCTGTCTCAGGCTGTGCCTGGGGTGCAGACTGCGGCGCTGCAGATGCCTCTTCCTTGGCTTTTTCTTCCTTGGGTTCTTCTTTGGGTGCTTCTGCCTTGGGTGCAGGCATCACGGCAAAGATCTGCTCAATGCTCTCGATCTGATTGCGTTGGGTCATGACATCAAAAAGCAGATTGAGCTGCTCTTCTGTCAGCAGCTGCTGTGTGCTTTTGGGTTTTTCAAAAAACTCGGCCACAAGATTGGAAATAACCTTACTCGGCACTCCAAAATCTTTTGCCATATCGCCGATACGGTACTTGATTAAACTCAATATAGCCACCTCCATAAGTGAGATAAATTATCGTGCTTGTTTCTTTCTGCCTGTCCGGATATTCTTCTGATGGGCCTTTTCTTCCCTGCGGCGTTTCTCTACCCGGGAAACCTGATATTCCAGCGTTTCCAACAATTTGGCGTAGTGTTCCGGCTCATCCAGAGCTTTCAAAAAAGCCAGCGCCAGAGCCACATCTGTAAACGCTGCCATGGCACAGGCATTGACACCCATGGCATCACCCAGCTCTGCCTTTGTGTAGGGGACCCGGATCACCGGGGGTTTTCCGCCCGCTGTAAAGGACCGGGCCCGCCAGAAGCTGTGATCTGCCGCATCCTTGGCCAAAAGCAGCAGCCTTGCATGGCTGCCCCGGCAGGCGATTCCTACCGGCTCTTCGCCAATGGCGATGTTGTTGCCTCTGCGGGCAAGACCCAGATAATTCAAGGCACGCTGTCTGTTATCCATGGCTGCCATCCTCCATAGCCGAAACCAGCCCATCGTAGATCTCCTTGGGGATCTGGGTCTCAAATCCCCGTTCCAGTGCTTTGGACTTGATGGCCCGTTTCAGGCAGTTGGCATCCGGACACAGGTAAGCACCCCGTCCCGGTGCTTTGCCCCGGAAATCCAGAGAGATCTCGCCTTCCGGCGATTTGACTACCCGGATAAGCTCTTTTTTCGGTTTCATCTCCCGACAGCCAAGACATTGGCGCATGGGAATTTTCTTTTGCATGGGCCACCTCCTGCAAAATTTACTGCTTTTTATTCCTCAGCCATTTCCTCGGGCTCCGGCAGATCGTCTGCCTGAGATGCGGGCTTAATATCGATCTTGTAACCGGTGAGGCGGGCTGCCAGACGAGCGTTCTGACCCTCCTTGCCAATGGCCAGGGACAGTTGATCATCGGGAACGATGACGCGGCAGGCCTTGGTCATACCGGGCAGCACCGTAACGGAAACCACATCGGCAGGAGACAGGGCGGAAGCCACAAACTGCTCCGGATCCTCGGACCAGACGACGATATCCATCTTTTCGCCCCGCAGTTCGTCCACCACCGCGCCCACACGTCCTCCTCTGGGACCGACGCAAGCGCCCACGGCATCGATGTTCTCCTCTGTGGGGCAAACGGCGATCTTGGTGCGGGAACCGGGTTCCCGGGCAATAGACTTGACTTCTACCTCGCCGTTTTCGATCTCCGGCACATTCAGCTCAAACAGCCGCTTGACCAGTCCGGGGTGGGTTCGGGATACGATGACCTGCGGACCGCGGTTGGAGCGGCGTACTTCCACCACATACACCCGAATCAGATCGCCTTCCTTGTACTGCTCACTGCGAACCTGCTCGGAGCTTGCCAGCAGCGCATCGGTGCGGTCGTTCCCTGTCCCTATGCGCACGATTATATTGCCCGTATCCGGTTCGATTCGAAGAACCGTACCGGTAAGAATCTCATGTTCTCTGGAGGAGAAGCTTTCAAAGACCATGCCCCGCTCGGCTTCCCGAATGCCCTGAATGATGACCTGCTTGGCAGTCTGTGCGGCAATGCGGCCGAAGGCCTTGGTCTCCACATCCACATTGACCAGATCGCCCAGCTCGGCACGGGAACTGATCTTTCGGGCAGACTCCAGAGAGATCTCCGTCGTGGGAGAGAATACTTCCTCCACCACTTCTTTCTGAACATACATCTGCATTTTCCCGTCTGCCACATCGACAAACACATTGTCGGTATAGCCGTCGTTATCTTTCTTATAGGCGGCAACCAATGCCTGCGTGATCTTTTCGATCATATATGCCTGGGGAATGCCCCGCTCTTTTTCCAACTGTGCCAGGGCCGCAAAAATCTCTGCGTTCATTTTTTCCAATCTCCTCCTTAAAATTCCACATACAGCCGCACAAGGGCGACTTCCTGTTTTTCCAATGTGATTGCCGTACCGGCCTGATCGATGGTCACTTTGCCTTCTTCATAACCGGTAAGGGTGCCTTTCAGCTCCTTGCTCCCTTGTCTGGGGCGATAGAGCTTGACCAAAACCTTGGAGCCCATAAACTGCTCAAAATCGGAAGGACGCTTCAATACGCGCTCTATGCCGGCAGAACAGACTTCAAAGTGATAGCTCTCAGAGATGGGGTCTTTTTCATCGAGGATCGGATCCACGGCACGGGACACCGCTTCGCAGTCGTTGATATTCACGCCGCCGACCTTATCGATATACAGCCGCAGAAACCATTCGCCGCCCTCCCGGACATACTCCACATCCCAGAGAGAACAGCCCTTTTCCCGGACCACCGGCTCGGCAAACTGCCAAACCTGCTCAGTAATTTTCATAGCAAACTTCCCTTTCCAACAAGAAAGACCGGGGAAATTTCCCCAGTCTTTTGTAAAGCATACAATCGATTACCTGTATTATATCCCCGTTTCACAAAAAAATCAAGAGGTTTTTTCAAAAAAAGTTCGGATTTTCCGGAATTTTTTCAACTTTCGGTCATTAGAGACCCAAAATTGCCGGAAAGGCCGTCAGATCGCTGATCACATAGTCGCACCTTGGATCTTTCAGGTCGGGGCCAAGGAAGCAGGTGGCGATTCCGGCATTGCGGCCGCCCTGCATATCGGAGGTAAGGCTGTCTCCCAAAATGATACAGCGACTTTTGTCCACAGAACCGATGGCTGCAAAAACCTTCTGAAAAAACGCCGCCTCCGGTTTCTTGCAGCCCATCTGCTCCGAAATAAACACGCCGTCAAAAAACGCGTTGAGCCCGGATTTTTCCAGTCGGGGCAATTGTGTGGTCGTAACTCCGTTGGTGACGGCATAAAGCTTCACCCTGCCGCGAAGCTGCTCCATGAGCCACATGGCATGGGGCATAAGCACCGCACACTCCGAAAGTCCTTTGGCATATGCACGATTGGCGGCGAGATAGTCGGTGTCAATTCCCATCTCTCCCAAAAAGAGGGCAAATCGGGTAGAGAAAATCAGAGATTTTTCGATCTGTCCTTTTTCATACTGCTCCCAAAGGCTGTTGTTGATGGTAAAAAAACGCGTCTGCCGCTCCCTGGTCAATTCCTGTCCGAAAGATTCCAACAGCTGCCGCAAAGAGGCCTGCGTACCTGCGTCAAAATCCAAAAGCGTATTATCAATATCTATCAGGACCAAATCGTAATTCATGGCATCCTCCGTCAGTTTGTTTTTCACATTATAGCACAAATCCGGAGAAAAGTGTGTTATAATATCCGGGACTTATTCTGAACCAGGGAGACCGCCTATGCAAACCATCCAACAGATTCTTTCCCGGGAGCTTTCCTGCCGGGAGGACCACATTGAAAATGTCATTCGCCTGCTGGACAAAGGCAACACTCTGCCTTTTATCGCCCGTTACCGGAAGGAGCTCCATGGGGGCATGGATGATACCCGCTTGCGTGCTCTGCAGGATCGGCTGTTGTATCTGCGTAATCTGGAGACCCGCCGTCAGGAGGTCAAGACCTCCATTGATAATCAGGGGAAGCTGACACCGGAACTGTCCGATGCCATCGATGCCGCTGCCACGCTGGCAGAAGTGGAAGATCTCTATCGACCCTATAAGCAAAAGCGCCGTACCAGAGCTTCCGTTGCCCGGGAGAAGGGTCTGGAACCGCTGGCTCTGCTTCTTTTTTCGCAGGATTCGACATTGCCTGCCCCGGAAGAGCTGGCCAAACAGTTCCTCGACCCGGAAAAAGGTGTGGAAACATTGGAAGACGCCCTTGCCGGAGCTTCGGATATCATTGCCGAGAACATCTCCGACGATGCCGATATCCGCAAAGCCCTGCGCCTGCTGGCCAATGGCAAAGGCCATGCAGAATCTTCCGCCGCCAAAGAGAATGCAGACAGCGTCTACCGTCTTTATTATGAATTTTCCCAGCCCATTGCCCGCCTCCAGAGCCATCAGATTCTTGCCCTGAACCGGGGGGAACGGGAGGGCTTTTTGAACGTTTCCATCAAGATCCCCCGTGATATGGCATTGGAACAGATCTGCAGCAAGGCAGTCAGACCCGGGTCTTCCACCACAGCCTTTGTTCGTGCCGCTGCGGAAGACAGCTACGATCGGCTCATCGCACCCAGTCTGGAGCGGGAGATCCGCACCTGCCTGACAGAGCGGGCCAACGAAAGTGCCATTCACAACTTTGCCCTAAATTTGAAGCCGCTTTTGATGCACCCGCCGGTGAAGGGCCGCGTGACCATGGGGCTGGATCCCGGCTATCGCATGGGCTGTAAGGTGGCGGTAGTGGACGGCATCGGAAAGGTGCTGGACACCGCCGTGGTTTACCCCACCCACGGGGAAAAGCAGAAAAACGATGCCATCGTCAAACTCTCCGCCATGGTTCGCAAGTGGGGTGTTGCCCATCTTTCCATCGGCAACGGCACCGCCTCCCGGGAGACGGAACAGATGGCCGCAGAATTGATTCGTTCTCTCGGCGGCGGCCTCAGTTATATGATCGTCAACGAAGCAGGCGCTTCCGTTTACTCTGCCTCCAAGCTGGCGGCAGAGGAATTCCCGCAGTTTGATGTAAACCTCCGCTCCGCCGTGTCCATCGCAAGGCGGCTGCAGGATCCTCTGGCTGAACTGGTGAAAATCGACCCCAAAGCCATCGGCGTGGGTCAGTATCAGCATGATATGCCGGAAAAGCGGCTGGATGAGGCGCTGGGCGGCGTGGTGGAAGACTGTGTCAACGCCGTGGGTGTGGACGTGAACACCGCCTCAGCCAGTCTTTTGAAACAGGTAGCCGGCCTGACCGCCGCAACAGCAAAAAACATCGTGGCATACCGGGAGGAAAACGGTCCCTTCACCACCCGAAAGCAAGTGCTGAAAGTCCCAAAACTGGGACCCAAGGCCTACGAACAATGTGCAGGATTTCTCCGCGTACCGGAGAGCAAACAGGTTTTGGACAACACCGGCGTTCACCCGGAAAGCTACGATGCCGCGCAAACCTTACTGACCCTCTGCGGCTACAGCATGGAGCAGGTTGCCGCAGGAGCGCTTTCGGAGCTGCCTCAACGGGTCGCACAGCTGGGCTGGGCCGATACAGCCGTGCGGTGCGCCGTAGGCGAACCTACCCTCCGGGACATTGTCAGGGAGCTGCTGAAGCCCGGCAGAGATCCCAGAGAAGAACTGCCCGCACCTGTTCTTCGGACGGATGTGCTGGAGCTGAAAGACCTGAAGCCGGACATGGTGCTGACAGGAACCGTCCGCAATGTCATCGACTTTGGCGTATTCGTGGATATCGGGGTCCATCAGGACGGCCTGGTCCACATCTCCAAGGTCTGCAGCAAATTTATCAAGCACCCCTCAGAGGTCGTCTCCGTGGGCGATGTGGTGCAG
This sequence comes from Candidatus Avilachnospira sp., assembly GCA_045652125.1. Taxonomy (GTDB): domain Bacteria; phylum Bacillota; class Clostridia; order Oscillospirales; family Oscillospiraceae; genus Avoscillospira. The sequence continues at coordinate 20,396 of JAZRTT010000010.1, read as the reverse complement.
GTCCGCGTGCTGGAGGTGGATGAAGCACACAAACGTATCAGCCTCTCTATGCGGGACGTGTGATCCTGCCCTGTATGGGTTTTGACAATCTAAAACAAAAAAGACATCCTAAAAGGATGTCTTTTTTCATGGAGCGGGTGACGAGGCTCGAACTCGCTACCTCCACCTTGGCAAGGTGGCGCTCTACCGGATGAGCTACACCCGCATCTTTTCAGATGCATGGTTTATTATAGCAGAAAAAACACCGTTGTCAAGGAAATTTTTCCGTTTGCCGATTCTCACTCTATACAGGAGCAACATGGCAATCTGTGCCAAATTTCCGCCGTTTTTTTTCGGGAAAATCTCTGTTTTTCCCTGAAATCGACCTATACAAAAAAGGGTTTCTTTGGTATACTTATTATGGTTGGAAGATTGTAGTCTATCCGGCCGAATGTCTTTTGAATTTTGGGGTTTCCCCTTTTGACCGTCTGAAAGAAATAGAAAACGGAAGAAAAGAAAGGACAATTGCCATGATCTCTCACGGAAAAGATGTCAAGGTGCTCTGCGCCAACGCCAACCGCGCCTTTGCCGAAGGTGTCTGCAAAGCTTTGGGGCTGCCCCTGAGCAGCTGCACCGTTACCACCTTCGCCGACGGTGAAGTCTCCGTCTCCATTAATGAGACGGTTCGCGGTTCCGACGTGTTCCTGATTCAGTCCACCTGCAAGCCCGTCAACAACAATCTGATGGAACTGCTGGTTATGATCGATGCCTGTAAGCGTGCATCGGCCGGCCGTATCACCGCCGTTATGCCCTACTTCGGCTATGCCCGTCAGGACCGCAAAGCCAAAGGCCGTGATCCCATCTCTGCCAAGCTGGTGGCAAACATGATCGAAGCTGCCGGTGCCGACCGTGTTCTGACCATGGACCTCCATGCCGCTCAGATTCAGGGCTTCTTTGACATCCCCGTGGACAATATGCATGGCAATATCGTCTTTAGTAAATACTATCTGGACAAATTCCCCGACACCCATGAAGATATGGTCGTTGTCTCTCCCGATGTGGGCTCCGTGGCCCGCAGCCGTGCATTTGCCAACAAGATGGGCATGGGCCTGGCCATTGTGGACAAGCGTCGGGAAAAAGCCAACTGCTGCGAGGTCATGAACGTCATCGGTGACGTAGCCGGCAAGGAGTGCATCCTTTTTGACGATATGGTGGACACCGCCGGTTCTTTGTGCAATGCCGCCAAAGCCATTTACGACAAGGGTGCGACCAAGGTCTATGCCTGCGCCACCCACGCCGTCCTGTCCGGCCCCGCCATTGAGCGTATCCAAAACAGCGTCATTGAAGAAATGGTGTTCCTGAACACCATTCCCATGCCCGAAGAAGCCAAGGATACCAAGATCAAGTTCCTGGATGTGGCTCCCATGTTTGCAGAGGCCATCCAGCGTACTTATGACGAGGTCTCCATGTCCACCATGTTCTGATGCTGTTCGGAAAATCGGGCTGCGACTGGATGATCGTAGGTCTGGGTAATCCCGGCAGCGAATATGAAAAAACCAGGCACAATGTGGGCTTTCGGGTCTCCGAACGGATCGCCGGAGCGCTGCATACCAAAATTGACCGGCTGAAATTCAAGGCGCTGACCCGTCTGGTAACGCACAAGGGCCGTAAGCTCCTGCTGGTGCAGCCGCAGACCTATATGAACCTTTCCGGTGCAGCCGTATCGGCATTGGCCTCTTATTATAAGGTAAAGCCGGAGCGGATATTGGTCATTTTTGATGATATTTCCCTGCCTGTGGGCAGGATTCGCATCCGAAAAGATGGTTCTGCCGGCGGTCACAACGGGATCAAGTCCATCATTCAAAGCCTTGGGACCGATCAGTTCCCCCGAATCAAAGTAGGTGTCGGCGCTAAGCCTCATCCGGATTACGATCTGGCCGATTGGGTGCTGAGCAAGTTTTCGGCATCAGAAGAAAAAGAGCTTTCCTCCGCCCTGGAGCATGCCGCCGAAGCGGCAATGATGATTCCGGAAGAAGGAATAGAAAAAGCTTCTGCAAAATATAATGGAATGTAAGAGTTTGCCCCCTGTAAAGGGGGCAAAAATTTCTCAACGGACGGGGCAGCTTGCTCCGCCCGCGTTGCTGCGTGGATATGCAAATTCTGAAAAGGGACGATGGTCATGGAACTGCTGCTTTCTGCCCTGCTGGGTCTTTCTGAATACAAAAGCCTGTGTACTGCCGTGGACAAAGGAACCGTCACCGCCCTGTCCGGCGTGGGGCAGCTGTCCCGCAGCCATATCATGGCAGCATTGTACCGCCGCAGCGGAAGGCCGGCTCTGGTCCTCTGTCAGGATGACATGGCGGCACAGCGGATGGCAGAGGAATTGGCTTCCTTCCTGGGGGAAGCCCCGGCACTCCTCCCGTCCAGAGAATTTACCTTTTACGATGCCGCCGTGGTCTCCCGCGGATGGGAACAACAGCGAATCCGCCGGCTCTATGACCTGACCACAGGCAGGACCCGGCTGCTGGTAGCATCCATCGATGCCCTAAGCCTGCGTACCATGCCCCGGGATGTCCTGTTCTCTGCCGCAGTCCTGCTGCGGCAAGGTGCTTCCTATGATATGGACACCCTCTGCCGGCAATTGACGGACGCCGGTTATGCCAGAACCTCCCTTGTAGAAGGTGTGGGACAGTTCTCCATCCGCGGCGGCATTCTGGATGTCTATTCTCCTGCGGGAGACCAGCCCATTCGTGCCGAATTCTGGGGCGACGAACTGGACGCCATGGGATATTTTGACCCCATTACCCAGCGCCGGACGGAAAATCTGGAGGAGGCGGTGCTGCTGCCTGTGGCAGAGACCGCACCACGGCTCCATCCCGGCGGGGTGGAGGGTCTGTGCCAGGATCTCCGCGCCCTGATCGCGCGGCAGAACCGAAGAAAGACCCCCAACGAAGCCCTTTTGAAAACCCTCCGATCCGATCTTGAAAAACTGGAAAACGGAATCTCTTTCCCGGCAGCAGACCGGTATATGGCACTGATTTATCCGGAATTTTCCTGTGGCTGCGATTATATTTCCAAAGACGCCCTGATTTTGTTCAGCGACCACGGGGCCCTGCAGAGAGCTGCCAAGACCGGACTGGAAACGTTTGGTTTGGAATTGGACAGTTTTCTGCAGGCCGGCAGTCTTTGCGGCGACCTGTGTGATCTCACCGCCGACTTTGACCGGTTGTGTGATTCCCTTGCAGGCAGACCGGCGGTATTTGTGGACAACTTTCTGTCTGCCGCCTATCCTCAGGCTCTGCCCCCTCAGCAAATTTTGAATATCACCTGCAAGCAGCTCCCCTCCTATGGCGGCAGTATGGAAACAGCAGCGGCAGATCTTGCCCACTATCAGAAAAACGGCTTCTCCTCTCTGGTTCTGTGCGGCAACCGCCGGCGGGCTGAGATCTTACAGGAAATTTTGCAGAAACAGGGGCTTTCGGCCTACCTGCAATTCCCTGCGGCAAAGCTGCCGCAGCCGGGGCAGATTTGCCTGACAGACGGCAACCTCCCGGCAGGGCTGGAGTATCCCACCCTCAAATTGGCTGTTCTGACAGAGGGTCAATTGACCGCCAAGCCTCTGCGAAAAGCCCGCCCCGTCAGGAAAACCAAAGCCACCAATCGGCAAAAACTCAATTCCTTTGCGGATCTTTCTCCCGGCGATCTGGTGGTTCATGAGTATCACGGCATCGGCCGATATGTAAATATGGAGCAGATGAAGCTGGGCGGCATCGTCAAGGACTATTTGAAGATCGCCTATCAGGGCACAGACATTCTGTACGTCCCTGCCACGCAGTTGGATCTGGTGAGCAAATATATCGGCGGCGGGGAAGATTCTCCCGTTCGCCTCAACAAGCTGGGAGGCGAAACCTGGCAGAAAACCAAGGCAAAAGCCAAGGCTGCCGCCAAGGATCTGGCAGTAGGGCTGATTCAGCTTTATGCCGCCAGAAAGCGGCTGCCCGGGTATCCTTTCTCCGAAGATACGCCGTGGCAGGCGGAGTTTGAGGACAGCTTTGAATATGCCGAGACAGATGATCAGCTCCGCTGCATTGCCGAGATCAAGCACGATATGGAAAGCGCCACCCCCATGGATCGCCTGCTGTGCGGCGACGTGGGTTTTGGCAAAACAGAGGTTGCGCTCCGTGCTGCCATGAAGGCCATTTTGGACGGAAAACAAGTGGCACTTCTGGTCCCCACCACCGTTTTGGCTCAACAGCACTATGTGACCGCCATGAAGCGGTTCGGCACTTATCCCGTAACCATTGATGTTCTCAGCCGCTTCCGTACCCCCTTGCAGCAAAAAAAGACCCTTTCCGACCTGTCTGCAGGCAAGGTGGACCTGATCATCGGCACCCATAAGCTTTTGCAAAAGGGCATTGTATTCAAAGATCTGGGGCTGCTTATTGTAGATGAGGAACAGCGGTTCGGTGTCACCCATAAAGAGCGGCTGAAGGAACTGTCTGTGGGGGTGGATGTACTGACCCTGTCTGCGACACCCATTCCCAGAACGCTGAACATGGCGCTTTCCGGCCTGCGGGATATGTCCACCATTGAGGAACCGCCCTCCGATCGCTATCCGGTGCAGACCTTCGTGCTGGAGCATGACGACCGGATCGTGGATGACGCCATCCGCAGGGAACTGGACCGGGGGGGACAGGTCTACTATCTCCACAACCGGACAGAATCCATTCAGCAGGCAGCAGCCCGCCTGAAAGCCCGCCTCGGGGATGCAGAAGTTGCCATCGCCCATGGCAAAATGGATCAGGAACAGCTCTCCGATGTGATGCAGCGAATGGCCGACGGAGAGATTCAGGTTCTGGTCTGCACCACCATTATTGAAACGGGCATCGATATTTCCAATGTGAACACCCTCATCATCGAGGATGCCGACCGGATGGGTCTTGCCCAGCTCCATCAGCTCCGGGGCCGTGTAGGCCGCAGCAGCCGCCACGCGTTTGCTTATCTGACCTTCCGGAAGGGAAAAGTGCTGACGGAAGTGGCAGAAAAGCGGCTGCAGGCCATCCGGGAGTTTGCGGAATTCGGTTCCGGCTTTAAGATCGCCATGCGGGACCTGGAAATTCGCGGTGCCGGTGACCTGTTGGGTGCGGAGCAATCGGGGCACATGATGTCCGTAGGCTATGATCTGTACCTGAAGCTGCTGGAAGATGCCGTTCTGGAGGAACGGGGGGAGAAACGGGCCAAGGAGCCGGAATGTACGGCAGACCTGTCCGTCTCCGCCAATATTTCCAAAACCTATGTGGCATCCGGAGAACAGCGGATGGACCTCTACCGCCGCATGGCTGCCATCCGCACGGAAGAAGAAGCAGAAGATCTGCTGGACGAAATCGTGGACCGGTACGGTGAACCGCCCAAAGGCGTTCTCAATCTGGTGGATGTGGCACTTTTGCGGGCCAAGGCCTCTGCCTTTGGCATCAGCAAGCTGGAACAAAAGGGTGATACGATCCATGTGACCATGGAGAGCTTTGATTTCCCGGCAGTCAGCAGTCTCTGCAGCGATCCTCTTTACAAGCACCGTATTTTTGTTGCAGCCAACTCGGAAAAACCTATGATCAGCCTGCGTCTGAAACCGGGAGATGACCCTCTGAAAACGATCGGGGAACTGGTGAAGCGATACGGTGCAGCAAAATCCTGACAGGGCGGCATAATTCACAAAATGTTCAGGTTCGACTCGTTGCAAAATTCCCGGGGCTGTGATAGACTAGGAAGGACAACGCAAAACCAAGGAAAGTGAGTGTACCGAATGAAAATTTGCAGCAAATGTCAGGCAGAGAATCAGGATGAGTTCCTGTTCTGCGCTGCCTGCGGCGAGGCTTTGGAAGAAGCCCAAACAGAAACCGCAGAAGAATCTGTTGAGGTAAAAGAAGCCGTTGAGACGGAAGATGCCGTTGAAGTGGAAGAAGCCGTTGAGGCGGAAGAAGCTTCTGCAGAACAGCCCCGGACGAAAAAAAGGTCCGCGGCAGGTCTGGTAGTGGCGCTGGTAGCCGCTGTGGCTGTTATCGCTGTGATCATTTTTATGATTGCCAACCCCCAAAAAGAGGCGGAAGTGCCCGGGGAAGAAGCAGTCGGCGAAGAACTGCCCGGTGATCCGGCTGTCGGTGAGGAACTGCCCCCTGCCGAGGCTGCCGTTGCCCACCACGTCAACGCCTACGGCAACCAGTCTTACAGCATCCATTTTACCTCCGGCCCCGACCACACCAACACCTATGACTATATGAACGAAGCCGGAGAGCTGATCCCTGTCTCTCAGGAGGAAGTGGACGCTCTGCTGGATACGGAAATTGCTTCCTGTGCAGGCTATGTCCTGACCAACCGGGATCTGCCCTTTTATTACAGCGAAAGCTACTATGGGTTCTATCAGATGTACGGCTATCTTATGTCTCTGCTGACGGATCCCCAGCTGGGACTGGATGAGCAGATGAGCATGGACGGTGTCAATACCTGGCAGCATATGTTCGTGAGCGGCGGCGTGGACCTTTTCGGCGGCATGGCCTCTGTGGCGGCAGCAGCGGAAGCAGACGGCTTTGATATGACAGAAGCAGATGCGAAAGCGGAAGCCTATTTACAGCAATTGGAAACATCCGCCTCTCAGGTAGGCTATGATGATGTGGAAATCTTTATTCAGGACTATATGGCACCCGGTATTACCAGGGAGACCTGCCTGAAATATGCCAAAATGCAGGCCATTTATCTGTCTTATCTGGAAAAACTCGAGAGCGAACAGACCGTCTCCGACGATGAGATCGAAACATACTATGCCGAAAATGAGCAAACCCTGACCACGGAGGGTGTGACCAAGGTGGAGAAAAATGTGGTAAATGTACGCCACATCCTCATTAAGCCCGAGGAAACCATCGCGGAAGACGGCACTTCCACGATTTCCGACGAGGCGTGGGCTGCCGCCGAAGCACAGGCACAGGCACTCTACCAGCAGTGGAAATCCGGGGATGCCACAGAAGAATCCTTTACGGAACTGGCATCTGCCAACACGCAGGATCCCGGCTCTCAGGAGACCGGCGGTCTTTATGAAGGCGTTTATCCCGGTCAGATGGTGCCGGAATTTGACGAATGGTGCTTTGCTGACAGCCGTGCTGTGGGCGATCATGGCATCGTCAAAACTTCCTATGGTTATCATATCATGTTCTTTTCCGGCGAAGGCGACTATGTCTACTGGAAAAAGACCGTGCAGGATCGGATCGTTCAGTCCCGCATAACAGAAAAGCTCAACCAGATTCAAAAGATCTATCCCATGACATCGGATCTGACCAAGGCAGTTATTCTGGACAGCATCGCCCCCACCGTCCCCTCTGCCCAGGACACGCAGGATCCTCCCGTAGAAGTGATTCCCACAGAATAATCTCTTTTTCAGATACCCGGAGGCAGATATGAGACGGAATCTACTGTTCCTTGTCAACCCCAAGGCCGGACAGCAGGAATTGCGCAGCCATTTGCTGGATGTCATCGATGTATTTACTGCCGGTGGCTTTGATGTAACGGTTCATACCACCCAGTATGCCGGAGAATTGACTTCCTGGCTGGCAGAACGCGGTGAAGCTTACGATCTGGCTGTATGTGCAGGAGGAGACGGCACCCTCAACGAAGCCGTTTCCGGTATTATGCAGCTGGACCACCCTTGCCCTCTGGGCTATATCCCCGCAGGCACCGTCAACGATGTGGCCCATACGCTGAATCTGCAGCGGGATCCCATAAAAGCCGCCCATGACATCGTAACGGGAACCCCCCACTCCATCGATGTGGGTCGGTTCTGCGGCAATCGCTGGTTTACCTATGTGGCCGGATTTGGCGCTTTTACGGACGTGCCCTATGAGACGCCCCAGGCGGATAAACGGGTGCTGGGACGGCTGGCGTATCTGCTTACCGGCGCCAAGACCCTCGGGGGAATCAAGCCGATCCCTGTGCGGATGTATGTGGATGACCGGGTGATCGAAGACGAAGTGCTTTTGGGTCTGGTCTGCTCCACCACCAGCGTCGGTGGGTTCCGCCCCAAGCAGCTGGCGGATGGTATTCGTCTGGATGACGGCCTTTCCGAGATCATTCTGGCGAAAAATATCACCTCTCTGCAGGATTTGAACGGTTTGGGGGCTCTGCTGACCAAGCGGGAATTTGATCCCCGGTTCTTCTATGCGTTTCAGGCAAGTCATGTCCGGTTTGAATTTCCCCAGGCAGTCAAATGGACCCTGGACGGAGAATTCGGCGGCGCTGAACAGTCGGTGGAGATCGAAAATCTGCACCAAGCCCTGCAGATCATCGTGCCCGGCAAAGAATAAAATAAAATGCCCGGACGGCTGTAAGTCGTCCGGGCGTGTTGCTTTGCAGGGCAAAAAATCGCCCTGCAAAGGGAGGAAAAGAAAAGGCCGTCAGTAAAGAAACCCTGCCGGATCTGTCGGCTGGCCGTCGCAATAGACCGCAAAATGCAGATGGGACAACTGTCCGCTCTCCAGAAGCGCCGTATTGCCTACGGTGCCAACCTCCGTGCCGGCTTCAACCACATCACCGACTGCAACGGCAGCAGTGGGGTCCAAATTGCAGTAGTGGGTGGTATAGCCGCCTTCGTGATCGATCACCACCGTAGTCCCATAGCTGCTGTCTTCAAAGACGGCACTGACCGTACCGGCTTTGGCAGCTTTGACGGGTGTACCCGGTTCTGCCGCCAGATCCACCCCTGCGTGGACCCGCCAGTCCCGGGTCGTCTCATGATAGGTCAGATGATCCATGGCGTAATCCTGCAGAACCGTTCCGCTGACAGGCATTACTGCATGAGCGTATTGCGTCTGTTCCTCCGTTTTCGTCGAAGTCTCAGCAGGCGTCTGCGTTTCTTCCCCGGGGGAATCCGTATCTTCCGGGGCCGGCTGTTCTTTCACCGGTTTCTCCACTTCTACGGGAATGGACAGTACCGGCTGAAGTTCCTCCGTCTCTTCTGCAGCTCCGCTGAGGAAAAGATAGCCGGAAACGCCCACGGCGATCAGACACAGGCTCAAAAGAATGTAGTAGCCCTTTTCTTTCCACAGTTGGGAGAATCGTTTGGGATTGTTTTTTTCCATTGTTAACACCTCCGATGGTAGTATTTCCTGATTTTGGAATGTTTAAACCGGAAATCACCAAAGGCGGTGTTTTGGGCCGTTTCCTTTTTCATTTTTTCGAGATTTAACAATTATTTCACAACTAATCCCTAAGATACTTAAAAACTTTGCAGTATCATACCACCATAAAGCAAGTGTTTTTTCATTTTCTCCTCTCTTCCTATAAGAAAACGTCCCGCAGGTCCGGTCAACCTGCGGGGCGCTTTCTTTTTATTTCCCGGTCTTTTCCGGGCCTGTTCCCGTTAGCAGGCTGATATCGATCATCCCACAACCTCCTGTGCCAGCACAAAGTCCACGGGAATATCGTGACTGTCCGTTTCCAAATGCTCCATCACCTGAAATCCATAGCACAGGGCCAGCGTCGGATGATGAGGGTGCTGTTCCAGATATCGGTCATAGAATCCGCCGCCGTAACCGCAGCGGTGACCCTGTAAATCAAAGGCCAGCCCGGGCATCAGCATCAGCGCCGTCTCATCCACGGCCTCCGGGCCGTTATCCACAGGCTCCGGAATCCCGCAGTAACCCTTCTCCACCCGGCTCAGATCATCCAGCCAGATAAAAATCATCGAATCGCCGATTACCTTAGGCACCGCCACCCGCTTGCCGTCTTTCTGTGCCTGCTCCAGCATCGGCATGGTCCGTACTTCCTGATTATAAGGCAAGTACCCGAATATGCTCTTTGCCTCCCCATAGGCAGGGTGTGCCCGAAGCTGTTCCCCCAAAAGCCGGCCGGTCTGCTGAATCTGTTCTTCCGTCATGGCCCGCTTTTTTTCCCGGATAACCGTCCGCAGTTCCTTTTTATCCATCGCCTTCACCTCTTTTTTCTATGATAGCACAAAATTTCCCGGGAGAGAAGTTTTACTTTCCCTTGCGGATATGCTAAAATGAAAAAAACAAGCTGGGGAGGTTCCCATGATTTATTTGGACAATTCCGCCACCACCAAGCCCTGCCGGGAGGCCGTAGATGCCATGAGCCATATGCTCACCCGGTGCTGGGGCAATCCTTCCTCGATCCATCATCTGGGGGTGGAGGCAGAAAAACAGCTCAAGCAGGCCCGCGGGCAGGTGGCCGATCTTCTGGGGGCAGAACCGGAGCGGGTATTTTTTACCTCCGGCGGTACAGAGGCCAACAACTGGGCAATTTTTTCCGCCGCCGAGCGGTTGGGAAAACGGGGCCGGCATATCATTACCACGGCTGTGGAGCACCATGCGGTCCTGCACCCTATGGAAAAGCTTTCTTCACAGGGCTTTGAGATCACCTATCTCCAGCCCGACGAGACCGGATTTGTATCGGCAGAGGCCTTGTCGGCCGCCCTGCGTCCGGATACGATTTTGGTATCTGTGATGATGGTCAACAACGAGACCGGTACTGTTATGCCCATTGCGGACATGGTCAAGGCCGTCCGCCGGAAGAGCCCTCTGGCTCTGTTTCACACCGATGCCGTTCAGGGGTTCGGCAAAATTCTCTTTAAGGCCAAGACCCTTGGTGCCGATCTCATTTCCGTTTCCGGCCACAAGCTCCATGCCGCCAAGGGTGTCGGTGCCCTGTATATCAAAAAAGGGCTGACCCTGCCGCCTTTGCTCCGCGGCGGCGGACAGGAACAGAATTACCGCTCCGGGACAGAGGGCATCCCGGGGATCGTGGGCTTCGGTGCCGCCTGTGCCGCCTGCAGTCTTTCCCGGGAGATCGCCCACTTGTCTGCACTCCGGGATCTGTGCCGGGAAAAACTGGCAGACGTGCCCGGGCTGGTATTTCTTGGCAAAGGCGATGCCCCCCATGTGGTGAGTGTCTCTGTCCCCGGCCTTAGAAGCCAGGGTCTGATCAACCGCCTGCAGGAACGGGAGATCTACGTTTCTGCCGGCTCTGCCTGCTCCAAGGGACACCGCAGCCATGTTCTGGAGGCCATGGGAATCCCCGCCCGTGTCATTGACGGTGCCATCCGCATTTCCTTCAGCAGAGAAAATACGGCATCGGACATGGATGCCCTGAAAGACGGTCTTTTATATGCCGTGGCCAATCTATAACAGCCCTCACCGGGATTGTTTATGAATTATTCACAAAAAGGTGCTGATTTTCCCGTTCTCTTATGTTATAATAAGGGTACCATATCATTGGAGTGAACCGTAATGAACATATTATTTCTTCTGACGCCCAAGGCGTCCTGTGCCTATCTGCACGATGACGATACGCTGCGGCAGGCGTTGGAGAAAATGGAAGTTTCCCGATATGCTGCCCTTCCCATTCTGGCCAAGGACGGCAGTTATCGCGGCACCCTGACCGAAGGCGACCTTCTGTGGCATATTAAATCGCTGGAAACCACAGATCTTCGGTCATTGGAGACCCACGGCATTATGGAGATCACGCACCGTCGGGACAATACCCCCGTTTCCGTGGCCGCCCGGGTGGAGGATCTTATGTCTGCCGCCGTGACGCAGAACTTTGTGCCTGTGGTGGATGACCGGGGAACTTTCATTGGCATCATCACCAGAAAGGCCATTCTGAAATATTTTGCAGACCATTATATGAAACCGGAAGCACAGGAAAACGCTTAACCCCATCGCCGCAGAGCCCGCTGCCCTGCGGCAGTTTTTCTGTAAACTCAAACCCGGAAAGGAGGTACCTCAAGTGGTAACTATTTTACACGCAGCGGACCTGCATCTGGATTCCCCCTTTGGTGCATTGCCCCGGGAGCAGGCTGCCATGTGCCGCGCCAGACAGCGCGAACTGCCGGAGCTTTTGGTGCAGCGATGCAGCGATCTGGCCTGCGATCTGCTGCTTCTGGCAGGGGATATCTTCGATGGGACTCCTCATCCGGAAACGGTGGAAGCCCTGCAAAATGCACTTGGCCGCTGCCATGCAGAGGTATTTATCGCCCCCGGCAACCATGACCCTTACACCGCAGGTTCCGTCTGGGCCAATACCAACTGGCCGAAAAACGTACATATTTTTACCGGAGAGATGACGAGCATCTCCCTTCCCCATCTGCAATGCCGAATTTGGGGTGCCGCCTTTCAGGATCGGGAGGCAGAAGCACTTTTGCGGCCAATTCCTGCGGCAGATGACGGTTTTTTGGAAATCGGTGTCTTTCACGGCGACCCGTTGAATCGCGGTCCTTATCACCATATCCCCCCTCACGTGCTGCAGGACTGCGGCCTGGATTATCTGGCTCTGGGGCATATCCATCAGCGCTTTGGTCCGAAGTGGCAGGGCCGAACCTTCTATGCATGGCCCGGTACTGCCATGGGCCGCGGGTTTGATGAATGCGGAGAAAAAGGGGGGCTGCACATTCAGCTGGAAAAAGGCCGCTGCGAAGGTACCTTTGTCCCTCTGCCCGCTCCGCGGTTTGAGATTCTCACCTTGCCGGCTCAAGCACCGATTCTGCCGCCGGGGACAGAAAATCTCCTCTGCCGCCTGATCTTGACAGGGGATTCCGACCCGGTAGACTGTGCAGCCGTAACGGCGGCTCTTTCCCCGCGGTTTCTTTTTCTGGAAGTACGGGATGAGACCCTCCCCCTCCGTGATCTGTGGGACGGTGCCGGAGCACCGACCCTCCGGGGCATGGCGCTGGCTCATCTGAAGGCACAGCATGACTGCGCCGATACAGAACAATCGCGGCAAACCATCCGGCAAGCCGCCCGGTTTTTGCTCTCTGCGCTGGAAGGGAGGGTGCCGCCGTGCGAATTCTGCGAATGAAAGCAACTTTCGGCTGTCTGGATGAAGCGGAGCTGATTCTGGAGCCGGGTCTGAATGTTTTGATCCGCCCCAACGAACAGGGGAAGTCCACATGGGCAGCTTTCCTTGTCGCCATGTTTTATGGGATAGACACCACCCAGCGAAGCTCCAAAGGGCATCTGCCGGAAAAAACAAAATATCTGCCGTGGAGCGGCAAAGCCATGAGCGGTATTCTGGAGCTGGAGCACAGGGGTCGGGTGGTGGTACTTCAGCGAACCTCCTCCCGAACCAGGCCAATGGGCGAGCTGCAGGTTTATGACAAAGTAACCGGCTTGCCTCTGAAAGAAGTTACCGCCGATTGCTGCGGTGAATACTTTCTGGGTGTGGAACGCAGCGTTTTTCAGCGCAGCGCGTTTCTCAACGGAGAAGAACCGTCGGTCACGCAGGATTCCGCCCTGTCACAACGGCTGGAACAACTTGCAGCCGGCGGAGATGGAACAGACAGCTATCCGGAGGCCGCTGCCCGTTTGAAACAATGGAAAAACAAGCTTCGCTATCATCAATCCGGCCTTCTGCCGAAAGTGGAGCGGCAGCTGCTGGAAAAAGAACAGGCCCTGCTGTCGCTGCAGGCCATTGGTCGTCGGCAGGAAGAAGCTTCCCATGCTCTGACCCAAAGCCGGGAGACGATTCGGCGCCTGGAGGAGGAAGAAACCCTTCGCTGGCAGTGGGAAAAAGACCGCACCGCCGCAGCTCTCACGGAAGCCATAACCCAATGGGAGACCCGGTGCCGCCAACACCCCGCAGAAACCAACTCCCGCACCATCGGCTCTGCCCTGTGGCTGATTCTTGCCGCATTGACGGCTTGTCTGGCGATTGCCGTCCTCCGGCAAACACCATGGTGGTGGCTGCTAATTTTCCTCTGGTGCGGTTGTCTCTGCCTCTTATCCGTCACATGGCGGAGAGCACGAAAGAAAGACCTCCCCAAAACAGACACGGAACAGGCGCGTCAGGCGGTGGAACAGGCTCGTCTGGCGCACGAACTGGCACTTTTGCCCCTTAGTCCCAGCGCCGAACGGTTGGAAGAACAGGAAAAAGCGGCTGCATGGCAGGCAGAACTGATTCGCCTTGAAAAAGAGCAAGCGGTTCTGACCGGCAGGGAAGACCCGGAAGTCCGCCGCAAAGAACTGGAGCAGACGCACTTGCACCTTTTGCAGCAGGAACAGGCTCTTGCGCTGGCACAGGAAGCGCTGGATGCAGCGCAGGCCCGGCAGGAACAGGTTTACGCGCCCCACCTGACCAAGTCAGCCGGTGAATATCTGTCCCGGCTGACAGCCGGGAAGTACGGCGGGCTGATTCTGGAGCCGGGCTTCACCCTGCGGATCCTGGAAAACCGGACCGGCCTTGCCCGTCGGTTGGATACCCTCAGCAGCGGCACGCAAAATCAGGTTTGGCTTGCACTTCGGCTGGCAATGACCACGCTCCTTCTGCCGGAGGGGACACCGATTTGGCTGGACGATGCCCTGATGACCTTTGATGAGAACCGAACCGAGCTGGCGCTGCGTGTGCTTTCCGAAGAAAACCGTCAAGTGATTCTCATGTGCTGTAAGTAAATCCCTCTCAATTCCCCTGTGTTTGCATAAAAAAGAACCGACCCTTTTCAGGATCGGTTCTTTTTTATGCTTCCGGTTTGTTTTCTTCGTCTTTGGCTTTTTTCCAATTGCGCCACGCCAAAAGCGCGACTGCCGCAGCACCGCCGCCCATGAGCACACAGGCAATGACCAAAAGGAGCAGCGATGGAGCATCCGGCCCTCCCTCCACATAGGACTTCACAATGCCAAACAGCCAATATAAAACCAGTACCGCAGCGGCCAGCCGGATCACCAGCGTTTGGTTACGGCTGCGGGAGCTTTGCGCCCCGGTTTTCTTGTTTGTTTCGTCCATGACAGAGCCGCCTTTCTTTTTTTCTTTTATTATATCCCAAACAAAACCCGTTGTCCAGAAATCATCTGTAAATTTTTTGAAAATAAAGGCAATAATGTCCAAATTTTCGACACCCGTTTTGTACAATATTCACTAGTCTCTCCTGTGTGTTCCCATGGAAGTTCTACGGCTGGTCAGTTGCAACATCTGCGTACTTTGTTTATAATGGAGATAACCTGCTGAAAGGAAGTACCACAACATGAAAAAAATCATTCGGAAACGGGAGTATGACACCGAACTGGCAGTTTTGGTCAAAAAAACCACCTGCGGACAGTACGGCGACCCCTCCGGCTACGAAGAAATTCTCTTTCAAACCCCCGACGGATACTATTTCCTCTATGGACGCGGCGGAGAACAGTCTCCTTATCCCACGGAGGACATTCAGATTTTGGCAAAAACCAAGGTCAAAGACTGGATGGAAAACCACTGATAAAGAACCGGTGCTGCTTCAAACGAACGGCACCGGTTCTTTATCGCGTTAAATTAACAGTTGAAAACCAATGGTTTTTCCTGTATGATAAGAGACAGCAAGCTTATACAGGAGGGTATTCCATGAAGATTCAAATTACAAAAACGAACAGCCCCAAGGCAAAACCCGACCAGAAGGCTCTGGGATTTGGTAAATATATGAGCGACCATATGTTCCTGATGGACTATACGGAAGGCCGGGGCTGGCACGATGCAAGAATTGTCCCCTATGCTCCCATTCCCATGGAGCCCGGTGCTGTGGCACTTCACTATGCACAGGAGACCTTTGAGGGCCTCAAGGCCTACCGCACAGCGGAAGGGACCATTCAGCTGTTCCGCCCGGATATGAACGCCAAACGGATGATCAATTCCAACAAGCGGCTGTGTATGCCCCCCGTTCCTGTGGATATGTTTGTGGATGCCTGCAAGGCATTGGTGGAGGTGGACGCCGATTGGGTCCCTACGGAGCCGGGTACATCCCTGTACATCCGTCCTTTCATGTTTACCACCGAAAGTCAGCTGAGTCTGCATAACTCCCGGGAATTCCTGTTTTGCATTATCTGCTCTCCCTCCGGGTCTTATTACTCGGGCGGAATCAGCCCTGTGAAGATCTTGGTGGAGGACGAATATGTTCGAGCCGTTAAGGGCGGTACCGGCTTTGCCAAGTGCGGCGGCAACTATGCGGCAGCCATGATCGGTCAGGAAAAGGCCGAGGCCATGGGCTACAGCCAGGTATTGTGGCTGGATGGCCGGGAGCGGAAGTACGTGGAAGAAGTGGGCGGCATGAATATCATGTTCAAGATCGACGGTGAAATTTGGACCGCACCCTGTGAGGGAACGGTGCTCCCCGGTGTTACCCGTGCCTCCATGATCGAAGTGCTGAAGCAGTGGGGCTATACGGTCCGGGAAGAAAAGCTGGCCATTGATGACCTGATGGAGGCCTGTGCCCAGGGTCGTGTGGAGGAGGCCTTCGGCACCGGTACTGCCGCCGTTATCTCTCCCGTTGGTCTGTTGGACTACCGGGGCAATGTTCAAATCATCAATAACGGCGAGATCGGCCCCCTGAGCCTGAAGCTCTACAATTATCTGACCGATCTGCAATGGGGCAGAATAGAAGACACCCACGGCTGGATCGTTCCTGTTTGCTGAAAAAACGGTGTCACCCTCGGCATAAGCAGGGGGTGACACCGTGTGCATTTCAAAGGAGGCACTATGTTCCCGGAACAGTTTACAACCAGAATGCAGGCCCTTTTGGGGGCTGAATATGAGGCGTTTCTTTCTTCCTATGACCGGGAAAGAACCGTCGGTCTGCGGATAAACCCGCTGAAAACCACCACGCCGCCGGACCTTTCTTCCTTTGGCCTTTCTCCGGTGCCTTGGGCAGAAAACGGCTATTATTATGACATTGGTACCCGCCCCGGTCTGTCCCCCTATCATGAGGCAGGGCTTTATTACCTGCAGGAGCCGAGTGCCATGGCACCTGCGGGGCTTTTGGATGTGCAGCCGGGGATGAAGGTGCTGGACCTGTGTGCCGCTCCGGGAGGAAAGACCACGCAGCTGGCTGCGGCAATGCAGGGCAAGGGTCTGCTGGTCTGCAATGAGATCCACCCCAAACGGGCGAAGATTCTTTCCCGAAATGTAGAGCGGCTGGGCATTGCCAACGGGTTGGTGCTGAACGAACATCCCAAGCGGCTGGAGGGAGTTTTTGCCGGGTACTTTGACCGGATTTTGGTAGATGCCCCCTGTTCCGGGGAGGGAATGTTCCGCAAGGAAGAGGCTGCTGTTGCAGACTGGAGTCCCGAAACTGTGGAAATGTGCGGCAGACGGCAGCAGGAGATCTTGGATTCTGCGGCAAAGATGCTTGCCCCCGGTGGGCGGTTGGTCTATTCCACCTGCACCTTTGCACCCCGGGAAAACGAAGGGACCATCAGCCGTTTTTTGCTGGAACATCCCGATTTTTCCGTGGTCTGTTTGGACGCACCGTGGTTTTCACCCGGTGTTCCCCAATGGGCAGAGCCTGTACTGCCGGAATTGGAGCATACCTTCCGGCTCTGGCCCCATAAGCTCCGGGGGGAAGGCCATTATGCCGCCGTTCTGGAACGGCGCAGCGGCCTTGGCGGTGAGACTGCTTTGGAAAAACCGGAACCTTTGGTGCCATGTTTGGAAGAATTTATCCGGGAAAACCGGTTGGAGCTGCCGGAAGGCAATGTTCTGGCCTTTGGCCAGAGTTTGTTCCGGATGCCCCCGGAAACGCCCGCGCTCCGCGGTTTGAAAGTTCTGCGTCCCGGTCTGGAATTGGGCAGGCTGCTGAAAAACCGCTTTGAACCAGCCCACGCATGGGCTTTGTGGCTGAAAACTGCCAGGTCTGTGGCAAACTTCCCGGCAGACAGCCCGGAAATTGGAAAATATCTCCGAGGCGAGGCCATTTCCGGTCCGCAGTCGGGCTGGACGCTGGTGACGGTGGACGGACTGAGTCTGGGCTGGGCAAAGGGCAGCGGCGGAATTTTGAAGAATCATTTCCCAAAAGCGCTGCGCCATCTGGCGTAATGAGAAAAAGTGTGATATAATGGAGAAAATGTATGCCCCCAGGGGCAGTGTGTTGATCGGAAAGGGGTTCCCATGGGTAAGACAGTTTTGATCGTCGAGGACGAGCGCGCCATTGTGGAAATTCTAAAATTCAATCTCAGCCGGGAGGGCTATGACACGCTGGAGGCCCTGGATGGCCTTGTAGGTCTGGAGCTGGCCCGCACCAAAGACCCGGATCTGATTCTGCTGGATGTGATGCTGCCGGGGATGAATGGCTTTGAGATCTGCTCTGCTCTGCGGCAGGGCGGAAGTGTCGTTCCCATTATCATGCTCACAGCCAGAGAAGAAGAGCAGGATAAAATTTACGGTCTGGAATCCGGTGCCGATGACTACATTACAAAACCTTTCTCCATGCGGGAGCTTCTGGCCCGGGTCAAAGCCAATATCCGCCGAAGGAGTTTGGATGCCGAAGTAAAATCCGGCGGCGGAAGCACATTGGAAGCCGGCACTCTGACCATCAACCTTTCTGCCATGGCAGTATTCAAGGATGGGGCAGCGGTAGAGGTGACCCAAAAAGAGTATGACCTGCTTACTTGCCTCCTGTCGGAAAAGGGCAAGGTCTGGTCTCGGGAAGAACTGATGGAAAAAGTCTGGAACTACGGCTACTACGGTGATATGCGCACCGTGGATGTGACCGTTCGGCGACTTCGGGAAAAGATCGAAACCGATCCCGGAAACCCTGCCGTCATCAAGACCAAACGGGGTACCGGTTACTACTGCGAGGGGTAACTGCCCCAAATACTCTGAAAAGGAGGAGCCACCCTATGCGTTCTCTCAGAACCAAAATGGTTATGATATTGGTGCTGCTGATTCTGGCGCTGATGACGGTCATCGGCTCCTTCTTGATCAACGGTGTGGGCAATTACTTTATTGAGGATTTTTATTCCAAAATGGAGCAGCCCTTTTCTCAGGCATTTATTGTGCAGCTTCAGGGCCTGGCCGCCAAAGAAGGCGGTGTTTCGGAAATGAAGCAGCTTCTCATGGCACAGGCAGACCTGGGTATTGACCTGAATCAGCGAAATGTCTATATTCTGGATGCCGCCTCCGGTGCTGTGCTAGACAGCTCCAATCAGGCCGATGCCGTTACCATTACACCCAATATCCTAACCGCCATGCAGGGACAGGTCGGCATGGATGGTTCCGTTGCCTCAGAAAATATGGATTTGGCAGTTCCCATCAACAGCGGCAATCACCGCTATATCGTCTATATTTCTGACAATAAACTTACGGTGAACGCTCTGACCAACGAGGTCTTTGGAATCATTTTTCAGTCTCTGATTCTGGGCCTTGTGATCTGCATCATTCTGGCTTTCCTGCTGTCCCAGATTCTCATTACCCCCATCAGCGCCCTGACGGAAGGCACCCGGCAGGTGGCTGCCGGTGACTTCTCCCAAAAGCTGGAAGTCACAGGTCGGGATGAGATCGGCACCCTGACCCGAAACTTTAACCACATGGCTCGGGTTCTGCAAAACACCATTTCCGAGGTGGAAAGCGAGCGAAACAAGCTCTCCACCCTGTTCCTCCATATGACCGACGGCGTGGTGGCTTTTGACCACAGCGGCAAGGTCATCCATTGCAATCCTGCCGCCACCCGAATGCTCTCCCGCGGTCTGGATACTACCGCAGCCTTTGCCGATGTCTTTGGTCAGGACGCCTCCTTTGAGAAGCTCCTGAGCCTGAAGCACGGAGAGTATCTGGCGTGTCAGAAGCGGGTCGGGCAGCGGGAACTGGAGCTGTTTCTTGCTCCCGTCAGTGCTGCCGAGCCCTCCAGCAGCGGTGCGCTGGTGGTCATCCACGATGTAACGGAGCAGCGGAAAAACGAGCAGACCCGCCGGGAATTCATCGCCAATGTATCCCATGAGCTGCGTACCCCTCTGACCAATGTGAAATCCTATGCTGAGACCATTATTTCCTCCGGCGATGAATTGCCTGCAGAGCTGCGGAGCAACTTTATGGGCGTCATCGTCAGCGAGGCCGACCGAATGACCCGCATTGTCAAGGACCTTCTGACCCTGAGCAAGTTCGACTACGGTAAAATGGAAATGAACATTGCCCGCTTCTCCCTTGCTGAGGCGGTGGGTAATGTGCATAAGGCGGTGGCGCTGGATGCCCAAAACCACGGCCATACCTTTACGTTGGAATGCCCGGAAAATCTGCCGGAGGTCAACGGTGATCGGGATCGAATCGAGCAGGTCATTATGAACATCGTCTCCAACGCCATCAAATACACCGCCGACGGCGGCACCATTTCCGTCACCGCCGGCACAGAAGGCAAAAACGTCTTTGTCCGGGTGTCGGATAACGGTGTAGGCATCCCGGAAAAGGATCTTCCCATGCTTTTTGAGCGGTTCTACCGGGTAGACAAAGCCCGTTCCCGTGCCACCGGCGGTACCGGTCTGGGT
The DNA here is from genome assembly GCA_045652125.1 of Candidatus Avilachnospira sp. Classification (GTDB taxonomy): domain Bacteria; phylum Bacillota; class Clostridia; order Oscillospirales; family Oscillospiraceae; genus Avoscillospira. The sequence continues at coordinate 150 of JAZRTT010000010.1, read as the reverse complement.
CTGTCCATTGCAAAGGAGATCCTGAAGCAGCATCAGGGCGATATCCGCATCGACTCTGTCTATGGCGAGGGGACGGATGTGACCATTACCTTACCCATTGCAGAAGAATAAGGACGGCCCCCCCCCCGGCGGGGGCGGCGTTTTTGTTTT
>JAZRTT010000009.1:0-17174 GCA_045652125.1 Candidatus Avilachnospira sp. | reverse complement strand
CAAACATTCTGTTAAAGATAGAAAAAGGCGATACCTGGTTGTGAAAACCAAGTATCGCCAATTTTTCTTGTCGCACGCCTGTACAGCAGCTACCCTATGCCAGTAATGTTCTCATACTGTCTTATTGGAAGCTACGGAAGGGAGGTTCTTTTTTAGTTAATCACCAGTTTTCGGCAGGCGGCAGCCAGAGCCTGCAGAGTGCTGCAGGGTACCATCTGGCACAAAGAGGCCATGGTTTGTACACTGCGGAGATAAGGCCACTTGTTTTCCGGGATGGGGTTCATCCAGATGACTCGTCCGCAGAGCCGTTTGGCCTCTATGAGAGCCTGAGTTGCTCTGGGAACGTCGATGGTCTTGGTGTCGGATAAAATGAGCAGGGTGGTGGTGGGGGTCAAAACTGCCGGCTGTTTCAGGCACAGCCCTGCCAGGGCCGTTCCCAGATCCGTACCCCGTCCGTAAAGGCCGGAGGACTTTACATACTGGCGGAACTGATCCATATTCTGCATGGCAAAATGATCTGCCTCCACAAGAGCCTCGGAAAACAAAAATGCCCGGGAGCTTTCCGAGACCTGATTGAGGGACTGGATAAACCGCAGGGCAAACTCGGAAAACTGCATCATAGAGCCGGAAACATCGCAGAGCAAGACCAAATGCCTGCGTTTGTGGTGTTTTCTTTTATACCGCAGGCGGTACAGACTGCCGCCGGTCTCCAGACCCTTGCGAATGGTTCGGCGGAAGTCCAGCTTACCCTTATGGCCGCTTTTCTGGCGCTTGGCGGAAAGCTCGCCGTTGATCTGCCGGGCAACCGCCTGAATCATGGTAATGGCCTTGGGAATCTCCGTGTCCCGGAACTGGGTAATATCCCGGTAGAGAATGCCCAGCTCCGGATCTGCTTCCTCCACACCCACGCCGGCATCTTCCATTTTCATCTGCTGTTCCAAAAGGGCACGAGTAAAGACGGAATGGATAAAATTGCCGTAAAGCTCCGGGTTTCGGTCAATATTTCCCTTGTATTTCTCCAGAATATTCCGGAGCTTCTGCCGTTCTTCCTCCGGCATGGCGGCGTAGACATCCCGAAGATCCTGCCGAAGCTCCATAGGCTCGCCACGAACCTGCAGGTCTTCTTCTGCCTGCCGCCGACCCTCTTCCATCTGGGCCTCTTTTTCCATCTGCTCTTTGGCCTGCCGGCGCATGGCCTCTTCTGAGAGGAAAAATCCGTCAAAAACCCGGTCAAAGGTGCTTTGCTCTTCACGGGATTTGGCAAAGACCGTCTGCAGGGCGGTTTTGACCTGCTCCCGGTCCTCCAGTCCCAGAGAAATGAGGATCTGGCTGGCGTCAGCCGTCTCCTGCGGGCCCACCGTGAGGCCCTCCAGCCGGAGCATCCGGGCAAACAGACTGAGCTTTTCCAGATAGACCTGGGGATCAGTCATGGCAGTGGCCTCCGTGGTGATGGCCGCAGTTACAGCTGTGTTCTTCCTTTGGCAGGTCTTCCCAAACATTCATATCCTCATTGTTTTTCAGAATAAATCCGGCAGTTTGCCGCAGAGCATCGGGAGTCAGCTCGCGGATACCAAGGGCATCCAGAGCTGCCGCCCAGTCCAGAGTTTCTGCAATGGAAGGTTTTTTCAAAATAGCCTCACTGGCACGGAGTTTTTGTACGGCCACGGCCACCTGAGAGCAGAGCCGATCATCCACATGGGGGAGCTTGGCACGGAGAATGGCCATTTCTTTTTCCAGATCCGGGTATTGGATATACAGATAAGCACACCGCCGTCTGAGAGCCTCGGAAAGGGGTCTTGCCCGGTTGGAGGTCAGGACCACAAAGGGGATGGAGCGGGCTTTGACCGTACCTACTTCCGGAATCGTCACCTGCATTTCCGAAAGAAGCTCTAAAAGGAAGGCTTCAAATTCCTCATCGGCCTTGTCGATCTCGTCAATAAGCAGGACCACCGGCTTTTCCGAGCGGATGGACTGAAGCAGGGGCCGTTCCAGCAAATATTCGTCGCTGAACAAAGATTTGGTCAGGCTATCGGCGTCCTGCTCCCGATTCACCTGAATGGAAAGAAGCTGTTTCTGGTAGTTCCATTCGTAAAGAGCCTTGCTTTCGTCCAGTCCTTCATAGCATTGCAGGCGCACCAAATCCCGGTCCAGCGCCGAGGCCATGACCTTGGCGATCTCCGTCTTGCCCACACCGGCAGCACCTTCAATCAGCAGGGGTCTGCCCAACTGGAGGGCTACGGAAAGGGTGACGGCCAGAGTATCATCATAAATATAATGGGCCTGATCCATTTTTTGTTTCAGTTGTTCCAGATTCATAAGATCCTCCGAAGGTTCGTTTTTTTCAGTTTATCAAACAAACAGTTTGTCGGTCAAGAGCAAGAAAAACGGTGCCGCCTGAATGGCGGCACCATTTTTGAAATTATTTATTCTGTGTAAATTTGTTCAACAGAGCCACCACAAGGATGATGATGGCGGTGACGAAGAAAATACCCAGATAGCCGGTACCCAGAACAGGCAGGGCTTGCATCAGCAGATCCATACGCATAACGAATACCTCCAATTAACCGAGAATGGCTTTGACCAGAGTCAGAATCAAGCCGCCGGCAATGACGGAAGCGACCTGACCGGAAACATTGACGCCGATAGAGTGCATCAGCAGGAAGTTCTGGTTGTCTTCCTCCAGACCCATCTTGTGCACCACACGGGCAGACATGGGGAAAGCGGAAATGCCGGCAGCACCGATCATGGGGTTGATCTTCTTGTCTTTGGGCAGGAAGAGGTTCATGAGCTTTGCGACCATAACACCGCCAAATGTATCAAAGATAAAGGCAACCAGGCCCAGACCAATGATGATCAGGGTATCCAAATTGAGGAAATCGGCAGCCTTCATCTGGGAGGCAATGGTAATGCCGAGGAGGATGGTAATGAGATTGGCCAGAACCTTCTGAGCAGTTTCGGACAGAGAGTTCAGGACACCGCACTCGCGAATCAGATTGCCAAACATCAAAAAGCCGATCAGGGCAACTGCGTCGGGAGCAAAGAGACCAACGATGACGGTGACTACAATGGGGAAGAGAATCTTGGTCAGACGGGAGACAGGCTTGCCGTTGTAGGCCATTTTGATCTTCCGCTCGGCCTTGGTGGTGCAGAGCTTAATAATGGGAGGCTGTACCAGCGGCACCAGAGCCATATAAGAGTAGGCAGCTACCATGATGGCACCCAGATACTTGGACCCCAGTTCCTTGGCAACAAAGATGGATGTAGGGCCGTCCGCTGCACCGATGATGGCAATGGAGGCAGCATCCTGAAGATCATAGCCAAACAGGGAGGCTGCAGCCAGAGTGAAGAAGATGCCGAACTGAGCTGCTGCACCGAAAATCATCAGCTTGGGGTTGGTCAGCAGGGGAGTGAAGTCGATCATGGCACCGATGCCAATGAACAGCAGCAGGGGGAAGAGTTCCGCATTGTCGATACCGATGGAAAACAGCGTATCCAACACGTGCTGGATACCTTCTCCGGGAACAGGCAGGGGCAGGTTGACCAGAATGGCACCGAAGCCCATGGGGAGCAGCAGGGTGGGCTCCATATCTTTTGCAATGGCAAGATAGATCAGGATACCACCAATGACCCACATAACCAACAACTGCCATTGAATATTGGAAAGATTGGCAATAATCGCGTTCATAAGATCCTCCAAGTTAAAATTTTCCAGTTCAATATATCATAGATTTCAGAAAAAAGCAACGGCAAACAGCAGCCGGATATCGTTGCTTTTTATAGGTGTTCATACTATACTGAAAAAAAAGAAAGGGAGTGGCGCTGTGATGTATGCTTCGGATTTTCGCGCAAGGGCAAGGCAGTCCCTGAAGGGCAAATGGGGCGTATCGGTTGCCGTTGGGTTTGTGGCATCTTTGCTGATGGGCGGTGTTTGGGTATCGGGAGGCAGCGGCGCGGCAGAAGATGGCAGCGGCTACCTCAGCTTTGTCAATCAGAAGGTATTTCTTTGGGTCCTGACTGCTTTTTTTATCAGCACTCTGTTGGCTTTGATGATCGGTGGTGTGATACAACTTGGTTGGTGCAAGTTTAACCTAAACTTGATCAATGGGAAGGAAGCCCGGTTCGGAGATTTGTTTTCCCAATTTCACCGGTTGGGTGCCGGGATTTTGATGAATTTGACCTTGAGCTTGTTTATTGCACTCTGGAGTCTTTTATTGATTATTCCTGGGATAATTGCCACTTATGCCTATGCTATGGTACCTTATTTGATGGCAGAGTTCCCGGAACTGAGGGTAATGGATGCGATTCGGGAGTCCAAACGATTGATGAAGGGCAATAAATGGCGGCTGTTCTGCCTGCAGTTCAGCTTTTTGGGCTGGGCATTTTTGACTGTGCTGACATTTGGCATCGGCAATCTGTGGCTGACGCCCTACATGCATGCGGCAGATGCCGCATTCTATATGGAAGTTACCGGCAGAAGCCGGCAGACGCAGCAATTTTACAATGATCCGGAAATATAAAAAGAAGTGGGGCTGTAACGTGAGTTACAGTCCCACTTCTTCCCATCCGGCCTTTCGCAGGCGAAGGGTGCAGGTAAAACCAAGACTGCGGAGCAGCTCGGCAGTTTCCTTGTAGTGACAGTTCAGGTAGTTGGCATCGTGACAGTCGCTGGTAACGACCACCGCCGCTTTTCGCTCCAACAGATGCTTCAGAATGGCTGTTCCGGGATAAGGCGTGGTGCGGTAACCGCGGGAGATGGCACCGGTATTCACTTCCGGTATCATGCCGCGTGCCAGAGCCGCATCAAGTGCCTCCAATGCGCCGCGGAGATACCGGGGATCGGTTTCATCCAGCATGGGCGATCGTTCATTGAACTTTGTGAGCAGGTCCAAATGGCCGACGATTTGGGCGCTGCTTTTTTCATAGGCGGCGGCACAGGCGGCGAAATAGGCTTTGGCATAGGCATAAGGATCTCCGCCAAAATACGTTTGGATGGCTGCCTGCACTTTTTCCGTGTCCCAGTCAATGTAACAGATCTCTCCCTGCATGACAATGGCATGAACCGATTCGATGCTGTATTCAAAATCAGCAGAGACAGGGCCTGCCAGAGAATCATGCTCGATACCCAACAGAATTTCCAATTGCCCGTCATATTTCTTCTGCAGACGGCGAATTTCTGCCATATATTGGGGCAGGTTTTTTTCGGTCATAGCCCATGGATCCCAGCCGACAGGGCTGTGGCCGGAAAAACCAAGGGATACAAAACCAAGCTCCAGAGCTTTTTCAACCAGCCGTTCCGGGGCATCTTTCCCGTCACAGAAATGGGTGTGGGTATGGACGCAGGATAAAAAGGGGTTTGCCATAAGAGGACTCCTTTGTTTTTATTTCAGAGCTTCCAGTATCCGGTCAAGGGGGACATGGTGTTCCTTCGCCGCCCGGGCAATATCCTCATATTCCGGTTTCCTGCGGCAGACACCCCAGCCATCGGCTTCTTTTATCCGGATGCTTCCGTAAGGGGTTTGCATCGGCGTAACGGTGCGGGACAGGACATAGCGGTCATGGACGGTTTTGCGGATTCCCAGCGTGGAGGTATGGCGGAACAGCAGACGGACCATGGTTTCTTCTTCAGAAGGGCGGCACAGGCAGCAGAGCATCACACCGGGTCGGCTTTTTTTCATGCCGATGGCTGTGGTATAAACATCCAGCGCACCGGAAGAAAAAAGGGTTTCCATGGCAAAGCCGATGGCTTCCGGGGACATATCGTCCAGATTACAGGAAAGCTCCGTGATCTGTTCCGAAGCTTCCCGCATGGTTCCCTGGAAAGCCCGGACACAGTTGACCTGGTCAAATTCTTTTGTACCCATGCCATAACCGACGGCTTCCTGAACCATAACGGGCATGGGGCCAAAGTCGGCTGCAAAGTGCGCCAGCAGGGCAGCTCCGGTGGGCGTGCAGAGTTCACCACGGACATCTCCGCCGTAAATGGGGACGCCCTGAAGCAGCAAAGCCGTGGCAGGGGCAGGGACCGGCAGGAGGCCATGAGCACATTTCACATGGCCGGAGCCTACATGAACAGGGGAGGCACAGATGTATTCCGGAGCCAGAAGTTCCATAGCAAGACATACGCCGACCACATCGGTGACGGCATCCCACGCACCGACTTCATGGAAGTGGATCTGCTCCACCGGCTGCCCATGGACCCGGCTTTCTGCCTGAGCGATGCGGTCATAGACCGCTTTGGCATTGCTGCGGACCGTTTGAGACACAGGGAGGTTATCAATGCAGCGATGAATTTCTGCAAGAGTACTGTGATGGTGGTCATGGCGGTCACCTTCTTCATGGCCGTGAACGGTAACGATCACATGGGTACCGGTGATGCCGCAGCGGACAGTCGGTTGGGCAGTAACCTGCACACCGGGAAGCCCCAGATTGTTGAGGGTCTGCAAAAAACCTTCCCGATCCGGCAGGAGCTCCAGCAGTGCGGCCAGAAGCATATCGCCGGCAGCACCCATTTCACATTCCAGATAAAGGGTTTTCATCTGTTCACCCCCATGTGATTGATCCGGCTGGCAAGGAATCCGGCGCCAAAGCCATTGTCAATGTTTACCACACTGACACCGCTGGCACAGGAGTTGAGCATTGCCAAAAGAGCAGCAAGACCCTCGAAAGCGGCACCGTAGCCCACGCTGGTGGGAACGGCGATGACGGGACAATCCACCAGACCGCCGACGACGCTGGCCAAGGCCCCTTCCATTCCTGCGATGGCAATGACCACCCGAGCCTTGGTGAGGGCTTCGGCGTGGGACAAAAGCCGGTGAATTCCTGCCACACCTACGTCATACAGACGAAGCACATCGTTGCCCAACGCTTCTGCGGTGAGAGCGGCTTCTTCGGCTACCGGCAGGTCGCTGGTGCCGCCGGTGGCGATGACGATCTGCCCAGCCCCGTCAGGAGCAGGTATTTCACCCAAAAGGCCGATTTTGCCTACTTTGTGGTAGGTGATGGGAAGCTCTTTTTGAATGATTTCTGCGGCTTGAGCCTCCAAACGGGTAATGAGAACGTTTTTCTGCCCCCGTTTTTGCATTGCCCGGGCAATGGCAACGATTTGCTCCGGGGTTTTCCCGGCTCCATAGATGACCTCCGGAATCCCCTGACGCAGGGCCCGGTGGTGATCCACCTTGGCAAAGCCCAGGTCCTCAAAGGGTTGAATTTTCAAGCGGTTGACAGCTTCTTCCACGGAGAGATCTCCGTCTGCCACCTGCTGCAGCAGGGTTTTCAAGTCTTTTTGCTCCATCTTATCGTCCTCCCAGATCCAGAAGTACCGGTTCAAAATAAGGTGCAACTGCCTTCCGGATGCGGATATAGTCGTTTTGAGTTACAGGAAGTTGGCTTTGGAGCAGTTGGATTCTGGCTGCCCCATGGAAGAATCGCACGCGAAAATCACGGTATCCCAGTTGAGCAAGGGCAGCTTCTGCAAGTTCAATGCGGGAAAGTGTGTCCCGGTCAATGGCAGTACCTGACGGGATCCGGGTGGCAAGGCAGGCATAGGCCGGCTTGTCCCAGGTAAACAGTCCGGCATCCCGGGACAGGCGGCGAATCTCGTCTTTGGTCAATCCACACAGCCGCAGGGGGGATAAAACGCCAAGTTCTTTCAGGGCGTTCATTCCCGGTCGGTCCTCCCATCGATCAGAGGCGTTTGTGCCGTCCAGCAGAACGTCATAGCCGTCGGCCATTGCCTGCTGCTTCAATCGGTCAAAAAGCTGTTTTTTGCAGTGATAGCAGCGATCGGCCGGATTTTTGGCCACATTGGGGAATTGGAGGATATCCAGCTCCAGAATAACCAGCTCCGGTGCCAGCTTTTGGGCATCCGCCAGTTCAAAGTCGGGCTGAAACGGGGTGCGTATGAAGTAGGGCTTTACATCTGCCCCGGCTTTCCGGGCGGCATAAAGCAGATAGGCGCTGTCCACGCCGCCGGAAAAGGCCAGCGCGGCTTTGGGATATTCCCGGAAAAACGCTGCCAATGTCACAGTATCACCCCGAAATCAAAGTTGCCTTATTGTACCACAAAAATCCCGTCATTTCAATGGAGGGCCGCCCCACAGGGGGCGTTAGAAGAACAATTTGATTTTTTCTTCTGCCAGCTCCTCATCGCAGTATACGAAGTTGAATTCTCCGGTCATGTCCAAGTCCTGCACCGTGAAAACAGCAAGGTCCTCCCGACCCTCTGCCACAGGGGCATAGGCAAAGGTGATGGCGGTTCCTTTTGCCGTCAGATCGCGAATCACGGAAAAATTGCTGATGCTGATGGACCGCCGGAAACAGTCGGGAGAATAGCCCAGGTTCCGGATGGCCTGCTCCAACAGCCGTCGGGTGCCGGAGCCGGGCTCTCGCAGAAGGATGGTCTCCCCGAAAATTTGGGACAAAGGGACCGATTTTCCCGCAAAGGGATGATTTTTGGAGCAGATCCCCACAAATCGCTCTTTTTTATACAGGCGGTGGGGGTATTTTTGTTTGTCAAACACGCCTTCAATGACCGCAAAATCCAGCTTACCGTCCTCCAGAAGCTGCAGGAGGGTTTGGGTGTTGTCGATGACAAATTGGATGGTATGCTCCGGGCACCGGATATAACGCTCCAAGGCATCCTTCAGGACATATTCTCCGATGGTCTTGGTAGCACCCACTTCCAGATGGATGGCCTTGGGTCGGTCAAGGGCCTCTGCCAGAATGCGTTCCTTGGCAAGAACGCTGTCAATGTGGCGTTTCAGAGCCTCTGCCTGCGGTGTTCTGCAAAGCTGTTTGCCATCGTAGGTAAACAGCCGGACACCGTAGTGCTTTTCCAGATATTGGATGTGCTGGGTCACGCCGGGCTGGGTCATACGGAGCTGTTCGGCGGTTTTGCGGTAGTTCATTTCCTTGTAAAGGGTAAGAAAGGTCTCGATCCTGTAATCCAGCATGGGAATACCTCATTACAAAAATTTATGAGTTCATAAGATTTAATAATTTTATTTTATCAATATTTGGGTGTACAATCAAGAAGAAAATTATGGATGCAACATGGAGGCTTTTATGAAGATCATCAAAACATTTCCCGGGATCCTGCTGTCTGTTGCCGTTGCGGCGATGGCCTGCTGGATCGAAAATCTGCTGCCCGTTCATGTGATCGGCGGTGCGGTGATCGCCATGTTTATTGGTATGGCTCTGAATCCCTTGGTTCGCAGAGGCGGCGTTTTTTCCTCCGGACTGAAGTTCACCTCCAAGAAGATTTTGAAATTTGCCATTATTCTCCTTGGCTTGTCCCTGAATATCACCACTATCCTGCATGTGGGGAAAATGTCCCTGACGGTCATGGTATTTACCCTTTTGACCTGCTTCGGCGGCGGATATTTTATCGGAAAAGCCCTGGGCCTCAACTGGAAGCTCAGCAATCTGATCTCTGCCGGAACGGGCATCTGCGGCGGCTCGGCCATTGCAGCCATTGCCCCTACCATCGATGCCGATGACAACGATGTGGCCTATGCCATGTCTGCCACTTTCCTGTTTGATATGGCCATGATCGTGCTGTTCCCCATTATGGGCAGAGCCCTGGGCATGACCGATCAGGCCTTTGGCATCTGGGCCGGCACGGCGGTCAACGATACCTCCTCCGTAGTGGCCACAGGCTATGCCTTCTCCGAAGGCGCAGGCGACTTTGCCACCATGGTGAAGCTGACCCGGACTCTTTCCATCATTCCCACGGTCATCGTTTTTGCCCTGATTCAGCTTCGGCTGAAACGAAAGGAAGCCATGGCCAACCATGCCGACGGCAGAGATCTGAAGGCCAATTTCAGCATCAAAAAGATCTTTCCCTGGTTCATTCTCGGCTTCCTTGCCATGGCGGTTGCTGCCAGCATCCTTTATATTCCCGGAGAAGTGGTGGCCTTCACCAAGGCATCCAGTAAGTTTTTAATGGTCTGTGCCCTTGCGGCCATCGGCCTCAATACCTCCTTTGCCAGCATGAAAAAGTCCGGTATCCGGCCCATGATCCACGGCTTTATTATTTCTGCATTGGTCGTCATCGTTGCATTCCTTGTGGAAGTTGCCATGGGTATCGTGTAAAAACGTAAAAAATCCCCCTGATGCTGGGCATCGGGGGGATTTTTTTATTGATTCAGATCTTCGCAGGCCAGGGTAGCGGCTACGGTACCGTCGGCCACGGCGGTGGTCAACTGGCGGACAGCCTTGGCCCGGCAGTCACCGGCCACATAGAGGCCGGGGGTTTTGGTACGGCAGTCCTCGCCGGCGGCGATGAAACCCTGCGAATCCAGATCCACGTAGGGAGCAACCAGTGAGCAGTCCGGCACGCGGCCAAGAGCCACGAAAACGCCGTCCACAGGCAGGGTGGTGGTTTCGCCGGTTTCACTATGGCGCAGGGTCAGTGCTTCCAGCGTAGTTTCTCCCACCAGACCGGAAACGGTGTAAGGGGTCAGGATGCGGATGTTCTCCGCTTTTTTGACGGCTTCGATCAGGGGCATTTCCGCCCGGAAGCCTGCCCGCCGATGGACAAGGGTCACGGTTTTGCAGACAGAGGCCAGAAACAACGCGTCGGAGAAAGCGGTGTTGCCGCCGCCGACCACAGCCACATCCTTATCCCGGAAGAAAGCGCCGTCGCACAGGGCGCAGTAGCCGACACCGTTTCCGGTCAGCTCCTGCTCCCGCTCCACACCCATCGGGCGTGGTTTGGCACCGGCGGCAAAGATGACGGCTCTGGCATGAAGCTCCCCGTCGTCTGTCTGGACGGTGAAGGTGCCGTCTGCTTTCCGGTTCAGGGCGGAAACGGCGGCAAATTCCACATTGGCACCGGCATTGGTGGCCTGCTCGCAGAGGCGGTCACCCAGCTCTATGCCGCTGACTCCCGGCAGAGCCGGGTAGTTGTCCACCTTGTGGGACTGGGTGATCTGGCCGCCGAAGCTCTCCTGCTCGCAGACGGTGACGGTTTTTCCGGCTCTTGCGGCATAAATGGCGGCTGTCAGTCCGGCAGGGCCGCCGCCGATGATCAAAATATCGGTCATAGATGATCCTCCTGAAGGTGGGAACGCCACGCCATCCGTTGGCGTGGCGTTCCAAACGCTTAATGCTTCAAAAATTCCTTGATGGCGGCCACGCCGGCATAGACCTTGCCGTTGGCGACCAAAGTGGGAGCCTGACGGAGCTGATATGCCTTGGCCAGCTCTGCCTGCTCTTCGGCGTCTACGATCTCATAGGCAACGCCGGCCTTGTCCAGCAGAGGCTTGACTATGCGGCAGTTGGGGCAGGTCTTGGTGACAAACAGCAAGGTTTCGGCGGTGCTTGCCACGGGCTCGCAGCTGACCTTCAGAGCGGAAGTGCCCACAACACCGGGCTTGCCGTTGGTGTGATAGGTCTTGCGGTCCAGGAACTCCTGCGACTTGCCGTCGTTCCAGTTCTGCACCGGACGGTAGTAGCCGGTGATACGGCTGTAGACCTCGGTCTTTTTGCCGCAGATGGGGCAGGTATATTGCTCACCGGAAATGTAGCCGTGGTCGGCACAAACGGAATAGGTGGGGGACATGGTGTAGTAGGGGAGCTGATAATTTTCAGCGATCTTCCGTACCAGTTCTGCGGCGGACTTCCAGCTGGGAAGCTTTTCGCCGAGGAAGGTGTGGAACACGGTGCCGGAGGTGTACAGAGGCTGGAGCCGATCCTGAATGTCCAGAGCTTCGAACACGTCCTCTGTGAAGCCAACAGGCAGGTGGCTGGAGTTGGTGTAGTAGGGGGTAGCACCCTCGTGAGCGGTGATGATGTCGGGATAATGCTTCTTGTCGTGTTTGGCCAGACGGTAGGAGGTGGACTCGGCAGGGGTGGCTTCCAGATTGTACAGGTCGCCGTACAGTTCCTGGTAGTCGGACAGACGCTCCCGCATATGGTTCAGCACTTCCACGGTGAAGTCCTGCGTTTCCTTGTGGGTCAGATCCTTTTGCAGCCACTTGGCGTTGAGACCGACTTCGTTCATACCCAGCAATCCAATGGTGGAGAAGTGATTGTCGAAACTGCCCAGATAGCGGTAGGTATAGGGATACAGGCCTTCATGGAGGAACTTGGTGATGGTCTCCCGTTTGGTTTTCAGGCTGCGGGCGGAAAGGTCCATGAGATGATCCAGCCTCTTATAGAAGTCTGCCTCATCCTTGGCCAAATATGCAATGCGGGGCATATTGATGGTGACAACGCCCACACTGCCGGTGGATTCGCCGCTGCCGAAGAAGCCGCCGCTCTTTTTTCTCAGTTCCCGCAGGTCCAGACGCAGACGGCAGCACATACTGCGCACATCGCTGGGTTCCATGTCGGAGTTGATGTAGTTGGAGAAGTAGGGCGTGCCGTACTTGGCGGTCATTTCAAACAGAAGCCTGTTGTTTTCTGTGTCGCCCCAGGCAAAGCCCCGGGTGATAGAGTAGGTGGGGATGGGGTACTGGAAGCCGCGGCCGTTGGCATCGCCTTCGATCATGACTTCAATAAAGGCCCGGTTGACCATGTCCATCTCTTTTTTGCAGTCACCGTAGGTGAAGTTCTGAGGCTTGCCGCCGATGATACAGGGCTGATCGGCCAGGTCCGCAGGAACGGTCCAGTCCAGCGTGATATTGGAGAAGGGTGCCTGGGTACCCCAACGGCTGGGAGTATTGACACCATAGATGAAGCTCTCGATGCAGTGCTTCACGTCCTCGTATTCCAGATTGTCGGCTTTGACAAAGGGAGCCAGATAGGTATCAAAGCTGGAGAAAGCCTGTGCGCCGGCCCATTCGTTCTGCATAATGCCAAGGAAGTTGACCATCTGGTTGCAGAGGGTGGCCAGATGCTTGGCCGGGGCAGAGGTGATCTTGCCGGGAACGCCGCCGAGACCCTCCTGAATGAGCTGTTTCAAACTCCAGCCGGCACAGTAGCCGGTGAGCATGGACAGGTCGTGGAGGTGGATATCGGCATTGCGGTGGGCATTGGCGATCTCCTCATCATAGATCTCGCTGAGCCAGTAGTTGGCGGTGATGGCACCGGAATTGGACAGAATCAGACCGCCCACGGAGTAGGTGACGGTGGAATTCTCCTTCACACGCCAGTCGGCTACCTTCAGGTAGCTGTCCACCAGACCCTTGTAGTCCAGAATGGTGGAGGACATATTGCGGAGCTTTTCCCGGTTTTTCCGGTAGAGGATGTAGGCCTTGGCCACATCGGCATAGCCGGTGCGCTGGAGGACAGCTTCTACGCTGTCCTGGATGGCTTCCACTTCTACCAGATCGTTCTGCACCTTGGAAGAAAAATCTGCTGTGACCTGCAGGGACAGAAGGTTGATCACATCGGGGCTGTAGGGGATGCCGGTGGCATCAAAGGCCTTGGTAATGGCGTTGGAAATGCGGGTGAGATTGAAGTCAACGGAACGTCCGTCGCGTTTCACTACCTGATACATAATGGTTCTCCTTTTCTCTTTATACGCCCCGTAGCACGGCGGCGGGAATGTAGGGTCGAACAGCTTGCAGCAAAGCCTGCAGCTCCTCATGGGAGAGGGGATGACCCTGTCCGATCAGGTCTCCCGAATCCACAAATTGCTGAATGAAATAGTGCTTGGTGCCGGAAAGCCATTGGCCGATAGAGGCCATGTCCTCCGGTGTGTGGTAGGGGTGCAGGACGGTGGTGCGGAATTCATGCTCCACAGCCGACTGCTCCAGCAGGGAAACACTTTCCTGCACCTGAGGCAGAAAATCCATACCGCCGCAGGTCAGGGGGTACTTGTCCGGACTGTTTTTGATATCCATGGCCACGTAGTCCACAAGGCCTTCTTCCAGCAGAGCCTTCAGGACCTCAGGACGGGTGCCGTTGGTGTCCAGCTTTACGCAGAAGCCAAGCTCTTTGATGGCCTTCAGCAAATCCGGAAGCTCTCGGTACAGGGTGGGTTCACCGCCGGTGATACAGACCCCATCCAGTTTGCCGGTTCGTCCTTTCAGAAAGTCCAGCAGTTCCTCCTGAGGAATGATCGGCTTGGGTCGCTCCGGTAAAACCAAAGAGGCATTGTGGCAGAAAGGACACCGCAGATTACAGCCGGGGAAAAATACGGTACATGCCAACTTACCCGGATAGTCCAGCAGAGTCAGCTTTTGCAGTCCGGCTGCGTCCATAAGAAGTCTCCTTCCAAAAGGTGGGTTCAGATATCAGTATATCACTAAATATGGGAAAGTCAAGCATTAATTTTCACAATATATTGTGTTTTTTTGAAATTTGCAAAAATCGGGAAACCATGATAAAATGAAACCAAACAAAGGGGGAAACACCATGAAAATCATGATTGCATCGGACCTCCACGGGTCCCGATACTATATGGAAAAACTGCTGAAAGCCTTGGAAACAGAGGCTCCGGACAAGCTCTTGCTTCTGGGAGATATCCTCTATCATGGCCCCAGAAATGATCTGCCCCGGGACTATGATCCCAAGGCAGTGATTGAAATGCTCAACCCTCTGGCACACAAGATATTGTGTGTTCGGGGCAATTGTGAGGCGGAAGTGGACCAGATGGTGTTGTCCTTCCCGGTAATGGCGGACTACTGCGTGCTTTTTGAGCAGGGAAGGACTTTATATGTCACTCACGGCCATTTGTTTTCGGAAAACGAGCCGCCCAAGCTGCAAAAAGGGGATATTTTGCTCACCGGCCACACCCATCTGCCCAAGTGCGTGGAACATGACGGCTGGTGGTATTTGAACCCGGGGTCTGTTTCCATCCCCAAAGAGGGAAGCTGGCACGGGTATATGATACTGGAGGACGGAACTTTCCTCTGGAAGGATTTAGATGGCGCAGTCAAAATGGAACACAAAATGGGTTGACAGGAGGGAATGTCATGTGGATTCTATTTGGAAGTGCGGCAGTCATAACGATGCTTTTGAATCTGATTTGGACACTTTTGGGAAAGAATGGCGCATGGTTCCGGTTTGCAAGTCTGTCCTTGACTGCATTAACCCTGTGCGCCTTTCAAAGTCTGACAAACCGTTGGGTTCTAGCAGAGGACTGGTCTGCGTTAATGGATACAGCTAATATCTCCAAAGTGCTGTGGGTGCTGACGATTGCGTCTGTTTTGCTCAATGGTCTTCCGTTGATTTCTAAAAGAAAATGAAAAAGCCTCCCCTTGAGGGGAGGTGGCATTTGCGAAGCAAATGACGGAGAGGTGGTTGCAGGCAGGATTGAAAATGCCAGCACCACCTCTCAGTCGCTTTCAGCGACAGCTCCCCTCAAGGGGAGCCTTTATTTTCTCTAATTGTATGGCCTTTTCTGTGGTGCAGAGGCAGATTCTGCTCTCTCCAAGGGAAAATTCCTGCAATAAAAAGGAAAATTCCGATAAATTTTGGTCCAAAACCGCTTCGTTTTGGCTTAAAATCACGCGAAAACTGTCAGGAGAGACGGTCAAACCGGTGCCAATGGCCTTCAAAAAGGCCTCTTTTGCCGTCCATAGACGGAGGAGAAAGTCCTTGTCCTCTGTTTCCGGCAGTTCATCCGGGCGGAAAAACCGCTTTCCGATCTCCATGGTGCAGCGGGGCTGCTCCACATCTACGCCCAAAGGGGCATTGCCCACAGCACAGACTGCCCAATGGCCGCTGTGGCTGAGAGAAAAATGGATATCCGGGTAATTTTCCA
This sequence comes from Candidatus Avilachnospira sp., assembly GCA_045652125.1. Taxonomy (GTDB): domain Bacteria; phylum Bacillota; class Clostridia; order Oscillospirales; family Oscillospiraceae; genus Avoscillospira. The sequence continues at coordinate 1,519 of JAZRTT010000009.1, read as the reverse complement.
GATAGGGCTTGCCCAGATCCGTTTCAGCAAACACCGGGTCCTGTACCCCTGCCTGCCTGAGGGCATATTGCAGAAGCCAGCCTGCACCTGCGGAGCGGGCCTGATCTTCCTCCCGGCGGAGGGTATTTACTTTTTCTTGCCGGTAAGCCGGCAGCTTTGGCAGGAGTGTCCGCCAAGGAGCTTGGCGGACATCCAATGCGTAGAGCCGTGTCATGGTCACTGCCCTTTCCTTACTTCAGTTCCAGACCAAGCCGTTTGTACATGGTCTTTTTTACGGCTCGCAGAATATTTTCGTAGCCGGTGCAGCGGCACAGGTGGCCGGACAGGAGTTTCCGCAGCTGCTCATCGGTGTAGAGCGTTCCCGTTTCCAAAAGCTCCACGGCAGTCATGACAAAGCCGGGGGTGCAGAAGCCGCATTGGACGGCGGCCTCATCCACAAAGGCCTGCTGAATATCGGACAGCTCACCGTTGGGACCAAGAAGCCCCTCCAACGTGCGGATGGATTTCCCGTCTGCCCAAGCCGCCAGGTACAGGCAGGAATTAAAACATTCACCGTCAATGATGACGTTGCAGGCACCGCACTCTCCCACCTCACAGCCTTTTTTGACTGAGGTCAGGCGAAAATCGTTGCGAAGAAGATCTGTGAGACTGGCCCTGACATCTATCATGGTGGTGACTTCTTTGCCGTTGATGGTGCAGGTGATTTGCTTAAACTGTGCCATCAGACTTCACCTCCTGCCAAAAGAATGGACTGAATCAGGCAGCGCTTTGCCAGCTCCACAGCGATGTGCTGACGGAAGGCCTTGCTGGCACGCCAGGAGTCTCTGGGATTGATGTCCTCCAGCACAGCATTTCCGAAAGCCTCCACAGTTTCCTTGCTGACAGGCTGACCTTTGGCAACAGCTTCGGCAGAGGGGGCACGCATGGGGATGGGGCCGGCCACGCCATAGGCGATGCGGACGTCCTCAATAACCTTTTTGTCTGCCGACAGCTTTACATTGACGGAACAGCCCGTGGTGGCAATGTCCATGGCTTCCCGCATGGCGTACTTGATATAGTGACCATGGTAGCCTTCGTAGGCGGCCTTGGGGATGACAATGGCGGTCTGAATTTCATCCGGTCTCAAATCTACCGTGCCGGCTTTGATGTAAAAATCCCGGATGGGGAGCACCCGCTTCCCGTTTTCGCCGGTCAGTTCCACCAATGCGTCCCACGCGAACAGGGTGGAAGCAGAGTCGGCAGAGGTGACGCCGTTGCAGGTGTTCCCGCCGATCGTTCCGATGTTGCGGATCTGCGGTCCTCCGACCTGATCGACAGCTTCACCCAGAACGTTGATGTATTTCTGAATGATGGGATCCTTTGTAATATGGGAAAAACTCGTCAGGGAACCGATACGGATATTCTCTTCCTCATCGATCCGGATCCCGCGGAGCTCGTCCACAAGATAGATGGAGATCAGTTCCTTCCCCGCGCGCTTTCCTTCCCGCATCTGTACGAGAACGTCGGATCCTCCCGCGAT
>JAZRTT010000008.1:0-11791 GCA_045652125.1 Candidatus Avilachnospira sp. | reverse complement strand
CGTCGGTTCATCGGTGAGGCTCCGTTTCTGTGCTTTATGCACAGAAACGGCACAGCCGAACACATACCCTTGGGGTAAATCCGGCTCCCGCAACTATAAAAAACCACTGTTTTCGCAAGAAAACGGTGGTTTTTCTAACTTTTAAGCACCTTTCTCCGTCAGTATGCCGTCGGCGAAAGCTTTTCCAAAAACCCGGAGGTCAAGTTTTCCACAGCACTCTCCCCTCTATCCGTCGACGTATCGTTGATAGGAACGATATCAGTTTCGACGGCAAAGTTTTTTCTAACAAAGGTGATATTCCATCTACAATTCGATGCAAGTAGAGAGTTTTGCATTCTCTTGCAAGTAAGATTAATCTGGTATATAATAGAAAAAACATATTTAGAGAATCGGCCCAGAAACGGTGAACCAAGAAGGTCTTGGTAGTTATAGCATCAAAGATGGGAAGCAGATTACCGCTATTACAGAATTATCGAAAAACATCGAATTTGCAAAGAAATAGATTGTCTGCTCATTTTTCCAGAGATTTGGCATCTCCCTGGGTTTGACATTTAACTATCTTGAGACAAAACGAGCTGACTGGTTTGTTCTCTCCAAAATACAGTCCGTTTACACCCCAATAGCTGCCATTTTCTAATTTTTTATTTATTATAAAACTTTCAACTTAACGGGAGGTACTTGTTTTGAAAACAGCAAAAAAGTGGCGCACTATAGCTACAGCGTTGGTCCTTTCTCTTCTTTTCTCTTCTTCTCTCTTCGTGTCATACCGAGGCTCCTCTTTCAGATGCTGTGACAAACAAAAATGAAGAAACTAATGTTGAGAACAGCATCGACAACACTCAATTAGAACAACACTTTGTGAACAGAGTGTACGAGTATTTTTCAAATGGCAAGCTTCGCAGTAAAACTACATATGAACAATTAGATTCTGGAGAAATAGTGGAAGAAGATAGAACGGAGTATACTTATACAGAAGATGGTCAAATTAAAACAGAAACAAAATTTGAAGCTGACACCACAGAAGGTGTGCTTGTAGAAAAGACTAGGACGGAATATATTTATACGAAAGATGGACATTTGAAAACTGAGACAATGTTTAGAAATGGTTCTACAGAAGGAACCATTATATCTGAGTATATCTTTGATGCAAGCGGAAACCCTTTAGAGTATTATAAAAACGGAGAGTTAGGAAGAAGATATACTTACGATGAGTACGGAAATTGTATCAGTACAGTAAATTATTCTTCGGATGGAAGCGTTAGTGGGCGTGGAGAATTCTTGTATGTAAATGGAAAATTGGCAAAAGAATATGTAGAATATTTTAGTTATAAAACAATTGAGTTAGATAATGACACTACAATAGAAGTCCCATATCTTTGTTTCTATTATTATGAGTACGACGAACAAGGAAGAGAAACCAAGCTAGTTGAATATGTAGACGAGGAAGCTCCACGGTGCTATCTGTATACATATTTAGATAGACAATACACAATAGAAGAGCAAACAGTTCTTGGCGAGGCAGCAGACCTTTATATTTGCGAAAACGATGATATAGGAAGGAAAACTAAAGAGACCTATGATAGTGGTGTGTGCGTCCACGAATATGAGAGCAACAAGGAAATCTGTTATTATTATGCAGAAGATGGAACCACCTTGGAAGGCATTGACTTGTTTGAGTACAATGATGATGGAGAGATAATTTATGAGGGGTACTATGATAATGAATGGGTGTTGGTAAGGGACATTAAAAAGAAATATGACAAATATGGAAATTTAACTGAAGAAATAACTACAGAAGAAGACGGCACGATTGATGTGAGATATGGCCCTACCCGTGAATACGACGAAAATGGTAATTTAGTGAAGGAAATATATTGCAATGATATAAATTATGTCTACTCTTTTTAGGCATACAGAGCAACGAGCATCGTGCTTTTACAGGATGAGTTGGTATTCATTGGCTTGATGTTTGGCGTATAATGTCACAACAAAACTATATAATGAAGGCCATTGCGCCAAACAATCCAGGAATGTCTATACAGCGACGTTTTCGTTTGTGATTTTGCGAAGAATACCGGGATTTGAGCTTTGTGGAGTGGTTTGAAACGGAGGATGGGCGTACAACATGTCAGAATTGCATGGCTGAGTTCAGTGAAGAAAAGACTGAAGACGATAAGTGATATTCATATCGAAGCAGTAAAGGAGCGATTGTAGGATGTTTCGGACGGTAATCAGCGGTGTTCTGGTTTTTGTGGGTTCCCAACTTGCTCTTGAGTTGGTTATCAATCCGTGTGTCGAGAGGAGAAAACTTGAGAGAAGAATACGATATGCCGTGGTTTACTACGCAAATCTGTTGACAAATCCTTTTGTAATCGACAATGCCAATAGAAAAGAAGGGTTTGAACAGTATGCCAGATCTTCTCGCCCTGCGATGGAAACGGAGTTGAGGAGTCTTGGTGCAGAGATGGCAACTTATCGAGGAAGAGGAGCAGAGGAGATTTATCGCAGTTTGATTTTTTTATCAAACAATACTTGGGCTTATAGCGACAGAGCTGGCGAGATAGGGCAGTGGAATAATGAGACGATAGAGGAAATTCGGAAACTTTTGGAGTCACACAATAAAAACAAGAAATAATGTGCTGACCGCCAAAGAAGAATCCCCGACAGGTTCGCCTGCCGGGGATTCTTTTAGGGAAGATTAGATTTAGTGAGCATAAAACCACCGTTTTCGCATGTAAAAATGATGCTCCGGGGGGCGGAGCATCAAGGGGTCATTTTTCATGTACATCCACGCTGTAATACCAGTCCATGGATTGGACAGCAGTATCAAACTTTTCCAGATAGCTGCCATCCAGAAATTCTTCCCAGTCTACGATGTAGTAGTCGCCGTTTTCATAGACAAACTCCACTTCGTAGGTCATGCCGACCAGGCGGGCGGCCTGATCGTAGACTGCTGTACCGGAGAGACCGTCCTCCGCCATGGTGATCTTGGGTTTGCTGATATACAGCGAAGTGATATAGGGATAGGAACGCTCTTTGGCAAAGGCTTCACAGAAGGCATTTTCGTCCATCTGATCTCTGAAATCCTGACAAAGAAACGGATAGATCTTCTCCGGGGTCTCATAGTCATAATCGATGGCCTTTGCATAAGCTTCCAGCCGCTCCTGCACACGGGCCTCCGTCGGCCCGTGCTTTGCGCCGCAGGCGCACAGCAGAACCAACAGGCACACCCATAAAATGGAGAATTTTTTCATGGTGTTATCGCTCCATTCTGGAATAAGGAATGGTGTAGGCGCTGGGGAACTCTGCTTTCTTGGAGGCAAAGATCAGGGCGATGATGGTCATGATATAAGGCAGCATCAACAGCAGCTGGCTGGGAATGCCGATTCCCTGTGCCTGCAGGCGCAGCTGCAGAGCAGAAGTCAGGCCGAACAGCAAGGCACCCCACATAGCCTTGCCGGGCATAAAGCGCGCAAAGATGACAACAGAAACGGCGATGTAGCCGAAACCGCCGATGACGCTTTCGGTAAATGTGTTCAGATAAGCAATGGTCATAAATGCACCGCCGACACCGGCATAGGCGCCGCCAATAAGAACGGCTGCATAGCGAATGCCTGCCACGCTGACGCCCTTGGAGTCTGCGGCCCGGGGATGCTCACCCACGGCCTTGATCTTCAGACCAAAGGTGGTTTTTTCCAGAATAAACCATGTGATGGGCACCAGGATAAAGGCGAAGTAGACAAGCATATTGTGCTCAAAGAGAATGGGTCCCAGCACGGGAATCTCAGACAGCAGGGGGATCTCCACGGTCTGGAAGGGGGTGATCTTGGCAGGCAGGGAGCGAATGCCAAAGATCAGCCGGTAAATGTATGCCGCCAGACCACTGGCGAGGATGTTCATGCCGATACCGGCAATGACCTGATTGGCCCGCATGGTCACACTGAGCCAGGCCATGATCAGGCTGTACAGCATACCGCTGACCAGACCGGCCGCCAGGCCGAGAAGCAGGTTATTGTTGGTGGCACAGGTGGTGGCGAAGGCGCAGATGGCACCCATCAGCATGGTGCCTTCCACACCCAGGTTCAGAACACCCGCGCGCTGGGTATACAGCTGTCCCAAAGCAGGCAGCAAAATCGGAGTTGCCAGACGGATCATACCGGCAAACAGGCTGATAAAGAAGCCGGTGGTCAAAATCTCACTTAACATTGGCCTTCTCCTTTCTGCCCTTGAACAGCTTGGATACAAAGTCACCGAAGGTGGTACGGGCGATGACCAGAATAATGATCAGGCCTTGAATAACATTGACCACAGAGTAAGGAACTTCCGTCATGCGCTGCATACTGGCACCGCCGCAGAGCAGGATCGCAAAGAAACCTGCGGAGGCCATGATGCCGTAGACGTTCAAAGAGCCAAGCAGTGCGATGATGGTGGCGATGTTGCCGTAGTCGCCGGCAATGCCCGTCAGAATGCGGTACTGGATTCCGAAGGTCTCGATCCAGCCGGCCAGACCGGCAAAGGCACCGGAGATGAGCATGGTCGCCATTACCGTCCGGGGTACATTGACACCGGCGTAGGTGGCCACTTTTTTGCCCTGACCGGTCAGATTGATCCGGTAGCCGATGGTGGTTCGCCAGAAGAAGATCATAAGCACAATGACCACGATCAGCAGGAAAATACCGCTGTGCAGCCGATAATTGCCGAACAGCCGGGTCAGCCGCATCTCATCAGGGATCAGAGCGGACTGGGTCAGGTCGGAGGCAGGGTCCTGCATAGGGCCGTTGACCAGATACATGAGGAAATAGTCTGCAATGTAGGTCAGCATCAGGGTGGTGATGACCTCATTGGCATTAAACTTGTTCTTGAGCCAGCCTGCAATGCCGGCCCACAAAGCACCTGCCGCAACAGAGCAGATCAGGGAAAGGGGAATACGGATGAAAAAGGGCGCGGGCACATAAAGAGCCACAGCCGTTGCCGCAATGGAAGCCATAATGAACTGGCCGCCGGCACCGATATTCCAGAGCTGGGCACGGAAGGCGATGGATACACCAAAGGCCAGGATCAAAATGGGAATGAGCTTGACAAACAGTTCACAGATCTTTTGAGGAGAGCCAAAAGCGCCGCGAATGATGGCTCCGTAGGCCTCCATGGGGCTATTGCCCGTCAGCATCACCAAAATGCCGCCCAGGAGCAGTGCAACGAGAATCATACAGACGGTGCCAAAGACCTGGAACACCGCTTTCTTTGCCTTCAGATTCATACTTCGCCCTCCTCCTGTTTCTGGCCCATCATCATAGCACCGACCTGCATGGCATCAGCGCCTCGGGGAAGAATGCCCATCAGCCTGCCGTCGTAGATGACGGCAATGCGGTCAGACAGCTGCAGAATCTCTTCCAGATCGGCGGAGATGATCAGTACGGCGGCACCCTGATTTCTGGCTGCAAGAATCTGCTTGCGGACATACTCGGCAGCACCGATATCCAGACCGCGGGTGGGCTGGCTGGCAATGAGGACCTGAGGCTCGCTGCTCAGCTCCCGGGCCAGAATCACCTTCTGCTGGTTGCCGCCGGAGAGGCTCCGGGCCGTATCGTCGCCGCTGTTGGCCTTGATTTGGTAGGCCTCCTGCATTTCTTCCCAGTTCTGGTTGATCACCTTCCGGTTCAGCAAACCCCGCTTTGCCACAGGGGCTTCATCCAGCCGTTTCAGGATCAGATTATCCTTCAGGGTCCAGTTCAGTGCCAGACCGGTGGAATGGCGGTCTTCGGGAATGTAGGATGCTTTTTTCTTAATGTAGAACTGGGGCGTCTTGTCCAGAACAGACTCGCCGTTCAGGATATAGGTGCCGGATTTGGCCTTCCGCAGACCGGTCAGCACCTCGCACAGCTCCTTCTGGCCGTTGCCGTCTACACCGGCAAGACCCACGATCTCTCCCTCACGGATGTCAAGGGAGAAGTCCTCCAGAGCAAGGACCCCTTTGTCATTCTTGGCGGAGAGGTTCCGGATGGAGACCTTCACCTCGCCGGGTTCTTTCTCAACGGGAGGGAACTGGAACAGGACATCACGGCCCACCATCATGCGGCTCAGATCGTCCTTGGTCACAGTTTCATCTACTGTGCGGCGGCCGATCATCCTGCCGTCACGCAAAACGGTCACCTCATCCACAATGGACAGAATTTCCTCCAGCTTATGGGTAATGAGGATAATGGATTTGCCGTCATCGCGCATCTGCCGCAGGGTCTCGAAGAAGATCTCCGTTTCCTGCGGTGTCAGAACGGCGGTAGGCTCGTCCAAAATCAGAATTTCCGCACCCATATACAGGGCTGTCAGGATCTCCACTCGCTGCTGTTCACCTACGGACAGCTGCCAGATCCTGGAGCTGGGGTCGATCCCCATCCGATACTTATCGGACAGCTCCTGCAGTTCCCGGGCCGTCTCCTTGGTGTCCAGCAGGATACCGCGGCGGGATTTCTTGCCCAGCATCACATTCTCGGTCACGGACAGGGGACGGGCCAGCATAAAGTGCTGATGTACCATACCGATACCCAGAGAAATGGCCTTGGTGGGAGAATGAATATCCTCCTCACGGCCGTTGATATACACTTTGCCTTCTTCCTGCTGGTAAAGACCATAGAGAATGTTCATCAGCGTTGTCTTGCCAGCGCCGTTTTCGCCAAGAAGACCGTGAATGGAACCCTTTTTCAGCTGGAAGTCAACGGAATCGTTGGCCTTGACTCCGTTAAAAATCTTGGTGATACCTTTCATCTCAACGACAAAAGTATCCATGATATCCCTCCAAAACAAGTCGTTAGTTCAGAAAAAGGGGCTTGTCCGAAGGCAAGCCCCTTTTCGGTTAACTTAAGTGAAATTGATCAATGAGCGGGGAACTCGATGGCGTTCTCGCCCAGCTGAGCATAGACATCTTCAATGGCAGCCACGTCTTCTTCGGTCAGCCAGCCCTTGACGTCGTTCAGCTCGGTCATGGACAGACCGGCATTGCCAACATTGATCATAACGATTTCCTTGCCCTCAGCAAAGAAAGTGCCGTCGTTGATGGAAGCAAAGATGTTTTCCAGAGCATTGCCCCACTCGTACTGCAGGCCGGACAGGACATTGTTGGGAGCCAGGTCGTACTGATCTTCCACATTGCCCAGGACATACATATCCTTCTCCTCGGCAGCCTGAACAACGCCCAGACCGATGCCGTCGCCGGAGTGCCAGATCACATCAACGCCGGAGTCGTACATACCGATGGCAGCTTCATAAGCGCCGGTGGTGTCGTTCCAGTCGCCGGTGTAGACTTCCTGAATCTCGATGTCGGGGTTGATGGTCTTAGCGCCCATCTTGAAGCCTTCGTGGCCGCGAGTGATCTCGCTGCCCTCGCCGCCGCCGATGACGCCGATCTTATTGCTCTGGGTAGTCAGAGCAGCGATCACGCCCATCAGATAGCCGCCGGCTTCCAGCTGCACATCATACTGAGAAACATTGGCAACAGGGTCGATGACGCCGCAGCCCAGCAGGAAAGCCACATCGGGATACTGCTCAGCAACAGTGACAACGGGCTCGGAGAACTGATAACCGTGGCCGATGACCACATCGTAGCCGGTATCGGCATACTCGATGAGGGTGGGCTCGATGTCGGCAACATCATAGATGTTCTCAACAACGGTCAGCTCGATCTCTTCGGAGTGAGCGTCGAAGTAGTCGTTCATACCTCTGTACATAGCCTGGTTGAAGGAAACATCATCCTTCTTGCCGGGCAGAACCAGAGCGACCTTCAGCTTTTCAGCAGTCTCAACGTTTTCTTCAGCGGGAGCCTTTTCGGCGCCGCAGGCAACCAGAGACAGGGCCATGAGCATGACCAGGAGCAGAGCGACAAACTTTTTCATATTTTGATCTCCTTTATTCTTCTTTCGTTTGTTCATTGGAAAAAATCAATCTTCCGCCGGGAAAACCAACTTTTTTCATGGGATTTATTCCGAATAGAGTATAGCAAAATCGTCCATATCTGTCAATAAGCAGCAAATATTTTTTGTCGATTTGGTTGGATATACAAGAAACGCAGGCAAAACGGCTCATTCCTTGTGCTATATAAAAGGAATCCGTTGAACTGGAGGGTATTTTATGGTATTATGACTGTAATTGTACTAACTTTTAGGAGGCCGTGCAGATGACAAAGGTCGTAGGAACCTCTGCCTCTCGTTTGGATGTGCCGCAGAAAGCCACCGGGCGTGCCAAATATACAGGGGATTATTTTGCACCGGATATGCTTCATGTGGTTTTGGTCCGTGCAGAGATCGCTCATGGAAACATTTTGGATGTCGAAATCCCACCCCTGGAAGAGGGAACTTATTGCTATACGGCGGCAGACCTTCCCGTCAACCTGCTGCCTTCCATTATGAATGACCAGCCGGTGCTGGCAGCGGAAAAGGTTCGCTATATGGGCGAAGCCATTGCCATTGTGGCGGCTCCCACTCTGGAGCAGGCACAGCGCATCGCCGCGCAGGTGAAGGTGACCTTTGAACCTCTGGATGTGGTGGAGGATATGCAGGCAGCCTTGACGGAGGCTTCCCCTCGTGTCTTTGAAGCAGGCAACCTCTGCTCGGAATTTCACAGCGAAAAGGGTGCTTTGGCAGAGGATTTTTCCCGCTGCGACTTTATTTTGGAAGAAACCTACGAAATGCCGGTGCAGGTCCATGGCTTCCTGGAGCCGGAGGCAGCCTTTACTTATCGGGATGAGCAAGGTCGGCTGTGCCTGATCTCTTCCACCCAGAACGCTTTTGCCGATCGAACCATGATCGCCAGCGTACTGCAGATTCCCGAAGCACAGATCACCTCCAAAGCTGCTACCGTAGGTGGTGGCTTCGGCGGAAAAGACGGCAATACTGCCCAGATCTTTCCTGCGGTGGTGACCCATTATACCGGCCGCCCTGCCAAGCTGGTCTTTACCCGGGAAGAGAATATTCGCTTCGGCATGAAGCGTCATAATGCCATTGTCCATGCCAAAATGGGCTTTACCAAAGAAGGCAAGGTTCTGGCTTTTGAGGGTAAAATGTGGATGGATACCGGTGCCTATGCCATTTTGGGGCCTGCGGTGCTGGGCCTTGGCACAGAACATATGACCGGCCCTTACTACATCCCCAGCGTCAAACTGGATGGCTGGCTGGCCTACACCAATCACGCCCCCGCCTCTGCCATGCGTGGTTTTGGCGCGCCCCAGAGTGCCATGGCGGTGGAAGACCTGATGAACCGGGCAGCAAAAAGACTGGGACTCGATCCTTTGGAAATTCGTCTGCGCAATGCCATTCATCGGGGTCAGAGGGGCCCTATGGGTGCGTCCATGGATTTCTCCGTGGGCTTTGAAGAAGCCCTGCGAAAGTTTGCAGAAAGCGACTTTTATCAGGAAATGAAGGAAAATCCGGAGGAAAATGTCGGCTACGGCATTGCCGCCGGCATGATGAGCAGCGGCATGGGTAAGCACGTGCCGGATACGGCCTATGCCCGCATTGAAAAGCTGGCGGAGGATCATTATATCGTCCGGATCGGTCTGGTGGATATCGGTCAGGGCAGCGAAACGGCTCTGGCCATGATCGCAGCCGATGCCCTGCAAGTGCCCCTTTCCGCCATTGAGATGCGCATGGGCGATACGGAAGAGACCGACAACAGCGGTTCCACCGCCGCCAGCCGCACCACCTATGTCTGCGGCAATGCCATTCTGGACGCTGCAGAGAAAATCCGCCAGGGTGCAGCAGAAGCCAAAGGTGTGTGCGTTTTCCCGGAAATTCCCGGAGAAAACGGTGTCCACTCCATGTTCGGCTTTATCGTGCAGGGTGCCAAGCTGCAGGTCGACCCTGTGACCGGAGCGGTACAGGTGCGCGCTGTCCATAATGTGACAGAGGCAGGAAATATCATCCATCCCACCATGATGGCGGGTCAGATTTTCGGCGGCATTGCCATGTCTACGGGCTATGCCCTGTCGGAACAGATTCGCTACCGGAACGGTGTGAGCATGGAAAACAATTTTTCCAATTATGTGATGCCTACGGCGTTGGATGCTCCTGCCATGGTCAACGAGAACGTTTTTGTTGCGGAAGAGACAGGCCCCTTCGGTGCAAAGGGCATTGCAGAAGCCTCCACCGTTGCATTGGCACCGGCTCTGGCTGCCGGTATCCGGCAGCTTTCCCCCAACTTCCGCCCCACCAAACTGCCCTTTGATCGGGAGGAGATCCTGCGGGCATTGGAAACTTAACCAGAAAGGAGATCGACATGGCTTTTCGTCTGCATCGCCCACGATCGGTTGCAGAAGCCCTTGCTCTGCAGGCTCAGACCGGCGGTACTTATTTGGCAGGTGCTACCGTCCTACTGGTAAATCGCCGCCAGGGAAAACCCATCGGCGAAGATCTCATCAGTTTGGAATATCTCACCTCTTTGCAGGATGTGCAGGAACGGGAAGAAGGCATCGTCATCGGTGCCTGCGCTACCTTCCGAACCTTAGAGAAAAGCCCCGTGGTGCGGGAAAAAGCCTTTGCCCTGTGGCAGGCGGCCTGTTCCATCGGCGGACCTCAGGTTCGCAACCGCGGCACCCTCGCCGGCAATCTGGCAGCTGGCTCACCCTCTGCCGACTGTGCCGCTCCCCTGCTGGCCATGGGGGCTTATCTGCGTGTTCAAAGTCTGGAAGGCTCTCGTGAGATCCCCGTGGACGAGCTGTTTATCGGTGTGGGAAAAACCAGCCTGAAGCCCGGGGAATTGATCACCGAGATCGTTTTGCCCCATAAAACAGCCTCCGTTTCGGCATTCCGAAAGGTGGGCAAACGTAATGCGCTGGCCATTTCCTGCCTCAATATGGCTGTGGTTCAGGAAGTGGTGAACGGGCAGGCTGCGGTGTCGGTGGCTGTCGGTGCAGCCGCGCCCACACCCAGACTCTGCAAGAACACCTCCGCCATCCTCAGCGCAGGAGAACTGACCGAAGAACGCCTGCAGGAAGCCTGTCAAACCATTTTGACGGAAATCGCCCCCATTAACGACCGCTGGGGAACGGTGGAGTATCGCCGCATGGTCTGCGTGAATTTGCTGAAAGATATGCTGAAGAAAACGGAGGGGAAGGCCTTATGAGTCAACTGCTGCATTGTACAGTCAACGGCGTGGACGTGGAACGGATGGTGGATGACGAGCGCACCCTTCTGGTCTTCCTGCGGGAAGACCTGGGCCTGACCGGCACCAAGGAAGGCTGCGGCGAAGGCGATTGCGGTGCCTGCACCGTGCTGGTGGATGGGGTCAGCGTCAACAGCTGCCTGTACCTGGCGCTGCTGGCAGAAGGCCGCAGCATCCTCACCATAGAAGGTCTGGAAAAGGATGGCCGCATGAGCGAGATCCAGTCTGCCTTTATCCGTCATGGTGCCATCCAGTGCGGCTTCTGCAGCCCCGGCATGATCATGTCGGCCGAGCATTTGCTGGAACAAAACCCCGATCCTACGGAAGAAGAAATTCGCCGGGGATTAAGCGGCAATCTGTGCCGCTGCACGGGCTATCAGCAGATGGTGGATGCCATTACGGAAGTGGCAGCCACCCGCCGCAAAGCCGATGAAATGTGATATGTGAAACCGGAGTCAAGCACGGAACAGTCTGATTGGACTGAAGATGCTTGACTCCTGTTCTCATAACCCGGAGGGGACGTTTGCGAGCGCTGCCTGTGGCAGATGAAGCGAGCAAAAAGGAGGGGCAGGCACTTGCCTTGTGCCAAGCAAAGCGCAGGCAGAAGGCTTAGTGCCAACCGGTCGTCGGTTCATCGGTGAGGCTC
>JAZRTT010000007.1:0-25389 GCA_045652125.1 Candidatus Avilachnospira sp. | reverse complement strand
ATTAAAAACTAACCCGCCCCTATGCGTTTTGCGCAGGGCGTCGTTTTGTGTTCCGTTGCTTGGTCAGTCTGTTTCCAAATCGGCAAAAGCGGCAGACTCTTCTTCGGTATAGGATACCACATTGTCAATAGGGACTTCTTCTTCGGGGATCAGTTCTTCCCATTGGTTTTTGCGGCAGGGACATTTTTCCAACAGTTTGTCCCAGAACATGATAATCAAAATCACGGCACTGACCACAGCGGCAATTACGCCGAGCAGAACAGCGAACTTGGTTTTTTTGCTCATAACACATACCTCCAATTCAGTTCTGACTCTATTCTATCCCCAAACAGGGAAAATGACAATAGAAAAGAAGAAAATTTACAAAAATTATACATACCCATACAGCCCCCGGACGGAGATTTCACCCCTTGAAACAGTTTCCAGGCTGCCGTCGGGGAAGCGAATAAAAAGGGCACCGGATGCATCCATGTCTTCGGCATATCCCCGGCGAACAGAGCCGTTGCCGAGAACCTGTACTTCCCGGTGGAGGGTGATGCAATGGCTGCGATAGCTGTCCAGCCACGGAGCGGGGGCGGTAAGCAGGGCATCTGCAGCCAGAGAGATCTGACGGATGAGCTCTGCCGTTACTGCCGCAGGATCTGCCTCCTGGCCCATGGCCATAGAAAGGGAAGTGGCCATATCCTGCAGCTCCGGGGGGAAATCATCCCTGTGTTGAGCGCAGTTGATGCCTACCCCCACAATGACGAAGTCTGTCCGCTCCGGCGTTGCTTCCAGTTCAGTCAGAATCCCGCAGAGCTTTTTGCCGTCCAAAACCAGGTCATTGACCCACTTGACCATGGGGGAAAGACCGGTAGTGCCTGCCACAGCCCGACGTGCTGCTTCAGCCATCATGACGGTTAGATGCGGGAACTGTCCCGGCGGGGTGTTTGGACGCAGGACCACAGAACAGTAGATACCCATATTCGCCGGAGAAAAGAATGACCGTCCCAGACGGCCTCTGCCGCCTGTCTGGCGGTTTGCCAAAACCACTGTTCCGTGGGGCGCACCCTGCCGTGCCAAAGCTTTTGCAAAGGTGTTGGTGGAATCCACAGTTTCCAGCACGATTATCGAATCGTGCCACGGATGTTCGCGTAATGTCTGCAAAAGCTGCTGCTTCATGGCGGCGCCTCCCTTGCTTTTTGTCAGCGCAACTGATATACTTTTGCTATGAGAAAGAATACTGCGATGATTTTATCCGCTCTTCTGGCGGCGTTGACCGCTGTGGGAGCGTTGATTCGGATTCCGACACCGGTCTCCTCGTTTACGCTGCAGATCTGTTTTACCGCCTTTGCCGGATGTCTTTTGGGCAGCCGATGGGGAGCGGTTTCCCAGATGATCTATTTATGCCTTGGCCTGCTGGGGCTGCCTGTATTTACTGCCGGAGGAGGACCTTCTGTGCTGCTCCAGCCAACCGGAGGATTTTTGCCGGGAATGGTGGTCATGGCGTGGGTAACGGGGAAGGTGACGGAGCATTGGGAATCTGGATTTTGGAACGTGTGCCTGGCCTGCTGTGCCGGGCTGGTGGTGCTGTATGCTGTTGGCCTGCCGTGGATGCACCTGATCATGACCGTATATCTGCAGCAAAACAGGACGGTACTCCAAACGTTGGTGAGCGGGATGCTGATCTTTTTGCCGGCTGATCTGCTGAAAATGGTGTTGACTGCATGGCTTTGTACCCGGCTGAGGCCCCATTTGCCTTTCCTTTATTCCAATGGCAGCAGCTGCGGCTGATAAGAAAGGAAGTATCGGTTGAAAAAACAGCGCTTTTGTGGTATAGTGATAAAAAATGAAGCAATTCATCGATGGAGGAAGATTATGCCGAAAATTTATCTCTATTTCCCCCTCAGCGCCAGTGTTCGGTCCGGTGATGTGATCAGCCTGATCCTTTCTATGGTCATCTATGTGGTGGCCTGTGCCGTGCTGGGTGTTTTGCAGACCGTTTTGGGGTGGATTCCCGTTGTGGGTGTTTTGCTGAAGATCGTGTTTTCTTTGGGCGGCCTGTACTGCGTGGCCGGTATGGTCCTTTCTGTTTTGAAATTCTTCCAGCAATAAAGGAGTTACTGCCATGGAACCTATCCACGACCACGAATATCTCCACAAGCATGGCATTGCCCACAGCCACCCTCATGTCCATGAAAACTCCAAGGCAGTGGTGAATCGGTTATCCCGACTGATCGGCCATTTGGAATCCGTAAAGAAAATGGTAGAGAACGGCAGAGACTGCAGTGAAGTTCTGGTACAGTTGGCTGCCGTAAAATCTGCCATCAACAATGTCAGCAAGGTTATTTTGCAAGACCATATCCGGCACTGTATCGTAGATGCGGTGGAGGAAAACGACCATCAGGCTCTGGATGATTTGTGTCAGGCCATCGATAAGTTTATGAAATAAAAGAATTCGCTGCAAAAGCAGCGGATTCTTTTATTTTTCGGTTATTTACCCCAGCTTCTGTTCCAATGCTGCCAGCTTCAGGCAGGTGCAGAATACATCCATGGCAGCTTCCAGCTCGGCAACGGGAGGCAGGCTGGGGGCGATACGGATGTTGCTGTCCCGGGGGTCTTTGCCGTAGGGGAAGGTAGCACCGGCACCGGTCATGACCACGCCGGCCTCCGCGCAAAGGGCCAGAGTCCGCTTGGCAAGACCGGGAGCGGTATTGACACTAACGAAATAGCCGCCCTTGGGCTTCTGCCAGGAGGCGATCTCCAAAGGCGCGATCTCATTTTCCAGCCATTTCAGGACACACAGGAATTTGGGACGCATGATTTCGGCGTGGCGCTTCATGAGGGCAAGGGTGTGTTCCTTGTTCTTCAGGTACTTCACATGGCGGAGCTGATTGACCTTGTCATAGGAAATGGTCTGGATGGTCAGGAGCTTTTCCATGTGTTTCTGGTTCTCCACAGAGGCGGCCATAACAGACACGCCGGCACCGGGGAGGGTGACCTTGGAGGTGGAGGCGAACTCAAAGACCATATGGGGATTACCGGCTTCCCGGCAGAGGGTCAGAATGTCCTCAAAGGGAACGAAGTCGCCGTCAAATTCATGGATGCAGTAGGCATTGTCCCACATGACGGTGAAATCGGGAGCTGCGGGCTTCAGATCGGCAATGCGGCGGATGGTCTCGTCGGAGTACACGATGCCATCGGGATTGGAATACTTGGGCACGCACCACATACCCTTGACGGCAGGATCCTTCACCAGTTCCTCCACCATGTCCATATCGGGGCCGGTGGGGGTCATGGGGACATTGATCATTTCTGCACCGAAGGACTCGGTGATCTTAAAATGACGGTCATAGCCGGGGCAGGGGCAGAGGAACTTGACTTTTTCCTCCTTGCACCAGGGACGCTCGGAGCGGAGCAGACCGTGGGTGTAAGCTTTGGAGATGGTATCGTACATAAGGGTCAGGCTGGCGTTGCCGCCGATGAAGCACTCCTCGGGTTTGCAGCCGAGAATGTCGGCAAACAGTTCCTTGGCGGCAGGGATGCCGGTCAGCTCACCGTAGTTGCGGACATCGATTCCATCGCTGATGCAGTCCTCGGGCTTCTGCAGGACAGTCAGAATATCGCTGACCAGATCCAGCTGCTCCTTTCCGGGTTTGCCGCGGGCCATATTCAGTTTCAAGGCCATTGCCTTCAAATCTTCAAAATGGGCTTTTACCAGTACGTATTCCGCTGTTAATTCTTCAATGCTGCGGGCTGCATAAGCAGTATTCATGGAACTCCCGTCCTTTCCGGTTAATATTAGTATTACATTATACCATAATTCTCAAATATGTCTATTGTCAAATCATCTTTCCTGTAAAGTTTTTTTCTTTCGACATTTTTCTAAAATACCTATTGATTTCTTCTGCTTTTATCATTATAATGAGAAAGAAAAATTGTGGGGGTGCGTGACAGATGAGAATCATGAACAAAGCCGCTCGGATGTACGGATTCCCCACTGCCTGTGATGAGGGTCAATTTTATATTCTCAAAAAGAGCTGAAACGATTCGTTTTGGTTCTATTTTTTTGCTTATCACAGGCCCGAGAAAGAAAGGAGAAATTATCATGTCCAAGAAACCCATCCCTGAAAACGGCATCTATGATGCCAGAGAACTGGGCGCACCCAGAATGTTGGTCCTGGGCCTGCAGCACATGTTCGCCATGTTCGGCGCAACCGTTCTGGTCCCCGTTCTGACCGGTCTGAGCGTTTCCGCCACTTTGCTGTTTGCCGGTCTCGGCACTCTGCTGTTCCACCTGCTGGCCAAGGGTAAGGTCCCCGCATTCCTCGGCTCTTCCTTCGCTTTTATCGGCGGTTATGCCGCCATTGCCCCCAATCAGGAAGCTCATCTGCTGCCCTACGCCTGCTTCGGCGTTATGTGCGCAGGCCTTTTGTATGTGATCCTGGCTGCTCTGTTCAAGGCCTTCGGCACCAAAAAGGTCATGAAGTTCTTCCCGCCCATCGTTACCGGCCCTATCATCATCTGCATTGGTCTGATCCTCAGCTCCTCTGCCATTGATAACTGCCGCACCAACTGGTGGATCGCTCTGGTGGCCATCGCTGTGGTCATCATTGCCAACATTTTCGGCAAGGGCATGATCAAGATCGTTCCCATCCTGTTGGGCGTTGTGGCTTCCTACATCATTGCTGCCGTCACCGGCAATGTGGACTTCACCGCTGTGAAGGATGCCGCCTGGGTCGGCCTGCCCTTCCAGATGCAGAACACCGTCATCGGCCTGTTCACCAGCGACGCGCTGGATCCCTCCATGCTGATCACCGCCGCCATCACCATCATGCCTCTGGCTCTGGCCACCATGGTGGAGCACATCGGCGATATGTGCGCCATCTCCTCCACCTGTGAGAAGAACTATCTGGAAGAGCCCGGTCTGCACCGCACCCTGCTGGGTGACGGCCTGGCAACCGCTCTGGCTTCCCTGTTCGGCGCACCTGCCAACACCACCTACGGCGAGAACACCGGCGTTCTGGCTCTGAGCAAGGTCTATGACCCCCGTGTCATCCGCATTGCTGCCTACTTCGCCATCCTGTTCTCCTTCTGCCCCAAGTTCGCCGCTCTGATCTCCGCCATGCCCGCTGCCACCATCGGCGGCATCTCCATGATCCTCTATGGTATGATCTCCGCAGTCGGTGTTCGTAACGTGGTAGAAAACAAGGTGGACTTCACCAACACCCGTAATGTCATCATCGCTGCTGTCATCATGGTTCTGGCTATCGGCATCAACTACTCCGGTGCTGTGTCCTTCACCATCGGCAGCGTCACCATCAGCCTGTCCGGTCTGGCTGTGGCTGCCATCGTGGGTATCGTCCTCAACGCCATCCTGCCCGGTAAGGACTATGAGTTCGGTACCGACCATCAGGGTGACACCTCCGTGAACTTCCACGTTGGCGACTAATTTCCTTCTAAAAAAATGACGGCCGCAAGGCCGTCATTTTTTTGTAGACATATGCTGGATTTCCGGGTATCATAGCAGGGAAAGAAGGTTTCGCTATGGCATGGAATATGGAAGAAGCACTTGCGTATTATAAAAATCAGGGTGCACCCGGAGACCAGAGTGCATTGACCGCCTTCCTCCGGGAACTGCAGGAAGAAAATGGAGGCAGAATCCCCTCCGATCTGCTGCTGCCTGCAGCAAAAATATTGCAGGTAAAACAGAGCTATCTGCTGGCTGTTATCAAACGGTTTCCCAGCTTGAAGCTTTTGGAACAGAAGCCCTGTCTGGAGCTGTGCGGTGGTCCCAACTGTACAAAGCGTGCCGGACTGGCAGCTTTCGTGGAAAAAACTTACGGAAAGACACCGGAAAACTTTACAATTCGGTACACAGGCTGTATGCGGATGTGCGGCAAAGGCCCCAATCTGCGTTGGAACGGTGTGGTCTACAATGAGGCGGACGAAGCGCTGATCCGCCAACTGGTGAAAGAACGCAAATAAAGGAGACACAAGCATTGTCTATTCAACTGATCGCCCTTGATATTGACGGGACGCTGATCAATAGTAAAAAACGGCTGACCCAAAACACCATCGATGCTCTGCAGGCTGCGGCAGATGGGGGAATCCACATCTGCATTGCCACAGGACGGCCGCTGGCGGATTTTCAGGATTTGGTGGCACAACTGCCCATGATACGCTATGCAGTTATCTGTACCGGGACGCAGGTGGTGGACCTGCACACCGGAGCAGATATTTACCGCAAGGCTTTGACGGAAACAGATCTGCGTCGGCTTTACAAAATGATAGTGCCCTACAACGCCATGCCGGAGATCTTTGACGATCGGGACGGGAAGGTTCACAACCGGGCGTGGGACAAGGACCATGCAGAGCGGTTTTGCTGTGAAAGTATGGCGGCGATCATCAAGCGTACCCATGTGGGAGAAGCGGATCTGGATGCCTATGTGGAAGCCTATCGGGGCGTTACCAATAAAATACATATTTACTTTGGGGACCTTTCCCACAAAAAGCCCCTTTGGGAACAGTTGAAAAAAGAGCCGTACATGGTTATGGAAAGCGAAGAAAATGATCTGGAGATCATGCCCTGTGGAATTGACAAGGGCGTGGGACTGGAAAAATTGGCAGAATATCTGGGTCTGCAGGCGGCAGAAGTTGCGGCATTGGGCGACGGCAGCAACGATGTGGGCATGTTTCGCTGGGCAGGTCTTGGAATTGCCATGAAAAACGGCAGTGATGAGGCAAAAGCTGCCGCAGACCGCATCAGCGATTATACTAACGATGAGGACGGTGCTGCCCGGGAAGTTTGGGCATTGCTGAAAGGAGTGTGCACACAATGAATTTTTTGACGGAAATCACGCTGGATGGGATTTCGCTTTGGGTGATCCTGCTGATCTGCGTGGGTGTGTTTCTTGCATCTTTTATGGATGCCATTGCAGGCGGTGGCGGGATCATCTCCGTCCCTACCTACCTGATTGGTCTCCACGGTATGCCTACATACTTCGCCCTGGGCACCAACAAGCTCTCTGCCGGTATCGGCACCATTTTCTCCGCTGCCCGTTTTATCAAAAACGGCTATGTGAAATGGAACTTGGCCATTCCCTCCATCATTCTGGCTCTGGTGGGCTCCATGGGCGGCACCTGGCTTCAGCACCATACCCCTGAAAATGTGCTGAAATATCTGCTTTTGGTGGTTCTGCCTGTTGTAGCCGTCATTACCCTGCGAACCCGGGTCTGGCCGGATGAACCCGGTGAGATCGCCTTCTGGAAGCAGGCCCTGATCTGCTGGGGTGCCTCCCTTGTCATCGGCGCTTACGACGGTTACTACGGCCCCGGCACCGGCACTTTTCTGATGATCGTGTTTATTAAGCTGGGCAAGCTGGATACCCGCACTGCAGCAGGCCATGTGAAGGTGGTCAATCTGGCTTCCAATCTGGGCAGCCTTTATACGGCGCTGGCAGCCGGTTATGTTCTGGTGGGCGTGGGTCTGGTCTCTGCCGTGGCCTCCATTCTGGGCCACCACATTGGCGCCGGCCTTGCCATCAAAAACGGCAGCAAGATCGTCCGGCCCACGGTGGCAGTGGTTCTGGTCCTTCTGATCCTCAAGGTCCTCAGCGAACTGCTGTTCCCGGAATTCTGGGCTTAAGGTGCAAGCTATGAAAAAATCTATCGGTATTTTAGGCGGTATGGGGCCGCTGGCTACCGCCGACCTGTTCCGGAAGATCGTCACTATGACAAAGGCTGACCGGGACAATGACCATATCCGCATCTATATTGATGACAACTCTGCCATTCCCGACCGCACGGCAGCCATTTTATCCGGTGGGACCGATCCGGTGTCGGAAATGTCCGATTCTTTGAAAAAACTGGTCTCCTGCGGTGCAGACTGCATCCTTATGCCCTGCAACACAGCCCATTATTTCCTGCCCCGCCTGCAGGAACAGACGGAAGTTCCCTTTATCAATATGCTGGAAGCCACAGCCAAGGCCTGCAAGGTGCAGTTCCCCGGCAAGACCGCCGGTATTCTTGCCACCCGAGGCACATTGGCCACAGGCTTGTACGAAAAAGCATTGGCCCGGGAAGGGGTTTGCTTCCTTGTTCCCGATGAAGAAGAGCAGGATGCCCTTATGCGGGTCATCTATGACGGCGTCAAGGCCGATGCCGACCCGGAAGCTTACCGGGCTGACATGGAGACTGTTATGAAAAGGCTTTCCCGCCGGGGTGCAGATTATTTTATTCTGGGCTGTACGGAGCTGCCTCTGGCGGTACAGCTTCTGGCGTTGTCTTGCCCTGTGATCGACCCTACGGCAGAATTGGCGAAGGCCGCCATCCGTTTCTGCGGTTACGAAACAAAATGAAATTTTCGAGGCACCTTTGGGCGCCTCGAAAATTTTTGTCAACTGTTACAAATCTTCCTCCTATATAAAACCATATGAGAAAGATTTTCTACACATTTGTAAAAACGATCCAACTTGCACAAAAAGTCTTTACTTTTTTTCAGCTCTTTTGTATAATGTAATTGCATTTATGCAACAAAGAGATAGAAATTTTAATGAGGTGAAAAGTATGAAGAAAAAACTCAGTCTTCCCATTCAGATTCTGATCGCACTGGTCATCGGTGTGATCGCCGGTCTGATTTTCAATCTGACCGACACCGGCGAATTTACCGCAAAGTACATCAAACCTTTCGGCGATATTTTTGTCAACCTGCTGAAGTTCATCGTTGTCCCCGTTGTTCTGCTGTCCATGATCCAGGGCATCATCTCCATGGATGACATGAAGAAGGTCGGCTCTGTGGGCATCAAGACTGTGGTCTACTTCCTCTGCACTACCGCCATTGCCTGCGTTATCGGTCTGGTGGTCGGCTCCGTGTTCAAGAATGCCAGCCTGTTCCCCGACCTGTCCAGCCAGCTGGGTGCTGCCGAATATGAAGCCAAGGAATTCGGCGGCTTTATGACCACTCTGGTCAACATCTTCCCCACCAACATGTGGAAGTCCTTCACCGAAGCCAATATGCTTCAGGTTATCGTCATTGCCCTGTTCTTCGGCGGCTCCATTCTGGCTGCCGGTGAAAAGGCCACTCTGGTCCGCAACGTTGTGGACTCTGCCTACTCCGTCATCGAGAAGCTCATGGGCTTCATCATCAGCCTTTCTCCCATCGGTGTTCTGACTTACATGACCTGGGTCGTTGCTACTCAGGGTGCTGAGATCATCGGCTCTCTGGCGCTGGTCCTGCTGTGCGCCTACATTGCCTACGCCATCCACGCCATTGTGGTCTACTCCGTGGCAGCCAAGGCATTCGGCAAGGTTGGCCCCGGCAAGTTCTTCAAGGGTGCTGCCGCCGCCATGATCTTCGCTTTCACCTCTACCTCTTCCGCCGCCACCCTGCCTGTGTCCACCGAGTGTGCCGGCAATCTGGGTGCTGACAAGGACATCTCCTCCTTCGTTCTGCCTCTGGGCTCCACCATCAATATGGACGGCACCGCCATCTACCAGTGCGTTGCCACCATCTTCCTGGCCACCTGCTGCGGCATCAACCTGACCATCGGTCAGATGGTTATCGTAGTGGTCACCGCCACCCTGGCTTCCATCGGCACCGCCGGCGTCTCCGGCGCGGGCATGATCATGCTGGCCATGGTTCTGGAAGCCATTGGTATTCCCGTCGCCTACATCGGCCTCATCGTCGCTGTGGACCGCCTGTTCGACATGGGCCGTACCTGCCTCAATGTCACCGGCGATATTTCCTGCTCCCTGTGTGTCACCCAGTGGGAAGCCAAGAAGGCTGCCAAGAAGGCCGCCAAGGCTTAATTCACAATCAACCGAAAGAGAGTGCCATTTGGCACTCTCTTTTTATTGCTATTTGCGGCAAAATGGCATATAATAATTGGAAACTAAAGGAAATGGAGTTGCCATGAATCAGAAATTTACTTTTGCCGTTCCCTGTCTCTTCGGTTTGGAAGGTCTGGTGGGCGATGAGCTGCGGCGAATGAAGCTGGAGGATGTCCGGGTCGAGGATCGCCGAACCTTTTTTGCGGGCGATTTTACAGATATGGCAAGGGTCAATCTGCGTCTTCGGATGGGGGAGCGGGTCATGATTCTGCTGGGCCGGTTCCCGGCAAAGACCTTTGAGGAACTGTATCAGGGGGTCAAGGCCCTGCCGCTGGAGAATATCATTCCCAAGGACGGTCAGTTCCCTGTCAAGGGTTACAGTCTGGACAGCCAGCTCCACTCCGTCCCCGACTGCCAGTCCATTGTAAAAAAAGCCGCTGTGGACCGTCTGGGAGCCAAATACGGTCTGAGCTGGCTGCCGGAGACCGGCAGCGTGTATCAGCTTCGCTTTTCCCTTATGAAGGACGTCTGCGAGGTCTTTCTGGACACCTCCGGAGCCAGCCTTCACAAGCGGGGATACCGGGCTGTGGGCAATGATGCACCTCTGCATGAGACGATGGCGGCTGCCATGGTGAATTTGGCCCGTTACCGGGGCCGGGAATTTTTTTGGGATCCCTTCTGCGGAAGCGGCACCATCTGCATTGAGGCTGCATTGACTGCTTTGAACCGGGCACCCGGTCTGGGCCGGATCTTCGGCGCGGAAAAGTGGGATGTGGTGCCGAAAGAGGTCTGGACACAGGCGAGGGAAGAAGCCAAAGACATGGAATTCCGCGGGGAGTATCGAATTTTGGGCACGGATATCGATCCTGCATCCATCGATATTGCCCGGTCCAACGCACAGAAGGCCGGTGTGGCCAGGTACATCGAATTCCGGGAAGGGGATGCCACCAAGCTCCCTCTGCCAACGGATCAGGGACTTATGGTCTTTAACCCGCCCTATGGAGAGCGGATGCTGGAACAGCGCAGCGCCCAGCGGCTTTATCAGCAATTGGGCCGTCATTTGAAGTTTGCCGACGGCTGGAAAAAGTATATCATTTCTTCCGAGCCGGAATTTGAACACTATTTTGGCAAACAGGCAGCTAAAAAACGGAAGCTGTATAATGGACGGCTGCAGTGCAACGTCTATATGTATTACTAAAATGTAATAAGGCTCCCCTTGAGGGGAGCTGGCACGGCGAAGCCGTGACTGAGAGGTGAAGGAAGGCTGCCGTCATCTGCCTTTCCGCCCTGCTTTGTGCAAGCCTTAAGGAGAAACATTTATGAAGCACTTGTTTATCGTCAATCCTGCCGCCGGCAAATGTGACCGCAGCATCCAGTTCAAAAAGCTGGCAGGAGAAATCTTTGGCAGCCGAGGGCTGGACTACGAAGTGCAGATATCTAAGGGACCCGGGGATATTATCCGGTTGGCCCGGGAAGCTGCCGAAACAGGAGATGCCCTGCGAATCTATGCCTGCGGCGGCGACGGGACGCTCAATGAAGTGATCAATGGCGTGATCGGTTTTGACCATGTTTCCGTCACCCATGTTCCCAGCGGTTCGGGTAACGATTTTGTGAAGCTTTTCAATCAGCCGGATGCTTTTCGTGATTTAGAGCGTTTTATGGATTGCGAAGAAGCTGTTTTTGACCTGATTCGCTGCTGCTCGGATGATGTGGTTTGCTATGCGGCCAACATTTGTTCCATGGGGCTGGATGCCCGTATTGGTACGGAAATGGGTCGTTACCGGCGGCTGCCTCTGGTATCCGGTAAGGGTGCGTATATTCTTTCCACCGGTGTCAATTTGCTGAAGGGGATTCATAAGCCCTATATTATTGAGGCAAACGGGGAGACGATAACCGGGGATCAGACACTCATCTGCATTTGCAGCGGCCGCCATTACGGCGGAAGCTTCCATCCGGTACCCGATGCCCTGCCCGATGATGGCTTGCTGGATGTGCTGGTCATCAAGCCGGTGAATTTGCTGCAGATCGCCAGAATCATTGGAAAATACCGGGAAGGATGCTACGCAGAATATCCCCATTTGATTCGGCACTTCCGCACCAAAGAGATCCATATCCGGTGTACGGAAGCCAGTGTTGTGAATATTGACGGAGAAACGTTGGGCGGACAGAATGTCACCTTCTCTGTGGTCCCGGGCGGACTGCGTTTTTTCTATCCAAAGGGGCTTTCTTATGAGGCAGCGGAGGAAAAAGAGGCTGCCCTCGCCGGAGTTTGACAGGTTTTGCCCTGCGAATTTCGTCGAACAAGGTGGTTTATAAAAAATTCACTTTTTTTGTGCAATTTGCCCCTTGCGTATTTCCAAAGACTGGACTATTATATACACGTTAGCACTCGAAATAAATGAGTGCTAAAAAACAAGCAGACTGCGGGCCGAGTCCCGTTCCATACTGAAAATTTAGGAGGCATCCCAATATGAAACTCAAACCCCTTGCAGACAATGTGCTTGTAAAGAGCACAATGGAAGAAGAAACTACGGCATCCGGCATCATTCTGGCAACTGCAACCAAAGAAAAATCCATTATTTCTGAAGTAGTTGCTGTGGGCCCCGGTACCGAGGAGAATCCCATGACCGTAAAGGTCGGTGACAAAGTTGTTGTGGGAAAATTCGCAGGTCAGGAACTGAAGCTGGACGGCGAGGATTACAGCATCGTGAAGATCGCTGACGTTCTGGCTGTTGTGGAATAATATTAGTTTTCATCGAAAGGAAAATTTGTAATTATGGCAAAGCAGATTATTTATGGCGAAGAAGCCCGGAAAGCACTCCAATCCGGTATTGACCAGCTGGCCAACACCGTAAAAGTTACCCTTGGTCCCAAGGGCCGCAATGTGGTCCTTGGCAAGAAATTCGGTCTGCCCCTGATCACCAACGACGGTGTGACCATCGCCAAGGATGTAGAGCTGGAAGATGCGTTTGAGAACATGGGTGCTCAACTGGTCCGTGAAGTGGCCACCAAGACCAACGATGCCGCCGGTGACGGCACGACTACTGCTACGGTTTTGGCACAGGCTATGGTAAAAGAAGGCCTGAAGAATGTGACTGCCGGTGCAAATCCCATGGTTATGCGTAAGGGCATTGAAAAGGCTGTGGAAACCGCGGTGGAAGCCATCAAAGCCAACGCCGAAGTGGTTAAGGGCTCTGATGACATTGCCCGTGTCGGTGCGGTGTCCTCCGGCGATGAGTCCGTAGGCAAACTGATTGCCGAAGCGATGGAAAAAGTCTCTGCCAACGGTGTGATCACCATTGAAGAATCCAAGGCCGCCGAAACCGAACTGGAAGTGGTCGAAGGCATGCAGTTTGGCCGGGGCTATATCTCTCCCTATATGGTTACCGACACGGAGAAGATGGAAGCCGTTATTGACGATCCCTATATTCTCATTACGGATAAGAAGATTGCCTCCATTCAGGAGATCCTGCCCATTCTGGAGCAACTGATCAAGGCCGGTAAAAAGCCCTTTATCATTGCAGAGGATGTGGAAGGCGATGCCCTGAGCACCATTCTGGTCAACCGTCTCCGCGGCAACTTCACCTGCGTGTGCGTGAAGGCTCCCGGCTTCGGTGACCGCCGCAAGGAAATGCTGAAAGACATCGCTATTCTCACCGGCGGTACGGTTATTTCCAGCGAACTGAACATGGAATTGCAGGATGTGCAGCTCAGTGATCTGGGCCACGCCCGCCAGATCAAGGTCAGCAAGGATAACACCGTCATTGTGGATGGCTGCGGCGATACCGATGCCATTCAGGGTCGAATTCAGGAGATCAAGGCCACATTGGCTGTGACTACCTCCGATTATGACAAGGAAAAGCTTCAGGAACGTCTGGCAAAGCTGTCCGGCGGCGTGGCTGTCATCAAGGTCGGTGCCCAGACTGAAGTTGCCATGAAGGAGCAGAAACTTCGCGTGGAAGATGCCCTCAATGCTACCCGTGCCGCTGTGGAAGAAGGCATCGTGGCAGGCGGCGGCACAGCCTATGTCAACGCCATCTCTGCGGTGGAGAAGCTGGTGTCCAAACTCAGCGGTGACGAAAAGACCGGTGCTCAGATCGTGGCGGCTGCCCTGCAGGCTCCCATCCGTCAGATTGCTGAGAATGCCGGTGTGGACGGCTCTATCGTCTATGAAAAGATCCGTTCCAGCAAGAAGGTCGGTTACGGCTACAATGCCTACACCGAATCCTATGCCGATATGATCTCTACCGGTATCGTGGATCCCACCAAGGTGACCCGTTCCGCGCTGGAGAATGCAGCTTCCATCGCGGCCTGCGTCCTGACCACCGAGTCTTTGGTGGCAGATAAGCCCGATCCCGCTGCGGATGCTGCCATGGCAGCAGCTGCCGGCGGCGGTATGGGCGGCGGCATGTATTAAGTCCTAAAAAAACAGCCCCGGAGTAAAACTCCGGGGCTGTTTTTGTTGCGAAGAAACTATGATCGGCACAGTTCTACATTTCTGAGCAGTCACAATCGTGCGTGCCGGGAGGGGGTCGCAGGGGGAGCGTGGCTTGGTTTGCGGGAGCAAACCGTCAACGCCCTCCCCCTGCGATCTTTTTCATCCAATGCTTTTGTGATCTGACAAAAGCATTGGCCTGCGGAGCATACAAAGTCACTACTTGAAAATCTACCAGCAAGTGCAACTGTTTATGTGCAAAAAAAAGATGAACTCATGGCGGTAGGTGCAACGAATAACCTTCGTGGCCTTGCCGCAAACATAAAGTTCATCGAGGACATTAAAGCACAAAAACCAGAAACTGTCAAGGAGCAATATTCCCTTTCTGATTCTGACGGCAAGCAACTTTCCAAGGAGCAGCAGGACTACTTCAAGGACAGCAAAATGCGTGACGATAGCGGCAATCTGATGGTCATGTATCATGGCTCACAGGATGCCGGTTTCCATGTGTTCGATGCCAAGATGTCCGATGACGATACTAGTTTCTTCTTTGTTGATCGAAACGATGTGGCGGCGAGTTACAGCGGCACAACGGAAACCTACGAGGCGCAGGCGTTTAAGACCATCGAGGATGCGAACAGTTTCTTTGAGAAGATCGGGAAAGACGAATACTTTGTAGACGAGAAGAACGGCAAGTACAGGCTACGTGAGGATTGCGTCAACGGGTATCTCGACATCGTAGAATGTGACACGCTGGAAGAAATCTATGAGGAGTTCTGCGACTATGAGGGCGTTGGTTATGGCGATGCCAATTACAAGGTCTATCTGAACCTGACAAACCCTCTGGAAGTGGATGCACAGGGTAGATGGTGGAATGAACTTCCTGCTCTCGATGGAGACGATGCAAGATATGAG
Organism: Candidatus Avilachnospira sp.; assembly: GCA_045652125.1. Classification (GTDB taxonomy): domain Bacteria; phylum Bacillota; class Clostridia; order Oscillospirales; family Oscillospiraceae; genus Avoscillospira. Next base: position 10,229 of record JAZRTT010000007.1, on the reverse strand, counting down.
TACATCAAGGTCGTTAAGGTCGGGGATGTTGGCGAAGTCACGCTATCGCGCCTTCTGCACTTTAATCATTGAAACAAGTTGGAGAAAAAAGTTTGGCAGGGCAGTGCGTGAAAGAGTACGAAGCCCAATATGGTGAGATCCCGGTGGATGAAAATTCCATATACAAATAAGAAACAAAAAAATCTCCGAGGCCAAGGCTTAACAGCGACAAGTAACTATTTGTCCCAGAGAACGGTGTGACCCGAAGGTCACGCCGTTTTCTGCATTTTCTGTGTTTGTTTTGTGATTCGCTCATAGACGATGGGCTGAGAGAATATCTCAAGGTCAAGCTCGTCAACGAAGTTCCAGTAGATTTTAATTTTCTGCTTTCGCTTACCGCTGGACTTGTCCGATGCGAACACTTCGATCTTTCGGATATATTCGTTCACGATGGTCTGTGTCAGGTCCGTCATGTCAACATACTTGTTGACCATTTCCACGAAACTGTCAAGCCCATGGCTCATATCCTCCTGTTCTTCGACCCATCCTTCTCTGATTGCGATTTCGTCTTGTAACCGCTTCTGCTCCGCTTCATATTCTGCGCTCATCTTCCTGTACCGTTCTATAGGCAGATTTCCGAGGACGGAATCTTCATACAGACGGGAGATCAGAACATCGAGATCGGCACAGCGTTTCCTTGCTGCCGCCACTTTCCGCTTGTCCTCACGGATACCTTCTTCCCAATCCTCCTGCCGACACCGAAGCCATTCTTCCTTGAAGCCGTCCACATCGTTGCGGATATAGGCGTTCACAGCGAGGATGCGCTCCAGTATCAGATCCCGCAAGGTATCTTCACGGATATAGTGTGCGCTGCAGGTTCCTCTGTTGCTCTTGTAACTGGAGCATACATAGTGATCCTGCTTTCCCTCAAAGCTCTTACAGGTAGCAAAGTGGAGCTTGTTGCCACAATCGGCACAGAACAGAAGCCCGGAGAACAATCCCTGCCGTTCCGCTTTTGCGGGGCGGCGTTTGTTTTTGCGCAGCTCCTGTACTCTGTCCCACTGCACCTTGGTGATAATGGCTTCCTGTGTGTCCTCCAGAATATACATATTCTCCGGGTCATTGGGAAGTCTCTTTTTGAGCTTGAAGGATTTGGAGTAGGTCTTGAAATTACAAGTGCAGCCTGTGTACTCAATCCGTTTCAGAATACCGACCACGGAATTGTCATTCCAACGGTAGGGGTATTCCGGTAAGGGTTTGCCTTTCTTCATAGCGTAGTACGACTTGACTGTGAGCACCTGTTCCTTTTCAAGCATCCGTGCGATTCTTGACGGTCCGTTTCCGTCGATGCAGAGAGCGAAGATGTGTCTGACCACCTTTGCCGCTTCCTCATCGATCAGCCAGTAGCCGGGATTGTTCGGGTCTTCGATATAACCGAAGGGAGCTTGACCGAGATGCTTGCCGCTGGTTCCTTTCTGTCGGAACACCGCACGAACTTTCTTGGATGTATCTCTGGGATACCATTCGTTGAAAAGATTGCGGATTGCGGTAAAGCCCTCGTTGTCGCCGTGTGCGCTGTCAACGCCATCAGCGACGGCGATGAAGCGTACATCGTAGCTGGGGAAGATGATATCCGTGTACTGTCCGACGGTCAGATAGTCACGACCGAAGCGTGACATATCTTTGACCAACCAGCAGCCAACAAGCCCCTGTTTGACAAGCTCGAAGCCCTCCTGTAATCCCGGACGGTTGAAGTTCGTACCCGTATAACCGTCGTCGATCAGGACTTTTGTGTTCGTGTAGCCATGGTCTTTTGCGTAGCGAAGAAGCAGTTCCTTTTGGTTCTGTATCGAATTTGACTCATCTGCCTTGGAATTACCCTTTCCGTCTTTGGTATCTTCCTTGATGTCCTCCACGGACAGGCGGCAGTAGATGATGGTGATTTTCTGCTGATCCAACATAATTTCCTCCTTTGGTTGTTGGTCAGCTGACAGAACCGTTGTGCATGGTTTTATATTAACATAACTTTTTGTCTCTGTCATGAACAAGCGCCCCCTTTCGCAAGATTTTTGTCGGAGAAGATCAGACGCTTGACCTTATCGGTCAGCTTCTCCGTTCCGGCACATTCGGTCTCGATGGTGAACCATGTGTTGCCGATGCGGCGCTCAATCGTTCCATGGAAAGGATTATGATTAAGCCAGTAGATGCGGCATTCCTCCATAAAGTCCTCCGGCGGGAAATGGAGAATGTCAAAGCAGGCGCAAAGGTCAATGGGTTCGTATGCGGTGGTAATTTCGTTGGTCATTCAATTCCTCCTTATCGTTCATTCTGATGGTGACGGTTTTTGTTCTGTTCCGAAAGCTGCTGTCTTTCGTTGTCGGCACTTCTGACCGCCAGCGTGACCTGACGCAGATTGCGTACATTATCACGCAGGGCTTCCATTTCTGTCTGCATAGCTGTGTACTCGTTTTCCAATGCAGTAATGTCTTTTCTCCATTTCGTCAGCGGCAGCTTTCCGTCATGGAAGTGCGGTTTCAGTTTGCGCTCGGCGGCGTAATACTTTCGAAGCTCGCTTTCGTGTTCGTCCTTAAATTTGTCTTTCTTGCCCTTGAACTTGATGCGATACCATTCATCGTAAATGGGTTTGGTGTCTGCATAGTTCTGTGCCTGTCGAAGAAGCTCGGTGGTGTCTTTCATCTTCGCTTCAACGGATTTGCAGGCGGCAGATCGTGCATCCAGTTTCTCCTGCTGAGCCGATACCCTTGCTTCCAGATCGGCAACAGTGCGCAGATTGTTTTCGCTGATATAATTTACAAGCTGACTCATGTTTTTGAGATTGCCCACCTTGCCGTAAACACTCCATGCACCGGCATTGCGTTTGCTGTAATAGTCGGTAATGATCTCAGCAAGGGTGGCTTCCTTCGGTGCTTTAAGCTCTCGGTTGATCTCCCGGATGGCGGCGAACAATTCACTCAGCATGGCAGCAATATTTTTTCTCATGCTGTTGATCCGGCGAATCCATCTGTTCATATCGCCCTTGTCGGTGCGGATGCCCTTTGCTTCCATCGCCCGGACAGTCACGCCCTCATGGACGGTGGGAACTTGGTCGATGCCCTGTCGCTCATAACTGCGGTGGTCGATCCGACAGTCCAATTCCTTTTCCGCAAACTTCTGATTGCACAGATCAGCCCATGCTTGCCGCCATTGCTCCAAGGTGTCGGGGCTGCCCCATTCGGTGGTCGGCACAGCGTTGAATACATAGTTTCCTGCTTCATCACGGATGCGCTCACCATTCTCGTCAAGAAGATATTCTCGCCGCTGCTTGTTGCCCCATCTGCCGTGTTCATCCATAGGACGTATCGGACACATGACATGGAAGTGGGGATTGGAAATGCCGCCGTCCTCTTTGTCGGGAGAGTGAACGGCAAAGTCTACGATCATGCCACGGCTCACAAACTGCTCCAATAAAAATTGCCTTGCAATCTCGATGTTCTCCTGCATGGAAAACTCGTTCTGCAAAGCAATGTCAAAGCTGTAGGCAAGCTGCGCTTTGGGGTGCTGTTCGATTTTTTCAACGGCGTTCCACAAGGTTTGCCGATCTGCATATTCCGGTGGTGCATGGGATGGCAGAAGGATTTCGGAGCAGATCACTCCGACCTTTTGGGTGTAGTCGCTGTCCTCTCCGTAGTATTCGCTGTGCAGCTTTTCGCCGGAGCGATAGGCGGCGGATGCAATAGCGGATTGTCCTGCGCTGCGTTTGATTTGTGTCACATGAAAATGATATAGTGCGATACTCAATGCCTCTCTTTCTGTTCTGCAATGTTGTGTTCGTTGATTGCCTGCATGAGCAATCCCTTGACCTCGGGCAGAGAAAATGCTTTTTCAGCAAAGGCATAAAACTCGGCTTCGGTCAAAATCTTTGTCAGCGGTGCGACGCTTTCAATGGCTGCGCCACGGGTGATAAGGTGGTGCGCCCGCTTACGCCGATCACCTTTTTCGTAGTAGGTGATGCGGTTTTCAATCTGCTGTTTTTTGTGTTGGAGCTGCGTGAGCTTGCGTTCATTTTCCGCTTTCTCGGCTTCCAGTTCGGGGATGGTTTTCTGTTTCGCCATAGTGCATGACCTCCTTGATTTTGATGTGGGGATATAAAAAGACCGCCTACCGATAATCGGTAAACGGTCTATGTATGGTGTTCAATTTCAGACTTGTCGGTTGGGAATGGTTTGTCAAAACCGTTTCCAAACGGCAAGCGCGCAGGGATAGGCGAAGCCGCAAGGGGGTGCAGCCCCTTGTTCGGAACGAAGTGACGCAAAACAGCCCGGACTTTCAATCGTCCGGGCTGTCAGCCTCGCAGAGCGCACATACAGGGCTTTCCCCTGTATAGAAGTGCGCCCTTAGTAAACTAAGGGTTTTAATTCTTGCTGTCGTTCTTAAAAATTATAAACTTACTCGCTACATAATTGATTATCGTTACGATGATATTTGAGATTAACTTCCAAATCAAGCTGTTCCATTTTAGATAATCAACTGCGACGGCCATAATTACCACATCCATTATTCCGGTTATAATGCGACAACTAAAAAAGGATACAAATTCTGTCAGCTGTTCTGACGCTCTTGTTCGTTTGCTGTCAAATACAAATATTTTGTTTGTGACGAACGCAAATATCACCGCCACCAGCCATGCAAGAATTGTACTTGGAATGTTATCCACACACAGAAACTCATACAGAACTCCGTAACAGATGGTGTTGATAGCAGTAGTGCACATACCAAAGAACAGGTAGAGCAACAGTTGTTTGTTTTTTCTTATTGATTCAGTTATTCTATTCATATTTTGTTTCCGTAATGCCTTATTTCCAACTTTTCAACTTTGCCAAAAATAACCGCAAGCCCAGCACAAATGGGTATCGTTTCCACTAAGCAGAAAACTGATTTTGCAATGGACACAATGATGCTATCACCAACGATCAAAATATTGGTAAGGCGAATTGTCAGGTTAAACGCAAAAACCTGATAGAGAAATATTGTCATGCTTCGAGTCGAAAACAAGTTGAAGATCTTGCCAGACATCTTACCACTCTCTAACCATCCTATAAACCTATCAAGATATGGTACTGCAAAAATGATTAGCGTCATCATCATAATGGAGAACACTAAGAACACCAAATTCGGCGGAAACTTATTAGACTGCATATCTATGGGTTGTCCGGCCAGATAAAGTATACAAATCACTGCCAATCCTGCGGTGGCTAAATATAGGAAGTATCTCCTGGTATGCTTCTGTTCAGCCGCCGTTTTTATGTCACGGTAAAACAAGCCCATATATGTCCAAAATGAATAGAAGGCAACATTCTGAAACCAGCCCATTTTCAGTAAGCAAGTTACAACAAATATACCTATCAGCAAGAATGCAAACTCGATCTTCCTGGTCGAATCTCTCATTCGTCTGAGTACCGGAATAATTAGAACAACACAAAGATATACCGGGACAAACCATAGTGCCCAAGTAAGGTATGATACCGATGTTATTTGCCTGTTAACCGGCACCATCCAAGACAAGAGAACTTTTATTCCTGCAAGGAAATCCATATTACCTTCTATGCTGAACTTGCCGATGGAAAGAAATGCACAGATGATGGCAAATACCCAATATGGTATTAAGATTCGATGAAATCGTTTGCTCACAAAATCGAAATAGCCGCTAATTTTGCTAAAACTGTTGCTGGCACCAGTAATAAAAAAGAACAGGGGCATCTCAAACAAGCAAAAGGACTTCAACAAGTTTACATATCCATTGGTAAAAAAGTTTCCCCAATACAGGACATGAACCACAATTACCCAAAACATTGCGAAGCCACGAAGTCGATCAATGGTTTTATCTCTACTCATGGTTTTAAAGTCCTTTCCACTCATTAACCATTCCTTTATCCACCAGAAAAGCCTTGTCCGCAATTTTTGCCAACGGCAGATCGGAAAGGGAGTCGGAGTAAAAATTGTCAATATGAGTTACATTGTATTCGGATGCCAAGCGTTGTACCTTCTCTATCCCACGGCAGTTCTCTCCGGTGAACATTCCGTTCCCTGGATCAACCTCAGATGCAATCAAATAACGGATTCCCAGTCTATTGCATATTGGTTGCAGCAGAAATTTCGGGGATGCGGAAATGATAATATCATCCTCGTTCTGCTGCTTGAGATACCAATCCAAAATCTTATGCTGATTCTGATTCCAGAATGATTCTGCCAGATCCTCAGTGTTGATGGCGGCGAGAAAACTGAAAAAGTATTCCTTGAGTTTTGTCTTGTCAATTCGTTTTGCTCCGTATAAAATGAATCCCCACGCCTGTTTCGGCAAGTACAGTAGCACCGATGGATTGCGTTTCAGTGCATACATGAAAAAGTCAACTGTGCTGTCGCCATTGTAAATTGTTCCGTCAAAATCATATACATTCATGGTCGGTCACACTTTCACAGATACAGGATCGCAAACATGACCGCTAAGTACAGAACGCACAGGGTAAGCAGCACCTTGTCATGGAGCAGAACCTCCACGGGATCACCGTCAGATTCACCCTCAATATCCAGGCTATACTTCATGGTAATCAGCAGAACAATCGGGACGGTGAAAATCAGGTATTCGTTGTTGTAAAACAACATTGTTTTTTCATCCATGCTCCACAGTGCATAGAAAACATTTGCCAGGGTCAGACACATTCCCATATTTTTATCGAGGAAATTGACCGGGTATGCTTTCAGCACCTGTCTTGTTTCTCCATCACCAATCTGCTTCAATTCATTTCTGCGCTTGCCCAGAGCAAAATAAAATGCCAGTGCGATCACGGTCAGATAGAGCCAGTTAGAAATAATAATCTCTGTTACGAAGGCACCGTAGAGAATGCGGATCAAAAAGCCTGCGACAAGAATGGTAACATCAACGATGAGAATATTCTTCAAGCCAAAACTGTAAGCCAAATTCAAAATTAGATAGAGTGCCAACAGCAAGGTAGATGTTACATGGAATGTCAGGCAATTACATACAACGGCAATCAGCAGAAGAACAATCGCCAATCCCCACGCACACTTAACAGACACAGTCCCTGCGGCGATAGGGCGCTTGCATTTGGTCGGATGCTTGCGGTCTTTTTCTACATCACGAATGTCATTGATGATATATACCACCGACGATACCATGCAGAAAGCAATAAATGCAGCGATGCCGGCGGTCAGCCTTTCTAAATTAAATAGCTGACCACTGCAAGCCAATGCCGCAAAAACAAGAAGATTCTTGATGTAGTGGTGAACACGCATCAGTTTCAGATAATGCTTCATGTGGCTACCTCCTTACACCGGGAAATAGGCGATCGCAAAATTCACCACTTCCATAATCGCCGGAATATTGACCACAGCCAGTACAACCGCACATACGATGCTGAACAACGGGACAAGGAATTTTACGTTCAGCTTGTACTCAATCTTCTCGACCAACTGGAACAGGAGAACCAGGAATGCCCAGCCAAAGTACAGCGCATACAGAATCAGGCCATTTTCTTTTGTTCCCCATCCCAATCCAAGGAGCATAACTACAGAAAACACAACCCAGCCAGCAGAAAGCAGACTACTCTTTTTATCTTTGTTCAGAATTGTACTGACGATTACAAGTAGCAGAATGACAATGCCCATAAAGTTGATGCTGGTCACAGGGGTCAGCTGCCAGGAGATATGGTCAAATGCTGTTGTGTTCACACCAGCATTTGGCGCAACAAAGCAGTTTGCAACAAAAGTAATATACTGATAAAGCTTATCAGCGAAAGATTGACTCTTTCCGGTGAAACCACTTAGTTGGGTAATTTTTGATGCCAGGTTGAAAATAACATCAAAGCGGCAGAATACCAGCATGACCGCAACAAATTCCAGGCCGAACTTGACCATATCGGCAAACCACTCTCTGAAATTTCTGACCGGATTCTTATCTGACATAAACGGCAATAATACCATACTGGTCAGCAATGTGCCACCTGCTCCCCACAGAGCGATCCTGTCAGGACGCTGATTTTCAGAAATAAGATAAATACAGAAGATCAACCAGAAATATGCGATGATATATTGCTCCATCATCAAGGTAAACAGCAGATGCGTGTAAGTGCAGGAGGTCAGCAGCATGAAGCAAACTCGCTTGATTGGATTGAGCTTCATCATTTTTGCCAGCATGAAGTTTGCGACAAACAGCATAATGACCTGAACCATGTTAATCAGCATGGCTTGCACAGATGCTGAAACTCCGAACAGCCTTCCAAGCAGATACGGAATGCCGACAAACGGTGCCGCAAATACAGCAAACAACGGCTGTCTAAGATCATTTTCCGGATGGGTCAATGCCAGATAAACATCCCCCTTCACCAAAGATGGCGAGTCGCTGGTGTAGATAATATCATAGGAAAGTTCAGTTCCATAAAACGCTTGGGACTGAGAGAAAGAAAACACAACAAAGCAAATTGTTGCAGAAAGAAGGAAGGCATAAATTGCCCATTCCTTCCGGCTCACACTCTTGCTCAATTCCATACCATAAGCAATGCGTTTTATTTCTTTCCAGAAAACCAGCAGGCAGAAAAGGACAAAGAATACTGCGCAGATGGTGCCGAAATAACTGACGAACAAAAACAATTTGTCGAAGATTTCAGGCAAACCCATTTTACCTGTCAGCTTTACCGTTTCTTCGTAAAAATGATTTTGATTTCCTAAGGAGATGCCGATAGCGCTTAGAAGGCACAGAATTTTTTCTACGATAGTGTGCTGTTTGACAATGATCCATACAGAAGTGAACTGACTGGCAACAATAATCATAATCGCAAAAACGATCAGCAATCCAATACAGTAACCCAATGTGTTATCCATTGTCAAACAGAAAAACGCCATTGCAGAAATCGGGAAATACCAATTTCGTTTCAAATTGGCAACGATTTCAGATTTTTCCTGCACGGGCAATCTTTCTTTGAGCAACTGAGTTCCCCAAGTAACAATCCAGCACGACAATACATACATGGCATAGAAACCCACCACACAGCCAACCACGCCAACGATCAAAAGCAATATCGGTGTGGTTAAATGAAGGGCGCTTGCCAAAGCCGCAACTTTGCTGGAAGGCGTCCATGTAGTTTGGAATGAATCAAAACCCACGAACACAATCAGCATTGAGATTATCCAGGCCACCAACCGGGCGAGTCTGCTTGCAACCAAAGGGGGCTTTGCCTTATCCAGTAATGCGACCATGGTAACTGCCATAAAAATGGCGGCAATCATCAACAGTGATGTTAGTGATGGTGATAAGAATAAACATAAAGCAGCAACAGCCGAAAACAACAGCGAAAAATTCTTTTTTAGATTTTTCGTTGCTGTTGGTAAATTGATTTTCTCCACAGCTAATTTCCTCGAATCTCTCTTTGTAGTTATGAAAAAGTGTACTTTTCTGAAAAAGGCACACCCTTCCATATTAAAAATATTATACCACGGCAAGTGCATTTTTTCTACTCTTGAAATGCAAATATTTGCTGTTTTTGGCCCGGCTTATAGCGAAAATCTGTGTTGTAAAAAAGTACACCTTCCTGTAAAATAGACACACTTACAACAACTTGGCATTTTCGTAAACTTCCGCTCGGTAACGGAATGTGGCAAGTGGCATCCCACATTCTTTCGCCGCAGCTGTTCCGGTGATTTCACCCTGTTTCCAACGCTGATAGCAGCTATGGAAATTCTCAGGGAGTGGTTTGGGTGGTCTGCCGAAACGAATGCCTTTGGCCTTTGCGGCGGCAATTCCCTCGGCTTGGCGTTGTTTGATGTTTGTGCGCTCGTTTTCTGCCACAAAGGACAGCAGCTGCAGCACAATATCGGAAAGGAATGTTCCCATCAAATCTTTGCCTCTGCGGGTGTCCAACAGCGGCATATCCAACACCACAATGTCAACCCCTTTTTCTTTCGTGAGTATCCGCCATTGCTGTAAAATTTCCTCATAGTTTCGTCCAAGACGGTCAATGCTCTTGATGTAGAGCAGATCGTCTTTTTTCAATTTCCGCAGCATCTTCTTGTACTGCGGACGGTTGAAATCTTTGCCGGACTGCTTATCCACATAGATATTTTGCAGTTCAACGCCGACTTCTTTCAAGGCAATCTGCTGTCGATCCTCTTTCTGATCCTTGCTGCTCACACGGATATATCCATATACACTCAAATTGAAATCCTCCTGTTCGTTAATT
>JAZRTT010000006.1:0-37159 GCA_045652125.1 Candidatus Avilachnospira sp. | reverse complement strand
GGTTCCGGTAAAGGTGCCCCTGAGTACTGGGTAGCTGTGGTCAAGGCTCAGAAGGTTATGTTCGAGATCGGCGGCGTCTCTGAAGAAGTCGCTCGTGAAGCTCTTCGTCTGGCTCAGCACAAGCTGCCCATCAAGACGAAGATCGTGGCCAAGGCTGACTTGGAAACCGAGAATGGTGGTGAATAAGATGAAGGCAACTGAAATTCGCAAGATGTCCAATGCGGAGCTGGAAGCAAAGCTGGCAGATCTGAAGAAGGATCTGTTCACCCTGCGCATGCAGCACGCCACCAATCAGCTTGACAACCCCCTGCAGATTGCAGTCGTCAAGAAGGAGATTGCCCGAGTCAAAACTATTCTGCGTGAAAAGGAGCTTCGGCCCGAAGCCTAAGGAGGTAAGCTATAATGAGTGAAATGAACAGAGCTTTCCGCAAGACCCGGGTCGGTACCGTTGTCTCCGACAAGATGGATAAGACCATCGTGGTCGCGGTGAAGGATAGCGTGCAGCATCCGCTGTACAAGAAGATCATGAAGAGAACCTACAAGCTGAAAGCCCACGACGAACTGAATGCAGCGGGCATCGGCGATACCGTAGAAGTGATGGAGTGCCGTCCTCTTTCCAAGGATAAGAGATGGCGCCTCGTCAACATCATTGAGAAGGCGAAGTAAGGAGGTCAGCAATCATGCTTCAGCAAGAGAGTTATCTGAAGGTTGCCGACAATACCGGCGCCAAAGAAATTAAGTGTATCCGCGTGCTGGGCGGCTCCAAGCGGAAATACGGCAACATCGGTGATGTCATCGTTGCTTCCGTCCGCAAGGCTGCTCCCAATGGCACAGTGAAGAAGGGCGAAGTGGTCAAGGCCGTCATCGTCCGCACCAAAAAGGGCGTGCACCGGAATGACGGCACTTACGTCCGTTTTGATGAAAACGCAGCCGTCCTTATCAAGGATGACAAGAACCCCAGAGGCACCCGTATCTTTGGGCCGGTGGCCAGAGAGCTTCGTGACAAGGAATACATGAAGATTCTGTCTCTGGCACCCGAAACCATTTAAGGGGGTAGCTGAGAATGAACATTATTAAGAACGACAAGGTTGTTGTCCTGTCCGGTAAGGACAAGGGTAAAGAAGGCAAGGTTCTGGAAGCCATGCCTGCCGACAAGAAGGTCATTGTGGAAGGTGTTAATGTGGCAACCTGCCATGTGAAGCCCCGGAAGCAGGGCGAGGAAGGCGGCATCATCCGCAAGGAGATCCCCATGTACGTCTCTAAGGTCATGCTGGTCTGCCCCAAGTGCAGCAAGGCCACCCGCGTTGGCCACAAGACCGTTGACGGCAAGAATGTCCGCACCTGCAAGAAGTGCGGCGCTACCATTTAAGAAGGAGGAGCAAAGAAATGGCTGCTAGACTGAAAGTTAAGTATACCGAAGAAATCGCTCCTGTCCTGATGAAGAAGTTCGGTTATAAGAGCGTTATGCAGATCCCGAAGATGGATAAGATCATCGTCAATGTTGGTTGCGGCGAAAGCAAGAACAACGCCAAGGAGATCGAGGCCATCTGCAAGGATATCGCCACCATCACCGGCCAGAAGCCTGTCACCACCAAAGCTCGCAAGTCCGTGGCTAACTTCAAGGTCCGTGAAGGCGAAACTGTCGGCGTGAAGGTCACGCTCCGCGGCGACAAAATGTGGGAATTCGTGGATCGTCTGTTCAACGTGGCACTGCCCCGTGTTCGTGACTTCCGCGGCATCAACCCCAACTCCTTCGACGGCCGTGGAAACTATGCCCTGGGCCTGAAGGAGCAGCTGATCTTCCCCGAAATCGAGTACGACAAGGTCGACAAGATCCGTGGCATGGACATCTGCATCTGCACCACTGCCAAAACCGATGAGGAAGCCAAAGAGCTGCTGAAGCTGGTTGGCGCTCCCTTCTACGCTTGATTGGAGGAAGAAAGTAATGGCTAGAAAAGCAATGATCCTCAAGCAGCAGGCTGACGCTAAGTTCTCCACCCGTGCTTATAACCGGTGCAAGATCTGTGGCCGTCCCCATGCCTATCTGCGTGATTACGGCGTGTGCCGTATCTGCTTCCGTGAACTGGCTTACAAGGGCCAGATTCCCGGCGTGAAGAAGGCTTCCTGGTAAATTTTCGTCATAGTGCGGTTTTTGAGCCCGCCGTGCAGACAGCACTGTCTTCGCTCAAAAACCTTCTCTGACAAAAATTTCCTGCAGAAGCAGTAAAACAACTGTAAAACAGGCGTCAGAAGTCAGAAGAAGATGGAGCCGGGGCTCCGCTTGCGGCTCACATTCTTCTGATACCCTGATGTCATAACAGGGAACTCCCTGTAACTTCTAATAGGAGGTATAAACCATGCAAATCACCGATCCCGTAGCCGATATGCTGACCCGAATCCGGAATGCGAACTCGGCAAAGCACGACACCGTGGATGTCCCCGCTTCCAACCTGAAAAAGGCGATTGCCCAGATCCTTCTGGATGAGGGCTATATCAAGTCCTTCCAGATCGTGGAAGACGGCACCCAGGGTATCATCCGCATCACTCTGAAGTATCTGGCCGGAAAAGAGAAGGTTATCTCTGGTCTGCGCCGCGTTTCCAAGCCCGGTCTGCGTGTGTACGCCGGTGCTGAAGAACTTCCCCGCGTCCTGAAGGGACTTGGTATTGCCATCATTTCCACATCCAAGGGCGTCATGACCGACAAGAATGCAAGAGCCAATCATGTCGGCGGCGAAGTCCTGGCGTTTGTCTGGTAAGAAGGAGGATAACATTATGTCTAGAATCGGCAAAATGCCTATCACCGTACCGGCAGGCGTGGAGATCAAGGTTGCTGACGGCAACGTTGTCACCGTCAAAGGCCCCAAGGGTACTCTGACCAAGGCATTCCATCCCAATATGCAGATCGCTGTGGACGGTGCTGTGGCAACCGTCACCCGCCCCAACGATGAAAAGATGAACAGAAGCCTTCATGGCCTGACCCGCACCTTGCTGAATAATATGGTCGTGGGTGTGACCAATGGCTTCTCCAAGGAACTGGAAGTCAACGGTGTTGGCTACCGTGTTCAGAAGGAAGGCACCAAGCTGGTCATGAACCTGGGCTTCTCCCATCCCATCGTGGTGGAAGAGACCGAGGACGTGAAGCTGGAAGCCCCCGGCCCTAACCGCATCATTGTTTCCGGTATCGATAACCAGAAAGTTGGTCAGATCGCTGCTGAAATTCGCGGTAAGCGTCCCCCCGAGCCTTACAAGGGCAAGGGCATCAAGTATACCACTGAGGTCATTCGCCGCAAGGTCGGTAAGACCGGCGGTAAGAAATAATTAGGAGGTGTGCCAACATGGTAAAGAATTTTGATAAAAACGCACAGCGCATGAAGCGCCATACCAGAGTGCGCGGCAAGATCTCCGGCACACCCGAGAGACCTCGGCTGAACGTGTTCCGCAGCAATGCGAATATGTATGCACAGGTTATCGATGATGTGAACGGCGTCACCCTGGCTGCCGCTTCCACCCTCGAAAAGGATTTCGAAGGCACCACCGGCAACAAGGATGCCGCCCGCAAGGTTGGCGCCCTGGTGGCTGAGCGTGCCAAGGCAAAGGGCATTGAAGAAGTCGTGTTCGACCGCGGCGGCTATGTCTATCACGGCCGTGTGGCAGAGCTGGCTGAAGGCGCCCGCGAAGCCGGTCTGAAGTTCTAATCGGAGGAGGAAATACAATGGCTTATAATAGAGATAGACAGGAGCGAAATGAAGCCCCTGAGTTTATCGAAAAAGTCGTCTACCTGAACCGTGTCTCCAAGACCGTTAAAGGCGGACGCGTAATGAAGTTCTCCGCTCTGGTCGTCGTTGGCGACGGCAAGGGTACCGTCGGTTATGGTCTGGGCAAGGCTGCGGAAGTTTCCGAAGCCATCCTGAAGGGCATTGCTGACGCCAAGAAGAACATGGTCAAGATTACTCTGGACGGCACTACGATTCCTCACGAAGTCACCGGCATTTTCGGTGCCGGCACTGTGCTGATGAAACCCGCCCCCGAAGGCACCGGTATCATCGCCAGCGGCGCTGTCCGTGCTGTGATGGAAGCAGTTGGTGTGTCCAACATTCGTTCCAAGTCCCTGCGCTCCAACAACCCGCAGAATATCGTTAAGGCTTGCATGCAGGGGTTGATGTCTCTGCGCGGCGCTGAAGAAGTCGCCCGCATCAGAGGCAAGAGCGTGGAAGAAATCGTCGGTTAAGGAGGGCTAAGACATGGCGAAATTGAAGATTAAGCTGGTCAAGAGCCTCAACGGCCGTCTCGACAAGCACATTGCCACTGCCAATTCTTTGGGCCTGCGCAAGATCGGTCAGGAAGTTATTCAGCCTGACAACACCCAGACTCGCGGCAAGATCGCTAAGATCGGTTACCTGCTGCAGGTCACTGAGGAAGCATAAGGAGGGCAAGCACCATGAATCTGAACGAATTGTCTCCCGTCATGGGTTCCACCCATGAGGGCAAGCGCAAGGGCCGCGGTGCCGGTACCGGCAACGGCAAAACTGCCGGCCGTGGTCATAAGGGTCAGAAGGCCCGCAGCGGCGGCAAGATCCGCACCGGTTTTGAAGGCGGTCAGATGCCTTTGGCTCGCCGCATTCCCAAGCGCGGTTTCAACAACATCTTCGCAAAGCCCCTGACTGCCATCAATGTTGCAGTCCTCAACCGTTTTGAAGACGGTTCTGTTGTGGACGCACAGGCTCTTCTGGCTGAAGGCATTCTGCATGATTGCCCCTACGGCCTGAAGGTGTTGGGCAACGGCACTGTTACGGCTAAGGTCACGGTGAAGGCTGCTGCTTTCTCCGAATCTGCCAAGGCAAAGATCGAGCAGGCAGGTGGAAAGGCTGAGGTGGTGTAAAAATGTTCGCGACTATTCGAAACGCTTGGAAAATCACCGAGCTTAGAAAGAAGCTTATTTTTACCCTCTTCATTCTTTTGATCTTCCGTCTGGGCTCTGTAGTTCCCGTTCCTTACGTGGACGTGAAGGCGCTGGCAAATTATTTCTCCAGCGAACTGTCCGGTACGATTCTGGGTCTGTACAATGCAATGTCCGGTTCTGCTTTCTCGCAGGCTACGGTTTTTGCACTGGGCATCCAGCCGTACATTAACTCGTCCATTATCATCCAGCTTCTGACCGTCGCAATCCCTTATTTGGAAAGACTTTCCAAGGAAGGCGGCGAAGAGGGTAAGAAGAAACTGCAGCGGATCTCCCGCTACACGACTCTGGCACTGGCCCTGCTGATGGGTTGGGCTTACTTCATGATGCTCCGCAACGCCAGCAGTCTGCTGACTGAAGCCGGCTTCCTGTCTGCCCTGGTCATTATCCTGACCTTCACCGGCGGCGCCTGCCTGGTTATGTGGCTGGGCGAGCAGATTGATAAGGACGGCATCGGCAACGGCATTTCCATGATCCTGTTTGCCGGTATCATCTCCCGCATCCCCATGCAGGTCGGTTCTCTGTACAGAGGCCTGGTCTCCGGTACCCTGGCTTGGTATCTTGCTACTATGCTGCTGGTGGGCGTTATTCTCTTGGTTTTGGTCATTGTATTTGTTACCAATTCCGAGCGCAGAATCCCCGTACAGTATGCCAAGCGAGTGGTTGGCCGTAAGATGTACGGTGGTCAAAGCACCCATCTGCCCATCAAGGTCAACATGGCCGGCGTCCTGCCTGTGATTTTCGCACAGTCCATTGCTTCTTTGCCTGCTACGGTCATGGCCTTCACCGGCACACCGGAAGCCGGCTTCTGGGGTTTCATGAACAAGTGGTTCTTCTCCAGCGAGAGCGTGGTCTATATGGTGATTTATTTCCTGCTGATCATTGCATTCAGCTATTTCTACTCTTCCATTCAGTTCAACCCCATTGAGATCGCCAACAATATGAAGAAGAACGGCGGCTTTATCCCCGGCTTCCGCCCCGGTAAGCCCACTTCTGACTTCATTGCCAAGGTGATCAACAAGATCACCCTCTTTGGTGCGATCTATCTGGCCTTCGTTGCCCTGCTGCCCGTGATCATCGGTGCAGTTATCAAGGATAACACCCTGGCCATCGGCGGTACTTCCGTCATCATCGTGGTGGGTGTTGCTCTGGAAGTGGTCAAGAGTCTGGAAGCACAGATGCTCATGCGTCACTACAAAGGTTTCCTGGAGTAAGTGAGGCGCTGACATGAAGCTAATTCTGTTGGGTGCGCCCGGAGCCGGAAAAGGAACGCAGGCGGAGATCATCAGCAAAAAGCTGAATATCCCCTCGATTTCCACCGGCGATATGCTCCGCGAGGCCATTAAAAACAGCACTCCCACAGGGCTGAAAGCCAAGAACTTCATGGATAACGGTCAGCTCGTTCCCGACGATGTCGTGATTGGCATCGTCGAGGAACGGGTCGCCCGGGATGACTGCAAAAACGGTTTCATTCTGGACGGAATGCCCCGTACCATCCCCCAGGCAGTTGCACTGGAAGAACGCGGGATTCATTTTGATGCCGTTGTTTCCATTGAGATCTGTGATGATGTGATCGAAGCACGCATGACCGGCCGCAGGATCTGCGGCAAGTGCGGTGCAGGCTTTCACCTCACCGCAAAACCTCCCAAAGTCGAAGACATCTGCGATGTCTGCGGCGGGGAGCTGGTCATCCGCAAGGATGACAATCCCAAGACCGTTCGCAATCGCTTGCAGGTGTTCCACAGCGAAACGGAACCGCTGAAAGACTATTACGCAAAGCGGGGCATCCTGAAATGCGTGGAAGGAAACCAGAAGATTGAGAACACCACCCGTGATGTTCTGGCGGTACTGGGGTATGATTTATGATACCAATCAAAAATGAGCGAGAACTTGCGGTTATGCGTCAGGCCTGTAGAATTACCGCGGCAGCGCGTGCTTTGGCAGGCGAGATGGTAAGGCCCGGCGTTACAACCAAAGAGATCGATACGGCAGTCCACGACTTTATCGTGGCACAGGGTGCAAAACCGTCTTTCCTCAACTATAACGGCTTTCCCGCAAGTACCTGTATCAGTGTCAATAACGTGGTGATCCACGGTATTCCCGGCGGCTATAAGCTGCAGGAAGGTGACATTGTCAGCGTCGATGTGGGAGCGTTCTGGAAAGGTTTTCATGGTGATTGTGCTGCCACCTTTGCCTGCGGAAGGATCTCTCCAACGGCAGAAAAGCTCATTTCGGTTACGAAGCAGAGCTTTTTCGAGGGCCTGAAAATGGCACGACCGGGGTATCGGGTCTCCGATATCTCCCACAGGGTGCAAACCTATGTGGAGGAAAACGGCTTCAGTGTGGTTCGCTCCTTCGTAGGTCACGGCGTAGGCGAGAAGCTCCACGAAGAGCCGGAAGTGCCCAATTTTGGTTCTCCCGGTAGAGGGCCGAGACTGGTCAGAGGCATGACCCTTGCCATAGAGCCCATGGTCAATATGGGCCACTATGATGTCAGCGTGTTGAAAGACCGCTGGACAACGGTCACAGCCGATGGTTCACTCTCCGCTCACTATGAAAATACTGTGCTCATTACCGATGGCGAACCGGAAATACTCACCGTTACCGAGGGGCTTTAATATGGATATTTCCAAATCGGATATCGTCATTTCCCTGGCCGGACGGGATAAAGAAAAGCTGTTCTATGTAGTAGATATACAGGACAACTATGTATTCCTGGCCGACGGAAAGGGAAGAAAGCTGGAAAATCCCAAACGAAAGAAGCTGAAACATGTCCGCAGAGTCTCTCGGACTGAAACAAGAGTCGCCGTCAAGATCCAAAACGGTGACAAGGTACTCAACAGCGAATTACGAAGGGATTTGGCCGCAATTGGTCAACAATTCAACAGTCAAAACCAAGGGGGTAAATAAACTTTGGCAAAAGACGACGTAATCGAGCTTGAGGGCATCGTAGTCGATGCAATGCCGAATGCGATGTTCTCCGTTGACATTGGCAACGGACACACCATTCTGGCACATATTTCCGGCAAGCTCCGGATGAACTTTATCAAGATCCTGCCCGGCGATAAGGTCACGGTTCAGATGAGCCCCTATGACCTGACCCGCGGTCGGATCACATGGAGAAGTAAATGAGAGACATTGTTCTCAAATGGAGGTTAACAGTATGAAGGTAAGACCGTCCGTGAAGCCCATGTGCGAAAAGTGCAAGATCATTAAACGCAAGGGCAGAGTCATGGTAATTTGTGAAAACCCCAAGCACAAGCAGAGACAAGGCTAATAGGAGGTGCGCTGAACTAATATGGCACGTATTGCTGGTATTGACCTGCCCCGTGAAAAGAGAATCGAAATCGGTTTGACTTATATCTACGGTATTGGCAGAAAGAGCGCGAAGGACATTCTGACCCAGGCTAACATCGATCCCGATATCCGCGTGAAGGATCTGACCGATGAGCAGGAAGCCGCCCTTCGTGAAGTAATTGACAAGAACTACACCATCGAAGGTGACCTGCGTCGTGAGGTCGCTCTGAACATCAAACGTCTGACGGAAATCGGCTGCTATCGTGGTGTCCGCCACAGAAGAGGCCTGCCCGTCCGCGGACAGAGAACCAAAACCAACGCCCGTACCCGCAAGGGTCCCAAAAAGACCATCGCGAATAAGAAGAAGTAAAGGAGGGATATTGCAATGGCCAAACAAGCGAAAAAAGTGATCAAGCGCCGCAAAGAGCGTAAGAACATTGAGAAGGGCGCAGCACATATCCGCTCTTCCTTCAATAACACCATGGTGACCATCACCGACACCAACGGCAATGCCCTTTCCTGGGCCTCCTCCGGCGGTCTCGGCTTCCGCGGTTCCAGAAAGTCCACTCCCTATGCTGCTCAGATGGCAGCAGAGACCGCTGCCAAGGCAGCTGTCGATAGCTGTGGCCTGAAAACCGTTGAAGTATATGTGAAGGGTCCCGGCCAGGGCCGCGAAGCAGCCATCCGTGCGCTGCAGTCCGCAGGTCTGGAAGTGACCATGATCAAGGACGTGACTCCCATTCCTCACAATGGCTGCCGTCCTCCCAAGAGACGCCGCGTCTAATTTGCAGAAGGAGGAAAAACAGTAATGGCAAAGAATACACAGCCTGTTCTTAAGCGCTGCAGAACGCTGGGCGTTTCTCCCGCTGCTATGGGTTATTCCAAGTCTTCCAACAAGAATCCCGGCGGCCAGAGAAGAGCCAAGAAGTCTGAGTACGCACTGCAGATGACTGAGAAGCAGAAAGTTAAGTTTGTTTACGGCATTCTGGAAAAGCAGTTCAGAATGTATTTTGAGAAGGCCGAGCGTATGACCGGCAATACCGGCGAAAACCTGCTGTCTCTGGTGGAGCGCCGCCTGGATAACGTTGTTTATCGCCTGGGCTTTGCTTCCACCCGTCGTGAAGCACGTCAGTTGGTCAACCACGGTCACTATACCGTCAACGGCAAGCGCGTCAACATTCCCTCCTATATGGTGAGCGTGGGTGATGTGATCGCCGTATGCGAGAAGAGCGTTTCCTCCACTCGGTTCAAGATGCTCAAGGAAGCGGATGCTTTCGTGGCAGCTCCCAAGTGGCTGGAGCGTGACAAGAACAATCTCCAGGGCAAGGTTATCGCAATGCCCGCCAGAGACGATATCGACTTCGAGATCGCTGAGAATCTGATCGTCGAGTTGTACTCCAAGTAACGCTTCACCCTCGTTTTTTTGGTAGGCTGAAATCGGCAACGAAACACATTTGTTTCGGAGTTACAAGGAGGGTATTAATAAATGGTAGAAATCGAAAAGCCTCGCATTGAGTGCATCGACGCTCCGGAAGACAGTTCCTATGGTAAGTACGTGGTAGAACCCCTGGAACGGGGCTACGGTACAACCTTGGGCAATTCCCTCAGAAGAATCTTGCTGTCCTCTCTGCCCGGAACCGCAGCGACCTCTATCAAGATCGCCGGTATCCAGCATGAGTTCTCCACCATCCCCGGCGTTAAAGAAGACGTAACGGAGATCGTGCTGAACGTAAAGAAGATCATTGCAAGACTCCACTGCAAGGGTGTCAAGACGGTTTATATTGATGCTGCAGGAGAGTGCGAAGTGACCGCCGGCGATATTAAGGCTGACGGTGAGGTCGAGATCATCAATCCCGATCTGCACATCTGCTCTCTTGGTCCCGATGCAACCTTTAATATGGAGATCACCCTGAGCCATGGCCGGGGCTATGTTCCCGCTGATCGGAACAAGAATCCCCAGATGCCTATTGGTGTGATCGCCATTGACTCGATCTACACGCCTGTTTACAAGGTGAACTACACCGTGGAAAACACCCGTGTAGGCAACATGACGGATTATGACAAGCTGACTCTTGAGGTTTGGACAGACTCCACTATCACGGCTCGTGATGCGGTGTCTCTGGGAGCCAAGATTCTCTCTGACCATTTGAGCCTGTTCACAGATCTCTCGGAGACTTTGTCCGACAAGTCCACTGTGGTGGAAAAGGTGGATTCTCCCAGAGCAAAGGTTCTGGAACTGACCATTGAGGAGCTGGATTTGTCCGTCAGAAGCTTCAACTGTCTGAAGCGTGCCAACATCAACAATGTCGAAGACCTGATCTCCAAGACCGGTGAAGATATGATGAAGGTTCGCAACATGGGCAGAAAGTCTCTGGAAGAAGTGCAGAACAAACTGGCTGCCATGGGCTTGTCCCTGGCCAGTGAAGATGCTGCCAGCAACAATAACAATTAAGCGATAACCTTTTCATAAAGGAGGGAAATCCAATGTTTGGTACTCGTAAGCTGGGCCGTACCAGCGAGCAGAGAAAGGCCATGCTCCGTGCAATGACCACCTATCTGTTCGAAAACGGCAAGATCGAAACCACTTTCTATCGTGCCAAGGAAGTGCAGCCTGTTGCCGAGAAGATGATCACTCTGGGCAAGAAGAACACTCTGGCTTCCTATCGTAAGGCTCTGTCCTATATCACCAAGGAAGATGTGGCAAAGAAGCTGTTCAGCGAGATCGCACCTAAGTATGCTGACCGTAATGGCGGCTACACCCGTGTGACCCGTCTGGGCGCCCGTAAGGGCGACGCTGCTGAAATGGCAGTCATCGAACTGGTGTAATTGAAATAGAAAACCCCACTGCGTGAGCAGTGGGGTTTTTGCTTTGTATAGAAAAAAGCCTCCCCTTGAGGGGAGGTGGTTGAGCGAAGCGAAACCGGAGAGGTGTGTGCAGGAAGAAAGTACCAGCAGACACCTCTCAGTCACGGCTACGCCGTGCCAGCTCCCCTCAAGGGGAGCCAAGTCTTCTTCTCCGTTATCCTTTAAAAAATTCCCAGATGTTCGATTTCTTTTTCTCCGGCTCCGGTTCAGTATTTTGAAAACCGCAGCCCTGTAATGCCTTTTCGCAATAGGATGCGAAACTGCGGTTGGCACCAAAGGCAAAGGAATGTCCTTCACCGCCGCCGGAGGAGATGATCTCCGCTGTTTGGAGGCCATCTTTTTCCAAAAGCAGTACCGTCAGACTGATCGTTCCCTGGGCTCGAAGGAAAATGTCCTCAAAAATCAAAAGCAGGAGTTCTGCCCCGTCCAATGTATGTTCGGTTTTGCAAAGGGCTTCAATTTGCAGTTCTTTTTCCAGGCGGGTCAGAATTTCCGGCAGATCCATTTGTTTGACTGCCTGCATCTGAATGTGATGAATCGCCATAAATGACCTCCTTTTCGGGAGTTATCTCTTTTCTGTCACTTCGCCCTGCTTTTTATAGATGCTGTTGGCCGGGACGACGCCGCGGACACTGGACAGAGGGTAAATGTTGGAATTCCTGCCGATGACTGTGCCGGGGTTCAGAATAGAGCCGCAGCCCACTTCCACACCGTCGCCTACCATGGCGCCGACCTTTTTCCGACCGGTCTCGATTTTTTCCTCACCGTTTTTGATGACCACCGGCAGCTTGTCGCTTTTTACATTGGAGGTGATAGAGCCGGCACCCATGTGGGCCTTGTAGCCTAAAATGCTGTCGCCCACGTAATTGTAGTGGGGTACCTGTACCTTGTCAAATAAAATGACATTTTTCAGCTCCGTGGAGTTGCCCACCACAGCACCTGCGCCCACCAGGGCATTGCCGCGGATAAAGGCACAATGGCGGACTTCCGTTTCCGGGCCGATGATGCAGGGGTCGGTGATGGAGGCAGTAGGGGCCACGATTGCGGTTTTGGAGATCCAAATATTTTCAGCAGGATGATCATATTCTTCTTCCGGCAGAGAACTGCCCAGAGCCAGAATAAAATCTCCAATGCCGCCAAGGGCCTCCCAAGGGTAGGTCACCTGCTCCAAAAGGGGCTTTGCCTGTGTATGTTCCAGATCATAAAGATTTTTAACCGTAATCATAGTCATTCCTCATTTCTGTTGGATGAATTTATTATACAACGGTTTTTCTCTGTGTGCCATAAAAATTTTATAAAAAAGGTGCCTGTCCATAGGACAAGCACCTTTTGCATTAAATCTCTGTAATGACGGGTAAAATCATGGGGTTTCTCTTTGTGGTCTTAAAGAGGTAACCGGACAGGTCGGATTTGACACTGGCTTTCATAGCGCTCCAATCCCGCACGCCGCTGGCAAGACAGCGGTCGATGGCATGGGCGGCAATGATCCGAAGCTCCTCCATCAGATTTTCGGATTCTTTCACATAAATGAAGCCGCGGGTGATAATATCCGGACCGGAGATGATGTTGCCATCTTCCGAGGACAGGTTCACTACAACCACCAGCATACCGTCCTGAGCCAGATGCTTGCGGTCCCGGAGGACTACGCTGCCCACATCCCCTACACCGGTGCCGTCCACCAGAATACGGCCGGCAGGAACCGTGCCCGTAAGCTTGCAGGTGGTTTTGGTCAACTCAATGACTCGGCCGATATCGGAAATAAAAATGTTTCTGGGGTCCATACCCATGGTCTGTGCCAGGCGGGAATGTGCCTGCAGATGCCGCTGTTCGCCATGGACAGGGATGAAGAACCGGGGCTTCAGAAGTGCATGGAGAATCTTCAGTTCTTCCCGACCTGCATGCCCGGAAGCATGGAGATCCAGATTTTTGTCACTGACCACATCGGCGCCTTTGCGGTATAATTCGTTGATGATCTTGCTGACTGCTTTTTCATTTCCGGGGATGGCAGAGGCGGAGATAATGACCCGATCACCGGGCTGAATCTCCACCTGCCGGTGGCCGGTAAAGGCCATGCGGTACAGGGCAGACATATTTTCGCCCTGAGAACCGGTAGAGACGACGACAACCTTTTCCTTAGGAAGGGATTTAATGGTTCCGATGTCCACAAGGGTCTTTGCAGGGACAGTCAGATAGCCCAGTTCCGAAGAAACTTTGATAATATTCTCCATACTGCGGCCGGTGATAGCCACCTTGCGTCCGTACTTATGGGCAACATTGATAATATTCTGGATGCGGTGGGCATTGGACGCGAATGTGGTGATGATGATTCGCTGCTTGCAGTCTTTGAACTGGCGGTCCAGACCATCGGCTACCTGCATTTCCGAGATGGAATAACCGGGACGCTCCACATTGGTAGAATCGCACAGCAGAGCCAGCACGCCTTCCTTGCCCAATTGACCGAAGCGGCCCAGATCGATGATCCCCGTAGGATCCATGCTGTCGATCTTGAAGTCACCGGTCATGACCACGGTGCCCACAGGCGTTTTAATGGCAAAAGCGACAGCGTCGGCAATAGAATGGTTCACATGGATAAATTCTACGGTGAAATTGCCGGCCTTAACGGTTTCGCCGGCTTCATGCGTAAACATTTTTAACTTGGTTTCCAGGTTGAATTCTTCCAGCTTCTTTTTTACAAGACCAATGGTCAGGCGGGTGCCGTGAATAGGGGTGCGGAAATTCTGCATGGCATAGGGGATACCGCCGATGTGGTCCTCATGACCGTGGGTAATAAACATACCACGGATCTTATCTTTGTTCTTGACCAGATAGGTCGTATCGGCAATGACGGAGTCGATGCCGTACATGTCATCCTCGGGGAACCCCATACCGCAGTCTACAATGATGATGTCTCTGCCGTATTCCAAAACAGTCAGATTTTTGCCGATCTCATTGAGGCCGCCCAGAGAGATGATTTTCAGTTTTTCGCTCAAATTGGTTTCACTCCATTGATTAAAATTAGTAAGTTACGAATGGGAAAAGGGAAAAGGCAAAACAAAAACACGCCCACGGATTTTGTCGAATTTGACCCCGTCTCGCCAAATTACCGAAAACTCCCTGTGCTGATATGCTATGCACTTATCCCCACGCCGCACATTCGGCATACGTAAGGTAATTGTCCAATATCAGTGGACGATATGGGATATTATAGCACAAAAACCATGGGAAGTATACAGCTTTTTTTCGCAGCAATCGACACGACCCGATATCGACTCCTGCGAAAAAAAGAAATAACCCTTGACGCATCAGCTCATCACTCTGACCGTCAAGGGTTATTTCTCTGAATTCTTAGTATCTAACATCATTGGTTACCTCTCTATTCTACAGGATCAGATCTGCCAACTTGCCATGTTTTATTCTATAACACGCATAACTGCTTCCCATACGGGGGAACTCCATAATGTTGAAACAATCGGCTTTGGCGATCTGTTGACTCATCGGCGTCTTTGGATGAGTCGTTCATTACGTGTACATTGGTATCACCCTTTCTGACTATACCTTACCACAAAGTTTCTCCGGGTGCAAGATGGAATATTGTACAAAATGTGCAATAAATGTTGGTTCAAAAGAGAGAAATTGTGCAGATACACCACAAACCCATTGACAAGTGAAAAATGATTTGCTATACTGAATTTGATCTTGGGCTTTTTTCTGCAGAAAAAAATTCAAAATTTGCGAAGAAATCCTCATATTTTCCCTTGACAATGCCGGAAATGAGTGCTAATATATCTAAGGTTAAAACAAAGAAGGAGCGGCGGCCCCGCACCTCACCTTCAGCTTTAAGCGAAAAGGTCAACAGAGCTTTTTCCCCAGCCGGTGTGCCGGATGGGTGGGATGTGTGATGCGGGTGCCTTGCGGTGTCCGCGTTTTGTTATTTTGGAGGTGTTTCACATCGGTAAATTAGAACATCAGCTCAATGAGGAGATCCATGATAAGGAGATCCGCGTCATTGGCGATGACGGCGAGCAGCTTGGTATCATGTCCTCTGCCGACGCGCTGAAGCTGGCCTATGAAAAAGATCTGGATTTGGTGAAGATCGCACCCAATGCGGTACCTCCGGTCTGCAAGATCATGGATTATGGCAAGTTCCGTTTCGAGCAGATGAAAAAGGAGAAAGAGGCCAAGAAGAACCAGCGGGTGGTAGAGATCAAGGAAGTCCGTATGTCTCCCAATATCGACACCAACGATTTTAACGTCAAGCTGAAGAATGCGGTAAAGTTCCTGAAGGAAGGCAACCGGGTCAAAGTGACTGTTCGGTTCCGCGGCCGTGAAATGGCCCATACCTCCATTGGCGAAGTTCTGCTGAAGCAGTTCGGCGAACAGTGTGCCGAAGTTGCTGCCGTTGAGAAGAATCCCAAACTGGACGGCCGCCATATGACCATGTTCCTCAGCCCCAAAGCTGCGAAATAAGAATTGTAATCACACGGAAGGAGATCCAACAATGCCGAAGTTTAAAACGCACAGTGGCGCAAAGAAAAGATTTAACCTGACCAAGACCGGTAAGGTGAAGAGAGCCCATGCTTTCAAGAGCCATATCCTCACCAAAAAGACCACCAAGAGAACCAGAAATCTGCGGAAGAACGGCTATGCTGATGTCACCAATACAGCGGCTGTCCGCGAGATGATTCCCTACAAATAATCGGTCGTATAGATTAGGAGGATAACGAAATGGCAAGAGTTAAAGGCGCAATGATGACGCGCAAAAGAAGAAATAAAGTTCTGAAGCTGGCGAAGTCCTACTGGGGCTCCAAGTCTACCCACTTCAAAATGGCCAAGCAGGCCGTTATTAAGTCCGGCACCTATGCTTATGTTGGCCGCAAACTGAAAAAGAGAGAGTTCCGTCAGCTGTGGATCTCCCGTATTTCTGCTGCTGTGGCTCCTATGGGTCTGAACTATTCCCGCTTTATGTACGGTTTAAAGAAGGCCGGTATCGAGATGAACCGCAAGACTCTGTCTGAGATGGCCATCAATGATGCCGCTGCGTTTGCTGCTCTGGTGGAGACTGCAAAGAAGGCTCTGTAATTGAATCATACAAAAGACGCAGAAGCAATGGTTTCTGCGTCTTTTTCTAAAAAACCAACAGGAGGCCGCATATGAATATTTGCGTATATGGTGCATCCAGCAATGAGATCGATCCTGCCTATTTGCAGGCGGGGGAGGAATTGGGCTTTGCTATGGCGAAGCACGGTCATGGTCTTGTTTTCGGCGGTGGAGCAAAGGGCTTGATGGGCGCAGCAGCTCGCGGTATGACCCGTGGAAACGGCAGCATCGTCGGCGTAGCACCCCGTTTTTTTGACGTGGAAGGAGTGCTCTATCCCCAATGTACAGAGTTTATCTTTACGGATACCATGCGAGAGAGAAAAGCCATCATGGAAGAGCGAGCCGATGCATTTATTATGACACCCGGCGGAATCGGTACGTTTGAAGAATTTTTTGAAATTCTGACTCTGCGGCAGCTGGGCCGCCATGAAAAGGCCATCGCCGTTCTCAACACCAAAGGCTATTATGAACCCCTGCGGCAAATGCTGGAGCAGGCCATTGCACAGGGATTTCTCCGCCCGGAGTGCCTGGGGCTGTGCGGCTTTTTTGACGAGCCGGAGACCCTTCTGGCCTATCTGGAACAGGGGCCTGAAAAAGTGGTGGATCCCACAAAACTGCGGGACGTCCTGCCGGCAGATATCAAATAACAAGATCCCCCTAAAAAGGGGGATCTTGTTATTTTTAAGAGGCTTTTTCCGAAAAAGTATTGGTGGTAAAATCGGCAAAGGGAACCCGTTTGCTCAGCTCTCCGGCTTCTTCCATCACGTCCATGAGGCGGAGGAAATCTTCTTCTTCCATGGTGGGAACGGATTTCCATGCCCCAATGGAACGATATCGGGCGGCGACCTGCTCCAGAACGGCCACATCGGTGTCGGGGAACTGATCGGCAACGGCCTCCGCTACTTCCCGGTCAGAGTGTTCCTGTACCCATTTCTGACCCTTGGCAATGGCGTTGGTGAACCGCTGAATTACGTCGGGCTGGGCATCCAGATAACTCTGGGCAGCAAAATAGGCGGTGTAAGGAATTTCGCCGCTCTCTGCACCGATGGAACACAGGACATAACCCTGACCTGCCAGTTCCACTTCTGTGGCTGTAGGTTCAAACAGAGCCACATAGTCCCCGATGCCGCCGGTAAAGGCACCGGCCATCATATTGAACTGAACGGATGTATCCACCACGGCGTCAGTATGGGGCACGACACCGTTTTGCTTCATGACATATTCCAATGTCATTTCCGGCACGCCGCCTTTTCTGCCGCCGATGATGGTTTTGCCCCGCAAATCTTCCCATGAGAAGTCTTTCTTGGTTCTGCCTACAAGAAAAGCACCGTCGCAGTTGGTTAGCTGTGCAAAGATTCGCGGTGCATCTTCCCGCCCTTCCAAAAGCACATAAATACAGGCTTCCGGTCCGGCCAAACCCACATCCACCTCACCTGTGAGGACAGATGTCATGACCTTGTCAGCACCGCCGCCGTTCATCAGTTCAATCTTCAGGCCTTCTTCTTCAAAGAACCCCTGACTCATGGCTGCGTATTGAGGTGCATAGAACACGGAATGGGCGACCTCGCTGACTTTTACAGTGACGGTTTCCTCCCTGGCTGAACCGCATCCGGTCAAAAAACCGATGGACAGCACCGCCGCCAGAAAAATTGCTCCGAATTTTTTCATGTTGAAACCCCCAAATGTTTTTTTAATACTTTTTCAAGTAAAAGTATTCCCTGATACATTCCGGCGGCGGCCAATGCTAGAAGCAGGACCGTTGCCATGACCAGATCCATTTTGAAAACCTGAGAACCGTAGACGATGAGGTAGCCCAAACCGGCCCGGGAGACAAGAAATTCCCCCATAATGACGCCGACCCAACTGAGTCCTACATTGACTTTCAATGCATTGATCAAAGTGGAAAAGTTGGCAGGCAGTACCAATTTCATAAGAATCTGTTGTCTGGATGCCCCCATGGACTGCATAAGGCGAATTTTCCCCGTATCGGTGGAAAGGAAACCGTTGTGGACCTCCAAAACAGTAACGACCAGCGAGATCGCCAGCGTCATGGCGATAATAGCCGATGGACCGGCGCCGATCCAGACAATAAAAACAGGTCCCAGAGCTGTTTTTGGCAGAGAGTTCAGTACGACCAAATAGGGGTCCAAAACCCGATAAAGGCTGGGGCAGAGCCATAAGGCGACGGCGATGGCAGCTCCGAACAGTGTGCCCAGAAGAAAGCCGACGATCGTTTCCAGACAGGAGACACCCACATGGAGCAGCAGATCTCCGGAAGCCCACAGATTTTTCAGTGTCCGGAAGATGCGGCTGGGGCAACTGACCAAAAAGGAATCGATCCAACCCCATTGGGCTGCCAGCTCCCAAAGTAAAAAAAAGCCAACCAGCAGAAGGACTTGTGCCAGATGAATGTGAAAACGGACTCGTTTGCGGGCGTTTAACCACGCCAACCGCTCGGCAGAAAGGGCTTCAGGCAACCAAATCCAACTCCTTCCATATGTCATTAAAAAAGCGATGGAACATGGGGTGATCCCGCCGCTCCATGGGTGTCAGGCCGGAGAGGACGGAAAGATCGTGAATAGACCGCACCCGCCCCGGTCGGGAAGACAGTACCACCACCCGGTCCGACATACTAACGGCTTCTGCTATATCGTGGGTGACAAGCAATGCTGTTTTCTGTTCCTGTCGAATGATGTGGTGAATGTCATCGGAGACTGCCAGACGGGTCTGATAATCCAGCGCCGAAAACGGCTCATCCAGCAGAAGCAGGCCCGGGTCAGTGGCAAGAGTCCGGATCAGGGCACAACGCTGCCGCATCCCACCGGAAAGCTGTCCGGGCAGTTTTCGGGAGAATGTTTCCAATCCGTAACGCTGCAGCAGAAGTTTGACCCGATTTGCGTGGACGGGATTTTTTTGCTTCAGAATATCCGGCCCCAGCATGACATTGCCCCAAATGGTGCGCCAGTCAAAAAGCTGATCTTTTTGCGGCATATAGCCGATACTGGGCGTGGCACCCAAAACCGGAACATCATCCAAAAGAACCGTTCCGCCGGAGGGGCGTTCCAGCCCGGCCAGAATATTGAGAAGTGTAGACTTTCCGCAGCCGGAAGGTCCTACAATACTGACAAATTCTCCCTCTGTCACAGAGAATGTCACATCCTCCAGAGCAGAGATCTCCCCATTGGGAGATTGAAATGTCTTTTGTATGTGATCAAATTGGACATTCATTGATGTCCCCCCCTTAAAAAAACCGGCCTCTGGCCGGCTCAATCTATTTTATGACAGGGGAGAGGAAGTGTGCTTGCAGCCCGACCGAAAATAACGTATAATGATACAAAGATTGCTGATGGACAAAGGAGAACCTCTATGAAAGAACAGATCCAGACCATTCCGGTCAATGAGGCTTTTCAAAAGCAGGAGGAATGTCCCTTCTGCTATTTGGAACGGGAGGCAGAGCAGAACGCTTTGCGGTATGTTCTGGGAGCCGGGGCCAGTTATATGGAACCGGATGTTCGGGGCAGTACAGATGGGAAAGGGTTTTGCCGCGGCCATTTGAAAAAAATGTACGATTATGGCAATCATCTGGGCTGTGCTCTGATATTGCAGACTCACTTTGCCGGTCTGCTGGAGGAATTCTCACGGGAAGCAGTCCGTGCGGAGAAACCGCGAAAAAAGAAACGGTTTTCCAAAAAGAAAGCAGTCCGGGATGCCTATTGGCAGCAGTTACAGAAAAAGAACCGGCAATGCTGGCTTTGTGAGAAAATACAGTATAATATGGATCGGTATTACAGCACGTTCTTCACACTTCTGAAGGAAAAAGAGTTTCGGCAGCGGGTAGAGGGCTGCAAAGGATTTTGCATGGAGCATTTCGCGGAAGTGTTGGAGTTGGCAGAAAAGTACTTACCGGACAGCCGGAGGGAGTGGTTCGCTGAAACCATGTATCTGCTGATGGAGGAGAATCTTTGCAGGGTCAAAGAGGATTTGGATTGGTATGTAGGTATGTTTGATTATCGGCAGCAGGGTGCTGACTGGAAAACAGCCCGGGATGCCGTTCCCCGTACCATGCAGAAACTTCGGGGCGGCTACCCGGCAGATCCGGCCTATCGGGAAAAACCGTAGGAAACCCCATTGCCCTTGTGACTCGCTTACGGGCAGCAAGGCCGCTGTGCATTGAAGCGATACACGAAAAAGGACGACCCCCCGCATCGCGGGGGGTCGTCCTTCTATCAGCCTTCTGCTTTTGCTTCGCAGTAACGGCAGCGGTAAATGCGGTTTTTTCGGTCTGTGAGCAGAAATACCTGGGGCAATTCCTGCTCGGTGCTGGTGATGCAGCGGGGGTTCTTGCAGGCAACGACATTCACCAGTTTTTCCGGCAGTTCGATCTGCTTCTTTTCAGCCAGCTTTTCGTTGCGAATGACATTGATGGTGGCGTTGGGGTCCACATAACCGATGACATCCATGTCAATATCCACCGTGTCGGCTACTTTAATGATATCCTTTTTCCCCATTTTTCCGGATTGGACGTTCTTGATAATGGCAACGGAGCAGTCCAGTTGATCCAGATGGAGCAAATGATAGAGCTTCATGCCCTGACCGGCAGTGATATGGTCGATGACAATGCCGTTGACAATGGAATCAATTTTCATTTACTGCACCTCCAAAAGCTTCAAAATCAGAGCCTCACGCATAAATTTTCCATAGAGGGCCTGCTTGAAATAGCAGGCACGGGGATCATGATCCACAGCCACACTGATCTCGTTGACACGAGGCAGGGGATGCATGATGATCAGATCTTTTTTGGCATTGGCTAATTTATCGGGTGTGAGGATATAGCTGTCTTTCAGACGCAGGTAGTCCTCTTCGTTGAAGAAGCGTTCCTGCTGCACACGGGTCATGTACAGAACGTCCAGTTCCGGCATAACGGCTTCCAGGTCGGTGGTCTGCACATACGTCTTGCCGCTGGGCCTGATGTGCTCTGTCTTGACATAGCTGGGCAGCTTCAGCTCTTCAGGGGAGATGAGAACAAATTTCACATTGGGATAGCGGCACATGGCGACAATGAGGGAGTGGACGGTACGCCCAAATTTCAAGTCGCCGCACAGGCCGATGGTCAAATTGTCAAAGCGACCCTTTTCGCAGTGGATGGTTAGAAGATCTGCCAGCGTTTGCGTGGGGTGGAAATGACCGCCGTCTCCGGCATTGATGACCGGAATCGAGGCATTCATGGCAGCCACCAGAGGAGCACCTTCCTTGGGATGGCGCATAGCCATAATATCAGCATAGCAGGATATCATTTTAGCGGTGTCTGCCACACTTTCCCCCTTGGAAGCGGAGGAGGAGGCGGCAGAAGATACACTCAGAACATTGCCGCCCAGTTCATACATGGCAGCTTCAAAACTCAGACGGGTACGGGTGGAGGGCTCGAAAAACATGGTGGCCAGTTTCTTGCCGGCGCATTTGTGGGCGTATTTGCCGGGGTTGGCCATAATGTCCTTTGCAGTAGCGACCAGTTGATCCAGTTCCTCTACGGACAGGTCCAGAATATCAATTACACTTCTCATTTATTTCCTCCGATCCAGCTTTCATCAGCAGGGTTATTGCGGAACTGTATTAATTTTGCAATGTCATCTTTTTGAATATAGCCTTCTTCTGCGGCGACTTGAGCAATTGTGTCAAAGTTGGTTAAGCTGGTGTTTTCCACATTGGCAGCAGCCAGCCGATCCAGACCCTTCTGCATGCCGTAGGTGAAGATGGACACGATACCCAACACTTCGGCACCGGCCTGCCTCAAAACATTGACCACTTCGATGCAGCTGCCGCCGGTGGAGATCAGATCTTCCACTACCACCACCTTCTGACCGGGTTCCAGTTTGCCTTCAATTTGGTTTTGACGGCCGTGATCCTTGCTGCCGGAGCGGACATAACCCATGGGAAGCCCCAAAATATGCCCCACAATGGCGGCATGGGCGATTCCTGCGGTTGAAGTGCCCATCAGTATATCTGCATCGGGGTATTTTTCCCGAATCACATCCGCCAACGCATGCTCCACATCGTTGCGGACCTCCGGAGCGGTGAGGGTCAGGCGATTGTCACAATATACCGGGCTTTTGATACCGCTGGCCCAGGTAAATGGTTCCTGGGGACGGAAGAATACGGCTTTGATCTTCAAAAGATCTTTGGCAATGACAATGTGTGCGTTTTCCATATTGATACAGACTCCTTTTCTGAAAATTACTCAGTCAACAAATTCCGCTATGCAGCGCTCATAGGCAGCCACAGGATCGGCGGCGGCGGTGATGGGACGGCCTACCACGATATAGTCCGAACCGATCTTTTTGGCCTGCTCCGGGGTCATGACCCGAACCTGATCGCCCTTGTCACCGTCAGCAAAACGGACACCGGGGGTAACGGTGACGAAATTCTTGCCGCAGCGGTTGTGAACGGCCTCTGCTTCCAAAGGGGAGCAGACCACACCATCCAGTCCGGCTTCCGCAGCATTCTGGGCATAGTGCATGACCACCTCTGCCATGGGAGCGTCAATGAGCAGATCCTGCTTCATAGCTTCGGGGCTGGTGGAAGTCAGCTGGGTCACAGCAATGAGCATAGGGCGGCTGCCGTCGGGTCGGGTAAGACCCTCCAGCGCGGCTTCCATCATGGCCTTTGTGCCGGCTGCGTGAAGGTTGGTCATATCCACATCCAGTCGGGACAGGACCGCCATGGACTTCTTAACGGTATTGGGAATATCATGAAGCTTGAGATCCAGAAAAATCTTGTGTCCCCGGGCTTTCAGCTCCCGGACGATCTGAGGACCTTCTGCGTAGTACAATTCCATGCCGATCTTGATAAAGGGCTTTTTGCCGGTGAACTTGTCCAGAAATGCGAAAGCAGCTTCCTTGCTGGCAAAATCACAGGCGATGATAACGTCTTTTCCCATAGTTCTATCCTCCGGTTTTTAATGTGCCGCACCGATGATGTCGGTGAGATTTTCAATTTTGTATTCTGCCATGACCTTGGGCAAGTCTTCGATGATGGTCTTGCAGGCGAAAGGATCGACCAGGTTGGCAGCACCCACTTCTACTGCGGTGGCACCGGCCATCATCATTTCGATGACATCTCTGGCGCTGGATACGCCTCCCATGCCCACGACGGGGATGGAAACGGCTTTGCTGACCTGATATACCATTCGCAGCGCTACGGGGAAAACCGCGGGGCCGGAGTAGCCGCCGGTAATATTGGCAATGAGGGGCTTGCGGCGCTGCAGATCCAGGCGCATTCCCATGAGGGTGTTGATGAGGCTGACACCATCGGCACCGCCTTCTTCGCAAGCCTTTGCAATGGCGACAATATCGGTGACATTGGGGCTGAGTTTGATGATGATGGGCTTGTCGGTGACAGCCCGAACGGCCTTGGTGACCTCCAAAGCGGCCTTGGGATCTGTGCCGAAGCTCATACCGCCGCCGTGGACATTGGGGCAGGAGATGTTCACTTCCAGCCAACCGATGCCGCTCTCATGATCCAGCTTCTGTGCCACTTCCACGTATTCCTCTATGGAAAAGCCGGAAATATTGGCCATAACGGGCTTGTGAAAGATTTTGCGCAGTTCCGGAAGTTCGTGGGCGATCACATGATCCACGCCGGGGTTTTGCAGGCCAACGGCATTGAGCATACCGCTTGGACATTCGGCAATGCGTGGAGTGGGGTTGCCGAACCGGGGTTCCCGGGTCGTGCCCTTAAAGGAAAAACTGCCCAGAATGTTGATATCATAGAATTCGTGGAACTCTTTTCCGAAACCAAAGGTGCCGGAGGCGGGAATGACGGGGTTATCCAGTTCGATGCCGCATAGGGTCGTTTTGGTATTTACCATACAATTTCCTCCCGTTCCAGCACAGGACCATCCTTGCAGATGCGTTTGCTGCCGTATTTGGTCTTACAGGTGCAGCCCATACAGGCGCCAAAGCCGCAGCCCATCCGTTCTTCAAAGCTGAACTGACCGCCGGTGACGGCGACCGCTTCAATGGCTCGGAACATGGGCATGGGACCGCAGGTGAAAAAATAGCTGTAAGTGAGATCCTTCATCACATCGGTGACAAAGCCCTTCGTTCCGTAAGAGCCGTCGGCTGTGGTCACATAAACGGTGGCACCCAAAGCCCTGAAAGCAGCTTCATAGAAAATTTCTTCTTTGGTGTTGAAACCCAGAATGACCGTAACGGCTTTTCCTGCGGCAATCAGTCGCTTGGCAAGACCGTACATAGGGGGGATCCCCACCCCACCGCCAATGAGCAAAGGGGCATCTCCGGCTTTGGTCATGTCGTAGCCATTGCCCAGTCCCACCAGCGTGTCAATGGAGGTGCCGGGGCGTAGCTTGGTCATCTGCCGGGTACCTGTTCCGACGGTCTTGTAGAGGAGCGTCAGACTTTTTTCATCCCAGTCGCAAATGGAAATCGGACGGCGGAGGTACAGACCCTCCAGTTTCAGATTGACGAACCGGCCGGCGGCTGTAATGGCAGAGGTATCTGCCTGAAGCTTCATTTCCCAGACCGCATCCGTCAGGGGCTTATTTTCCAAAACGGTGCAGAATTGCTGATCCATTGTTATTCTCCTTTCCAAAGGGTCTTGCCGTTCCAAACAGTTGCCATGCACCTTCCCCAAACTTTGGTGCCTGTGAAGGGGCTGGCTTTGCCCATGCTGACAAAATCGGTAGGGTCAACGGTGTAACACCCATGAAGATCCCAGATGCTGTATCCCTCCATAGGGATGCAGAAACGTTTGCAGGGATTGACGGTCAGAGCCCTCAGGACGGTTTTCAGTGGCACCAGTCCCGTTTTGACAAGATGAGTGTAGACCACGGGAAAGGCGGTTTCAATACCGACGATACCCATGGCAGATTTTTCCAGACCACGGGACTTTTCTTCGGCACTATGGGGGGCATGGTCTGTGGCGATGCAGTCGATGGTGCCATCGGCCAGACCTTCCACCAATGCTTCCCGGTCAGATTTATCCCGCAGGGGCGGGTTCATTTTGAACCGACCATCCTCCTGTAAACAGCTGTCATCCAGCACCAGATAATGGGGGGCGGTTTCACAGGTCACGTCTATGCCGGATTTTTTTGCCTCCCGGATGAGGCAGACACTTTCCTTGGTGGAAATGTGGCACACATGGTAGCTGCAGCCGGTTTCCGCTGCCAGCTCCAGATCCCGGGCAATGGGCCGCCATTCACTTTCTGAGCAGATACCGCGGTGGTTGTGGGTTTTTGCATACTGCCCGTCATGAATATAACCGCCAAAGAGCAGATGATTGTCCTCACAATGGGCAACAATGGGTTTGCCAAGCATTTTGGACCGTACCATGGCCTCTTTCATCATTTCCCGGGATTGAACGCCCCGACCGTCATCAGAAAAACCGGGTACGCTGGGAGCAAGAGCATCCAGTTCCGCCAATTCTTCTCCCAGCTGCCCCATGGTGATGGAACCGTAAGGGAAGACCCGGATGCAGGCATCCTTGGCAATGATCGCTTCCTGTACCCGGAGATGGTCGGGTGTATCCGGCACCGGATCCAGGTTTGGCATGGCACATACGGCGGTATAACCGCCCCGGGCGCAGGCACGGGTGCCGGAAACAATGGTTTCTTTATAAGAAAAACCCGGTTCACGCAGATGCACATGCACATCCACGAAACCGGGAAAAACAGTATATTCACGATCCTGCGGGAGAGAAGAAATAATATCCCCACAGTCAGGGGTGGGAAAACCTAAATATTCAAATCGGACATTGGAGCGGTTCAGCATAGAGAAACTCCCTTCCGGCCTTTTGACCTGACACTTTATCCGAGATATTATAGCAAAAAACAAGGGATACCGTCAAGTTATTTTTCGCTCCGGTGAAAGAAATCGCACCAAGGGGCAAGGGAGCACCTTTCGCATTTGGGGGTTCGGGCGGTGCAGACAGCACGGCCGTGGAGCACAATGCGATGGCAGAAATCAGAACTTTCTTCCGCCGGTAAAATTTTCCGGAGCTGAAGCTCCACTTTTTCCGGTTCCTTTCCGCTGGCCAGTCCCAGCTTGTTGGAGATGCGGATGCAGTGGGTATCGCAGACCACGCTGCCGGGGACGTTGTACAGGTCACCCAGAAGCAAATTGGCTGTCTTGCGTCCTACTCCCGGCAGAGAAAGCAGATCTTCCATCGTGCCGGGAACTTTTCCGCCGTGCCGTTCCAGAAGCATCTGACAGGCAAGGACGATGTCCCTGGCTTTCTGACGATAGAAGCCGCAGGAGTGAATCAGTTCCTCCACTTCAGAGATATCTGCATGGGCAAAGGCCTCCAAAGAGGGGAAACGCGCAAACAGAGCAGGGGTGACCAGGTTGACCCGTTCATCGGTACACTGGGCGGACAGACGCACAGCGATCATCAACTGGTAATCGGTCTTATAGTGCAGGGCGCAGGCAGGGTTCGGGTAGGACCGTTTCAATGCGGCGATGATCTGTGCTGTTTTCTCCTTCATGGGTCTGCCTCCTTTGTGTACACGAGAACAGTATAACAGAAAATATTTCTGCAGACAATGCAGTTTCTCTTTTTTTTATTTCATGATATACTGATGACAGCAAAGACATTCTGGAGGGATTTATGGAAATTATCTATCAGGATCGGGATGTTTTGGTTTGCCTTAAACCTGCCGGCGTCAAGTCCACCGATGAACCGGGTGGAGTGCCGTCGCTGATACGGGAGGCGCTTGGTGATCCGCAGGCAAATGTGCGGACGGTCCACCGTCTGGATCAGGTGGTCAGCGGCCTTATGGTGCTGGCCCGCAATGCCAAGGCTGCCTCCAACTTGTCTGGGCAGATTCGGGAAGGGTTGTTCCAAAAGGCATATCTGGCGGTGGTACACGGGCAAACGCCGGAACCTGCCGGTACTTTTACGGACCTTCTGGTTCGCAGCAAGGCGGAACGAAAGACCTATGTGGCTGCAGAACCGGGTAAGGATGTTCAGCAGGCCGTTTTGGATTATGAACGGGTGGCAGAGCACGATGGGCTGTCTCTGGTCCGAATTCTTCTGCGGACAGGCAGAACGCATCAGATTCGCTGCCAGTTTTCCTCCCGGGGACTGCCTCTGGTGGGAGACCGAAAATACGGCCTGCCGGAAGATAACAGTCCCATTGCCCTGTGGTCTGCACAGCTGGGTTTTTCTCATCCTTATAAAGGCGATTTTATGGAGTTTTCCAAACTGCCGCCTCATATTTTTCCTTGGACACTCTTTTTCTAAAAAAGATTTTGGAAACTGCCCCACAGGTCTTGTGCAATGCAGACAAAAATGATATAATGAAAAATAGATATTTTGTAATAAAAGGAAAAACCGTCGAAAGACAAAAAATACCCCAAAAGAACGTTTTTTTCAGAGGAGAATCTGCCTGCTCCGCGTATATTTGTATCAAATGAAGGAGGAACCGTAATATGTATTTTCAAAAAAAGCACTGTGTTGCTATGCTTCTGGCCGGTGGTCAGGGCAGCCGGCTGAAAGTCCTGACGGAAAATACGGCCAAGCCTGCCGTGCCCTTTGGCGGAAAGTACCGAATCATCGACTTCCCTCTTTCCAACTGTGTCAATTCCCAGATCGATACGGTTGGTGTCCTGACTCAATATCAGCCATTGGAGCTGAATGAATACATCGGAAACGGACAGCCATGGGATCTCAACAGTTCTCACGGCGGTGTGTCTGTTCTGCCGCCCTATGCCAGAAGCAAGCGTTCCGACTGGTACAAGGGGACGGCTAACGCCATCTATCAGAACATACCTTTCATTGCCCGGTATGACCCGGATGATGTGCTGATTCTTTCCGGCGATCACATCTACGAGATGGATTATGCCGCCATGCTCCGCTATCACAAGAAAATGGATGCGGACCTGACGGTGGCGGTGCGGCCGGTACCTATGGCGGAAGCCTCCCGATTCGGTATTATGAATACCAACGAGGACGGAGCGATCTATGAATTTGAGGAGAAGCCCAAAAATCCAAAGTCCAACAAGGCGTCCATGGGCATCTACATTTTCAAATGGAACATTCTCAGGAAGTTTTTGGAGGAAGATGAAGAGGATCCCAACTCCGAAAACGATTTCGGAAAGAATATCATCCCCAACCTTCTTCGTGCCGGTCACAGACTGTATGCCTATGAATTTGACGGCTATTGGAAGGACGTGGGTACCATCAACAGCCTGTGGGAAGCCAATATGGATCTGCTGGGAGATGAACCGGCATTTAATATTTACGGCACCAAGGGCCGGAAGATCTATGCCAGAAACTATGCCATGCCGTCGGCGTTTATTGCAAAGGGCGCGGAGATTTATGACAGCTTCGTGGCAGAAGGCTGCGAGGTCTATGGCACGGTGAAGCATTCCGTGGTCTCTGCCGGTTGTGTCATCGGCAAGGGTGCAGAGATTTGCGACAGCGTGATTATGCCCGGTGTCGTAGTAGAGCCCGGTGCCACCATCCATCATGCCATTGTGGCAGAAGGCTGTGTTATCAAAGCCGGCGCCAAGGTGGGCGAAGCCCAGTTCAGTCAATCTTTGGAAAAACTGCAAATCAGTGTCATCGGCAAAGACAATATCATCCCCGAGGGTGCAGTTGTCGCTCCGGGCGATGTAATTTAAGGAAGGATGGTGACGATCATGGAAACTATGGGTATTATTTTCTCCAACATCTATGACAGCAAAATGGGCGTACTGACGGAAGTCCGTACCTCTGCCTCCATCCCTGTGGGCGGACGTTACCGCCAGATTGACTTCACCCTTTCCAGCATGGCCAATTCCGGTATCAAGCATATCGGCATCATCACCAAGTATAACTATCAGTCCCTGATGGACCATCTGGGCTCCTGCCAGGAATGGGACTTGAACTTGGATTATAAGGGCGTCTGTCTGCTGCCTCCTTATTCCACCGGTCATAACGGTGTCTATCGCGGCAAGCTGGAAGCCCTCCTCAATGCCCTTCCCGTTATGGAAAGCGGCAACCACGAATATGTGGCATTGGCGGATACCAATATCATGGCAGCCGTAGACTTCCGCAAGGTCGTGGCATCCCATATTGCTTCCGGCTGTGATGTGACGGTGGTGGCAAAGGACGGCGTTGCCGATGGAAAGACCGTGTGCCATTTCGCCGTAAAAGCAGATGAAAACGGCGTTGCCCAAGCCATGAGCTGCGAGTATGCTGCACCTGCGGATTATTCTGCCTCCATGGGTATGTTCGTTATGAAGCGGCAGCTGCTCATCGATATTATTAAGGAATTGGTTCCCCATGGCTATTACCATCTGGAGCGGGACTTCCTGATGAACCTCTGCAATAAGGGCAAGATGAAACTCAATGTCTATCACTTTGAAGGTGTGGCCTTGTCCAGCGATAACATGGAAAACTATTATAAGAACAATATGGCACTGCTGAATCCGGAGGTTCGCAAGAGTCTGTTCCATGGCGAAGTTCCCATCTACACCAAGGTTCGCGACGAAGTGCCTACCCGTTACGGAAAGAGCTGCGAAGTGGCAAACTGCGTGGTGGCAGACGGCTGCCGTCTGGATGGTCATGTGGAAAACAGCATCATCTTCCGTGAGGTAAAGATCGAAGAGGGCGCAGAGGTCAAGGATTCCATCGTTATGCAGGGCTCTGTCATCGAAGCCGGTGCCAGCGTTCAGTATACCATTTTGGATAAGAATGTGGTTGTCAAATCCGGCACGAAACTTTTGGGTGCTCCCGGGCAGCCTCTGATCATCAGAAAGGGCGTTACCGTATGAAAATAGCAATTGCAGCCTCGGAAGCCGCTCCCTTTATCAAGACCGGTGGTCTTGGTGATGTGATGCAGGCTCTGCCGGAGGCACTCAGTAAACTTCCCGGCAACACGGTATGTCTGTTTTTGCCATACTATGGAAAAATTAAGTACGGCAGTCAATACAAATGTGATTATATCACCAGCTTTGCTGTCAATTTGGTTTGGCGGCAGTGTCATGTAGGGCTGTTTCGCCTGAGGAGCAGAAAAAAGAAACTGCAGATCTATTTTATTGACAATGAGCAGTATTTTAACCGGGACATGGCCTATGGGTATATGGATGATGGAGAGCGATTTGCCTTCTTTTCCAAGGCGGTTCTGTCCTGTATGAACTATCTGGATTATAAGCCGGATGTGCTGCAGTGCAACGATTGGCAGACTGCGCTGATCCCGGCACTTATGCACAGCGAGTTTGCACAGACATTCCCCCATACCAAAACGGTCTTTACCATTCATAACATTGAGTATCAGGGTTGGGCCGGAATGGAATTCAACGCCGATGTTTTGGGCTTGCCGGGGGAATGGGTGTCTGTTCTGCGGTTCGGGGATGCCATCAATTTTATGAAAGCCGGTATTGTTACGGCAGATGCGGTTTCCACCGTTTCTCAGTCTTATGCCCGAGAACTGCAGAACCCCTACTTTGCCAACGGCATGTCGGACATTCTCGCCGAGCGAGCGGATCAGTTTTACGGTATCACCAATGGAATCGATACAACAGTATTTGATCCATCCAACAACGCCAACCTTGCGCATTTGTTTACTTCCGCAGATCTGGTGGAAAAGAAAGCAAAGAATAAGGCGGTGCTGCAGAAAGAATTGGGCCTGCCGGTTCGGGAGGATGTACCGTTGTATGCCATGGTCTCCCGATTGGCAGGGCACAAGGGCATTGATATTTTGTGCTATATCTGTCCGTCTCTGCTGCGTCGGGATGTGCAGTTGGTTATTGTCGGCACCGGAGAGCCCCAGTATGAACAAGCCCTGAGAGATCTCGCCAACCGCTATCCGGGCAAAATGGCAGTAAAACTGGCCTTTGATGCAAAACTGGCAGATCGGGTCTATGCCGGTGCAGATGCCTATCTGATGCCGTCCCGCAGTGAGCCCTGCGGCTTGAGTCAACTGTTTGCCATGCACTTTGGTGCCATTCCTGTGGTTCACGCCACCGGCGGACTGAGAGATACGGTGCTTCCCTATGACCCGGAAACCGGAGAAGGCCGCGGCTTTACGTTCCAGAGCTACAACGGCGAGGATTTCCTGGATGCCGTGAACCGGTCTGCGGAACTGTACACCAATGACCGTGAGGCTTGGAACGCCCTTGCCAAACGGAATATGGAGCTGGATGTCAGCTGGAACAAACCGGCCCTGGAGTATATGGAATTGTTTGAAGCGATCACCGGCCTTGCATAAAAGCCTCCCTTTACACAAGGGAGCCTTGGGTTCTTCCAAGAAAGCAGATCACCTCCTTATAAAAATAGCATTTGCAATATACAAAGTCCCTCCCACATAGTGGGAGGGACTTTGTATGTTTGTATATCAGTAGCCAACTGCGGCTGCTCCATATTCGGCTTGCGCTTGTGTGTAACCCTCAAAAACAAGTTGTTCAATGAGTCCTTCTCGGGAGAAGGCCATAAGATCCAAGTAGCTTTCTGCGGATTTAGCGGCTTGTTCGTTCCAATCTGCACCACAGTTGTCTGCCGCATAAACAGCTTCTTCGTTGGAATAGCCTTCAAATTCCAACTGCTCAACTAAGCCGGAATAGGAAAATGCCATGAAACTTAAATAGGATTTCGCAGAACTCAAAGCGTTGCGTTTTCCCAAAGAAATTTCTTCTTTGGGTTCTTCCACAGGAGCCTCTTCCACCGGAGCTTCTTCCACCGGAGCTTCCTCCACCGGAGCTTCTTCCACCGGAGCTTCTTCTGCGACAGCTTCTTCTACGGCCTCGGTTACGATCTCGGCTGTTTCGTTCACCATCGTCTCCACATCTTCAACGGTGCAGGCACACAGGGTCGCC
The DNA here is from genome assembly GCA_045652125.1 of Candidatus Avilachnospira sp. Lineage (GTDB taxonomy): Bacteria > Bacillota > Clostridia > Oscillospirales > Oscillospiraceae > Avoscillospira. The sequence continues at coordinate 5,131 of JAZRTT010000006.1, read as the reverse complement.
AACATGGCTAAGACAAGGAACAGAACAGAAAATTTCTTCATAAGATGACCTTCTTTCAAATTCAGGACAGAGTGATATCTTTTGTGATAGCTTGGATCAATTCTCCCAGTTCCTCCAGAATACCGGTGCTGACAAAGGCCCCTAACAGGCCTGCGCTGATGACCAGAACAGCAGTTACCACGGTGCAGAGAATCAAACCGATGATAGAGCAGACCTTACCGGCCTTGGCCATGGAAGCCTGCTCCGGGACGGCATTTTTGCCGCCGGTGATCAGGCCGATGACAGCCAGAAGAATACCGATCAACTGAAAACCGGGCAGGGCGAAGGCACAACCCAGAGAGAGGATACCCAAAACAAGGGATGCGGTTGCCATATGTATCTCCTCCGTTATTTTACGTAGTAAGGATTGGGCTTCAGCAGGAGGTTGATCAGGTCAATGAACCAGCCGATGCCGAAAAGGCCCATCGTCAGGATGTACAGAATGCCCATACCGGCTCTGCCTTCATAGAACTTGTGAGCGCCCACAAAACCAAGGAAGAGGCACAGCAGGAAAGCGACCCACTTGTTTCTGGCGCGCATATACATGCCCATGCCGTTCGTATTGGTATTGGTATTGGTGTTCGTGTTGGCGTTGTTGATGACGATGCTGGGCTGTGCCTGGGCTTCGTTTTTCTTTATTTCCTCTACCTGACAGCCACACTGAGGGCAGATGACTGCTGCCTCAGCGATTTTGGCACCGCAGTGCTTGCAGAACTTGGTGGCCACCGGAGTTTCGGCGGTGGGAACAGTGTTGGTGTTTTCCATTTCTTTCTCTCCTTTGAATATACTTCATATTACAAAATATGACTATAAAATTATAATATATTAAAACTGATTCTGTCAAGCTAAATTATAAATTAGAGGTGATAGCATGGCAGAGGAGATTCGCATCAAGAAAAAACAGCCCAATCGGGGCGATGACGGGCATAAAATCGTATCCGTCCGAATGAAAGAGGAGCTGTTGTTCCGTCTGGAAGACCTCTCAACCAAAACCAACCGTTCCAGAAATGAGCTGATCAACCTTTTACTGGAATCGGCATTGGATATTGTCAAGGTGGAAGATTAAAAAAGGAACAGATCGCTATACACTGAAAGTGTGTGGCGATCTGTTTTCTTGTTTCTCCTTGCTTTTTGTGGTACAATAAAGAAAAAACAGCAGGAGCCGTTTATGGGATTGCGAATTTTGTACAACAGCAAAGACCCGGCGCATAAAAGCCCCTTTGGCACGCTGACACCGGGGCAGGTCTGCCGGATGACCGTGTCTGTTCCTCAGTCCTGCCGGACCACCAAGGTGGTGCTGGTGCTGGAGCGGGAAAACGGTGCGTGGTACCGGGAAGTGGCCTTTACGGGAATGACCGTAGAGGAACCCTATGAGCATTACAGTGTGGAATTTTCTCCGGAGGAACCGGGCCTGTTTTTCTATTATTTCCGCATCACCACGGAAAATGAAGAATTCCGCCTGTTCAAGTACGGGGACGATACCAATATAGAAGACGGCGGCCTGTGGCAGCTCGGCTGTGTCAGCACCGAATATCCTGTGCCGGAGGATTTTCAGGGCCGGGTGTTTTACCAGATCTTCCCCGACCGGTTTTATCAGGCAGGGGAGTGCGACTGTACCGAAAAGCTGAAGCCCTACTGGGTCCATCAGGACAAATCGGATATGCCCGTGTTCCGCCCCGATGAAAAGGGCGAAATGCGCAATAACGACTTTTACGGCGGCAATCTCAACGGCATCCGGGCAAAACTGCCCTACCTCCACGATCTGGGTGTCCGGGCCCTGTACCTCAACCCCATTTTTATGGCCTTTTCCTCCCACCGTTATGACACGGCGGACTATAAAAAAATCGACCCCATGCTGGGCACGGATGAGGACTTCGAGAACCTCTGCCGGGAGGCCCACGATCTGGATATGAAGGTCATTCTGGACGGCGTCTTTTCCCACACGGGGAGCAACAGCCGGTATTTTGACCGGGAAGGGGTCTTTGGCGGCGGCGCCTATTCCGATCCCGATTCCCCCTACCGCAGTTGGTATCAGTTTCAGGAATATCCCCGTCGGTATACCAGTTGGTGGGGCTTTGAGACCCTGCCCTGTCTGGATAAATTCTCTCCGGATCTGCGGAAATTTCTCTTTGAAGACGAAGACAGCGTCATTGCCAAGTGGCTGAAGCTGGGCGCAGATGGCCTTCGGCTGGATGTGGCAGATGAACTGCCCGATGATTTCCTTATGGCATTGCGGCGCCGACTGCGGCAAATCAAACCGGATGCACTTCTCATAGGCGAGGTCTGGGAGGATGCTTCCAATAAGATCGCCTATGACCAAAGACGGCGATACTTTACTGCTGCCCAACTGGACGGGGTAATGAACTACCCTTGGCGTAAGGCGATTTTGGACTTTGTGAGAGGTGCCGATGGAGGTACAGCTTTGGGAACGGCGGTTATGACTCTGGCGGAGAACTATCCGGCAGCGGTACTCAATGCCAATTTGAATCTGCTCTCCAGCCACGATGTGTCCCGGGCGGTCACGGCGATTTTAGACCCCACGGAAACGGATCGGGAGGAGCAGTTCCGCCGGATGACCGCTGTGACTCCGGAGCAGTTGGCTTGGGCCAAAGAGCGGTTCAGATTGGCGAGTTTTCTGCAGTTTACCCTGCCCGGATGCCCCTGCGTGTACTATGGAGATGAGGCCGGCATGACCGGCTACCGGGACCCCTTCAATCGGCAGTATTTCCCATGGGGTCGGGAGGATAAGGATCTGCAGGAGTGGATTCGGGCCGTGGCAAAGCTGAAAAACAGTTGGGAAGTCCTGCAAAAAGGTGACGTCCGGGTGTTGTGGGCAGAAAATGGCCGGTTTGCTTTCCGCCGCACGTGGAAAGGGGAGTCCCTGACCTTGTGGTGTAATGTCAGTGATGGCCCTTGGGATGTAAAACCCCGCGGCAACTGCATTTTCGGAGATGCGACCCTGCCGCCCCTGTGCTGCTGCGTTATGGAAGAATAGGGAGGTTTTCCAATGAAAAAATTATGGCTGGTTTTTGTGCTTCTGTTGCTTTGCGGCTGTACCCGGCCTGCGGTTCTGGAAGAAACACCTGCAGAGGAACTTTCAGCACATCCCTTGGGGATTCAGTTGTATATGGAAGATGTAACGCCTACCGGCGGTACTTTGGTCTGCAAGCAGTCCGGCGGTGCTCCCACCGGCTCTTTGGAAACGGGATCTCCCTTCTGGCTGGAGGTAAAAAAGGATGATACTTGGCAGGAGGCAGAATTCTATGAACTGGAGTTTGCGTGGACGGCAGAGGCATGGCTGATTCAACCGGAAGCAGAGACCCGCTGGGATGTGAACTGGGAGTTTTACTACGGCAGTCTGCCCTGTGGCACATACCGCTTGGGCAAGGAGATCCGCGATTTCCGCGGCCCGGGGGACTATGATGAATACGCCTGCTATTCAGAAGAATTTCTGATCGATTGAAATAAAATTTCCGGGGCAGAGAATGCCCCGGGAAAATTTTTGAAAAAAAAGGCTTGCAATTTATAAGAAGTGTGCTATAATAAACACGCGCTTGGGGGCCCCAAGCAACTGAATATGGGGGTATAGCTCAGCTGGGAGAGCGCTTGAATGGCATTCAAGAGGTCAGCGGTTCGATCCCGCTTATCTCCACCAAAAAAGCACTGAAATCGCGAGATTTCGGTGCTTTTTCCTTTGTTTTGATAACTTTTTGCGGCGTTTGAAAGTCGCGTTTTTGCAAAGACCACAACAACACCACAGACAGCTCCAAAACCGTGGACAGTGACTCGCCAGTCACTGTCCATTTTTTCTTTCTTTGATTCGGCATCGCATCTGGTGATTTAACTGGCTTTTGCCTGTTTCCGAGCTTCTGCAAGCTCTATGTTCACCTCGCGAATTACCTCTTTAAGCAGGGCTTCGCACTCTTCCTCACTGTGGGCGTACACGTTTCGGGGATATCGCTTTCCGTCAGGGTAGATCGGCGAGTATCGACCTTCCCACAGATTGTCCTTGATTTGTTTGACGTAGCCGGTACCTGGTCTGCGCCGAGGTGCTTTCTGCGGCTCAAACTTCTGCGGCGTGTTTAACGTTTCTGTTTCAGCCTTTTCTGTAACTTCAGTCTTGGCGATACCACGGTCAATGCTGGCTGCGGCATTATCCTGCATCTCACTGGTGATGTGCGTGTAGATATTCAGTGTGGTTTTGGCTGATACATGCCCGATGATGGTGGACAGGGTTTTCAAGTCCATCCCGTGTTCCAGAGACATGGTGGCGAATGTATGTCTGAGGTCATGGAAGCGCACCTTTTTACATCCTGCCCGCTCCAGAATGACCTGCAGCCGCTTTCGGATGTGGCCTGGGTCAATAGGCTGGTCTGGCTTCAGACGGGAGGGGAACATCAGATGGGAGAAGGCATCCTTTTGATATTCCCGAATGACCTCCACCATGACGTGCGGCAGTATGATCGTTCGGAATGCCGCTTTTGTTTTCGGTTCGCTGATGGTGATTTTACCGCTCACGAGCGTGGCCTGTTTGCTGATGTGGAGCTCGCCGGTCTCGAAGTTCAGGTCGCTCCACGTGAGCGCCAGTATTTCACCCCGACGCAAGCCTGTGGTCAATTCCAGAAGGAAGAGTTCGTACAGACCTTCCTCTTTGGCCTGTATCAGAAACCTTTGGATTTCCTCTTTGGTGAGTACCTTCATTTCTTTCGCTTCAGTTTGCGGGAGCTTCACACCAAGGATGGGATTTTTCTTGATGAGGCCATCCTTGACCGCTCGATCCAGCGACATACGAATTACCAGGTGACACAGCCGAACGGAGCGTTCTGACATTGCCGCACCCTTGGTATCACGATGAGATTTTCTGCCATTGGTTTTCATTTCATTGAGAAACTTTTGGCAGTCAGCCTGTGTCAGTTTGTTCAGTGGGATGTGACCGAGTCCTGGGATCGCGTGACCGTTGATCAGCGCTTCGTAGCCTTTTTGCGTGGAGGGGCGAATGGTCGGTTTAGAGTGGTTTTCATACCAGTACGTGATCCAGTCTCCAAAGCGCATATTGGATTTGAGCTTGTCGGGTGCGGCTTCGCTGTGTTCA
>JAZRTT010000005.1:0-9452 GCA_045652125.1 Candidatus Avilachnospira sp. | reverse complement strand
ACGCCCCCCGCCATGCGGGGGGCGTATTTTTGTTTACTTTGTCGCATAACTGTGTTAAACTATAAGGAACTACAGTTTCCCCGAGGGAGGACATTTTATGGTAGAAGTATATAAAAAAGGTGCATACCTTTTAGATGGTATGCCGGTTTGGGCAGAAGATGCAGCGGGGGTTTCCGCACCGAAACAGGCCCGGGAAAAGACCATCGCCTATGAAATTTTACGGCAGCACAACAAGTCCGACGATCCGGACAAGCTGCGGCTGAAGTTTGATGCGCTGATCTCCCATGATATCACCTTTGTTGGTATTATCCAGACAGCCAAGGCGTCGGGACTGAAGCAGTTCCCCGTTCCCTATGCCATGACCAACTGCCATAACAGCCTGTGCGCCGTCGGCGGCACCATCAATGAAGACGACCACGCCTTCGGCCTGTCTGCGGCGAAGAAATACGGCGGCATCTATGTCCCGGCCAATCAGGCCGTCATCCATCAGTATGCCAGAGAACGGCTGGCCGGCTGCGGCAAAATGATCCTCGGCTCGGATTCCCACACCCGGTACGGTGCTTACGGCTGCATGGGTATCGGCGAAGGCGGCGGCGAATTGGTGAAGCAATTGCTGGAAAACACCTATGATGTGGCTGCACCCGAAGTGGTCATGGTCTGGCTGGAAGGTACCCCCAGAAAGGGCGTCGGTCCGCAGGACGTTGCCCTTGCGCTGGTGGCTGCCACCTTCCCCAACGGCGATGTAAAGAATAAGGTGCTGGAGTTTGTGGGTCCCGGCGTGAAAAACCTCTCCTGCGATTACCGCATCGGAATCGATGTCATGACCACGGAAACTTCCTGCCTGACCTCTGTCTGGCAGACCGATGACAAGGTCAAGGCTTACTACGAAACTATCGACAGACCGGAGGAATACCGGGAACTGAAGCCAAAAAACGGAGCCTATTACGACTGCGTTGTGAAGATCGACCTGAGCAAGGTGGAGTGTATGATCGCCCTGCCGTTCCACCCCTCTATTGCCTATACCATCCACGACCTGCAGGCAAGGCCGCAGGAGATCTTTGCCGAAGTGGAAAAAGCCTGCAACAAGCAGCTGGAAGGCAAAGTCACGATGGATCTGCAAAGAAATATCGTAAACGGCAAGGTCACCTGCGATCAGGGCGTGATCGTAGGCTGCTCCGGCGGTATGTATGAAAACATTATGGAAGCGGCCGCCATTTTGCAGGGCGGCTCTATCGGCAATGGGTATTTTGACATGAGCGTCTACCCGTCGTCCACCCCCATCTCTCTGGCGCTGACCAAAAACGGCGCGGCAGCCACTTTGATGGAAGCAGGCTGTGTCATGAAACCGGCTTTCTGCGGCCCTTGCTTCGGTGCCGGTGATACCCCGGCCAACAACAGTCTTTCCATTCGCCACGCCACCAGAAACTTCGCCAACCGGGAAGGCTCCAAGCCTGCAAACGGTCAGATCTCTGCTGTGGCGCTGATGGATGCCCGCTCCATTGCCGCTACGGCAAGAAACGGCGGCGTACTGACCGCCGCCACGGACATTGACTACGAACTGCCGTCAGAAACAGAGCTGGTGTATCACTTTGACGGCGGTGTTTATGAAAAACGCTGCTACGAGGGCTTCGGCAAAGCCGATCCCTCCGCCGAGCTGCGCTATGGCCCCAACATCAAAGACTGGCCCCGGATGCCCAAACTGGCTGACGATCTGCTGGTGCAGTTGTGTGCCGTCATTCACGACCCGGTGACCACCACCGACGAATTGATTCCCTCCGGTGAGACTTCTTCTTACCGTTCCAATCCCATCGGCCTCAGCGAATTTACCCTGAGCCGCCGGGAGCCCGCCTATGTGAGCAGAAGCAAAGCGGTGCGGGACGGCGAAAAAGAGGAAGAAGCCTGCCGTGTGCTGGTACAGGCAGGCGGTGACCGGAGCAAAACCTCTGTTGGTTCGTGTATCTACGCCAACCGTCCCGGTGACGGTTCTGCCAGAGAGCAGGCAGCCTCCTGCCAGAAGGTGCTGGGCGGCTTTGCCAACATTTGCCGGGAATATGCCACCAAGCGGTATCGTTCCAACTGTATCAACTGGGGCATGACCCCCTTCACCTTGCCTGAGGGCACGGAGTTTGCCGCACAGGTGGGAGATTGGGTCTACATTCCCGGGCTGAACAAGGGTCTTGCCGAGGGCAGGGAGGCGTTTGATGCCAAACTGATCTCCGCAGACCGCGTGACGGAGCTGAAACTGCTCTGCAAGGGTCTGACAGAAAATGAGCGGCAGATTCTCCGGGAAGGCTGCCTGATGAACTACTATGCCGCCGGTTACGGCAAATAAAAACAAGGCTCCCCTTGAGGTGATTCCCCCAGCGGGGGAAATGTCAGCGAAGCTGACAAAAGGGGGGCGTATAGCTGTCAGCAAAGCTGACTGAGAGGTGTAAAAATGGAAAAAATCAAAATGACCACCCCTCTGGTGGAGATGGACGGCGATGAGATGACCCGGGTGCTCTGGGCGCTCATCAAGGAGAAACTCATTCTCCCCTTTGTGGATCTGAAAACGGAATATTATGATCTGGGCCTGCTCCACCGCAACGATACCAAAGATCAGGTAACGGTGGATGCGGCGCTTGCCACCAAGAAGTACGGTGTCGCGGTCAAATGTGCCACCATTACCCCCAACAGGCAGCGGATGGAGGAATACCCTCAGCTGACCGAAATGTGGAAAAGCCCCAACGGGACCATCCGCTCCATTCTGGACGGCACCGTGTTCCGGGCGCCCATCTGCATCGATGCCATCAAGCCGGTGGTGAAGAACTGGGAAGCTCCCATCACCATCGCCCGTCATGCCTACGGCGACGTCTACAAGTCTGTGGATATGGCAACCACCCGACCGGGCACCTGCACCATGACCTTTGTGGATGAAACCGGCGAAAAGCAGGAACTGCTGGTGCAGAAGGTCCATGGCCCTGCCATCTGGCAGGGTGCTCATAATAAAGACGAATCCATCCGTTCCTTTGCAAGAGCCTGCTTCCAGTACGCGTTGGACACCCGGCAGGATCTTTGGTTTTCCACCAAGGATACCATTGCCAAAGTCTACGACGGCAAGTTCAAAGCCATTTTTGAGGAAGAATTTTCCGCCTATGAAGCAGCGTTCAAGGAATTGGGCATTACTTACTTCTATACCCTCATTGATGATGCCGTTGCCCGGGTCATCCGCTCCAGAGGCGGTTTCATCTGGGCCTGCAAGAATTACGACGGCGACGTCATGAGCGACATGGTCTCCACCGCCTTCGGGTCTCTTGCCATGATGACCTCCGTTCTGGTGGCTCCCGACGGTACCACAGAGTATGAAGCTGCCCACGGCACCGTCACCAAGCATTATTACAGGTGGCAGGCCGGAGAAAAGACCTCCACCAACCCCATGGCCACTATTTTTGCATGGAGCGGTGCCCTGCGGAAACGGGCACAATTGGACAGTCTTGCGGATCTGGAAGCCTTTGCCGACCGACTGGAACAGGCCTGTTTCCAAACCCTCAACGACGGCATTATGACAAAGGATCTGGTTGGCCTTGTGGAGCCGGGTTTCCGGGCACAAGCGGTAGATTCGGAAACATTCCTGAATGAAATTGCAAAGCGGATGTGATCGGGTGAATCAAATCATTGAACTATCGGATCTTTCTGCGCCGGAGCTTTCGGTGTTCTCCTCTCTGACAGAAGCACAGCTGCGAAACCGGCTGGAGCCGGAAAAAGGCGTGTTCATTGCAGAAAGTCCTAAAGTCATCCACCGGGCGCTGGATTCCGGGTGTAAGCCCCTTTCCCTGCTCATGGAGCGGCGGCATCTGGAGGGTCAGGGCGCAGAGCTGATGGCACGCTGTCCGGAGATTCCGGTCTATACGGCAGCGCGGGACGTTCTGGCCGGTCTGACCGGCTATGAACTGACCCGGGGCATTTTGTGCGCCATGATGCGCCCCACGCTGCCAACGGTCGAACAATTGTGCCGGAACGCCCGCCGCATTGCCGTTTTGGAAGGCATTGTGGACACCACCAATGTGGGGGCGATCTTCCGCTCCGCAGCGGCACTGCATATGGATGCAGTCCTGCTGACCCCCACCTGCTGTGATCCTCTTTGCAGGAGAGCTGTCCGGGTGAGTATGGGCACCGTATTTCAGGTGCCTTGGACGAGGCTGGAGAGGGACCACACCCAATGGCCGGAGCCGGGAATGTCCCGGCTGCGGGAGTTGGGTTTCCAAACAGCAGCGCTGGCATTGACGGAGAATTCCGTATCCATCGAGGATGCGGCACTGAAAAAAGAAGAAAAGCTGGCGCTGATCTTGGGCACAGAGGGTGACGGTTTGTCGGAAAAGACCATTGCCGCCTGCGACTACACGGTGAAAATCCCCATGTCTCACGGGGTGGATTCTCTCAATGTGGCAGCGGCGGGGGCTGTGGCCTTCTGGGAGCTGCGGGTAAGAGACCAGTCTTGATTTTCTGAACAATTCCTGTTATAATCGCACAGGCGAGTGCCGCCAGCGGCGGATCAAACGAGCAATCTGGAGACGTATCGAAGTGGTCATAACGGGGCTGACTCGAAATCAGTTTGCCGGCAACGGCACGTGGGTTCGAATCCCACCGTCTCCGCCAAATAACCTACCGCAAGTTGATACAATGGGTATCACCTGCGGTAGGTCTTTTTATGCCTATATTTACCCCAAAACAGGGAGATTTTCCAAACTTTGCAACGCAAAACACAAGTGCACCACAGTATATTGTGGTGCGCTTGTGTGTCTAAAAAACGAAAATACTACATCTTGCGGTCTGCTATCGTTAAACAACCGCAATTCGTTAAATTATTCCAGAGAAAAGCAACAATGTGAGTTTGCTCCCCTAACTGTTGTTTTGGAATTGGTATGAGAGCTGATATATCTACAACAAATAAAAGGAAGAGCATCTGCTCTTCCTTTTATTTGTTATGATGTGGGAATCTCAATTTCAATAGTGTTGGGGATTTGAGTAATGATTGGAGTGTATAGATCTACGCTTACATCTGGAGCTGAAATGGAAACAATCAAGGAGTATCGAGTCGTGCTATCAATCTTTCCTAAATGAGATCGTTCTCTCCACCAGCCTATCACGGGATATACTGCCAAATATCTTGCTTGACACAAATCGACTGCACTTGCTTTGATAAAATCTGAGTGGATAGATCCTACATCTCTGTTGTCAGATCCTAAAAACCAACGGTCACTCCCGCTACTACCGTCACCGCTGTCAGATTTATCATCGCCACGCATTTTTACATTAACTCTTTTTTTGAAATCCTCAACAGTTTCATCTGTATTGATAACATCAAAACGAAGGCCACAAGAAGGATATCTATATCGATCTTTCCATCCTTTTTCGCCGGGCCCTGGCTCAATAAAGTATGATAAGGTAACTCTCATTTCAACCTCAGTCTCACCGAGCGACTGAAGTATCTCTGAAGGCCAGGGAATTTGATGCAAATGCATTTCTTTCATTTGCGCATGCCCATTTTGCTTTTCATATGGCTGTATTTCGCCTTGAATAATCAGATTAACGGCATTGTCCATGCATTGAATTGCTCGGTCTAAATTGGGAATGCCGTACCCGCAAGTGCGCAGTAAGTGTCTTCGACCACCAGACTTTTTTGTGTCTGTGCAAAATTGCTGTTCCATTTGCGGTGTCCACCGTGCTGAATGCACCAAAAGAGCACGAACTGTTTCTGGCCAAATACCTGGGTACTCCGCAAAGATCTGTGCAGACATATGTGCTGCTTGAGCAGTGGCTGCACTGGTTGCCCATGTAGTAGTAAAAGGAGTTGTCAAATAATCCTTTTTAGTAGTCAGCAAAGACAAATCGGGACAAGACGTGAAATCTGCTCCATTGGTTGCAACATTTCCTCCATCCAAAAGAATTTCTGGTTTAACAGGCCACTTTTTAGAAAATAGCATGGATGTAGAACTGTATGGAGAAAGTTGCCCGTTATCTGCAACTGGGGAAAATCCTGCATACTGAGCAGATTGAATGCTAACATCTTTGGTGTAGGCACCAACGGTTATTGCGTTCCACGATTGTCCGGGGCTTTCAATGACGTGAAGTTCATTTGCCAGGGGATAACCCGCAGATTGTATTTCAGTGCAGTCTACATTTCCTGCACTAATGAAGAAGAGTCGTTTTTCATCTTCTCCACCAACACCCGATGTTATGTTGTCTATTGCTGCCGACCACGATGTAGGGCTACCATCTTTTGTGTTGTACTCGGGTGATGTTATCGCCATACAAAGGCTACGATCAGTGTTAGGATTGGCGATTTCAGCTAACGCGACAGCTTGTTCGGTTATTGCACCGTATAACTCAGGAGGATTACCACCATATGGAGGCAGTATTTTCACAGACTCTATGCGGTGGCGAACTTCGATTGGTTCTGTTCCGTCAAGTTTCTTTTTCAAATCATGATATAGCGCAACACCAGCCATTTCGGTGCCATGCCCATTATGATCATTAGCTCCCCAGTGTTCGTCAACTGCCTGAACGTGGTTTTCGCATGTAGCCAGCTCAAGGAGAGGGTGTGTAGCCATTACTCCAGTATCGAGAACGCACACAGATGCGGATGAGGGATAAACAGTGGTGCGAGACAGTAATTCGTCCACCCATTCGCGCTGTTCGCGACCGCAAAGTTCATCGAAAAAACTTGTTGGTTCTTGTGCTCTGCGAACTTCTGCTAAGAAATTACAGCCTTCAAGCAGTCCTATCAATTGGGAATGAGATACTTTCGCAAGCCGAACTAGTCGCTCTGGAAAAACGATACATTGTTGTCCAACCTCGATTCTGAGGGCCTCACAACATAGAGAGAAATCTTCGTTTGTTGTTTCAGTATCCGTATTTTCATATCGGAGCCAAATTTCGCACCATACAGGAGTCTCAGCTGGTATATCAGACAATTCACCTATCCAAAAAGCCTCAAGTAATGCCGGCTTTACATCCTCGATGCTGCGAACTAAATCGTTGTTTTTGGGATTTTTTCCTTCCGTTAGCGTATCAAGAGAATTTGCATAGGCACGAACCTTCTCGAGGAAATATCCTGTTTTTGTTGCGGGAATATAGACGGTTGCCTTTGTGGTTCCGTTGTCTTTGCGTACATTAAGCAACCGAATTCCCGAAGTATAATTGTCGAATGACTTTATAAGTAAATCGTGATCTTCCAAACCGATAAATTCTAGGTATGTACCTTCTTTGTGACGAACAGCTACAACATTCTTCTGAAGTAAGTCTTGCTGTTGACACTCAATGAGCTTCCGAGCAATAAACGTGGCGTGCTCTCTTTGGTTTGCGCGGTTGGGAAAAGATGTTTTTGCCCTTTGACTCTTGGAGACAAAGGGCAAGGAATTCTGTGTTTCGCGCAGAAATATATTTCGTTTCTCTACAGGCATAAGATTATGCCTCCTTTGCTATATATGCGCGTATCCGGTCTTCAAGCATCTTCAGGAGATATGCATTGTTGATTAGTGTACTTGTAAGAATAGAGTGTTTGATTGCATCATCACATACGCGGATAATTTCTGCGTGACTTAATGTTTCTGCTTTGCGCACAACTTCGTCTGACACGGCAAAAGTTCTGTCAAAAACACTAAGTTTTGCGTCAAACAGTCGTTTAACTTCATCTTTGGTAGGCATTGCATAATGCAACACATCGTCAAAACGTCTAAAGAGAGCTTGGTCCAACAGTTTCTGATTGTTGGTTGCTGCAATGATAATGCTGTCAGAAGAATCTTGTTCGATAAATTGCAAGAAAGAATTGAGGATTCTCCTTGCCTCACCAACTTCGTTGTCTAAATTTCTGTCTGCACCAATTGCATCGAATTCATCAAAGAAATATACCCCAGATGATGTAGATATAGTATCAAAAATTTGTCTCAATTTTGCGCTGGTTTCTCCCATGAACTTAGTAACAACTTTATCCATCTGTATAGTGTAAAGAGGCAAGCCCAATTCTGAAGCAATAACTGATGCAGTAAAAGTTTTTCCTGTTCCTGGTCGTCCTTCAATCAGTATTTTCCGTCTATTGCAAAAACCATATTTTTGCAATTTAGTCCTATTCCTGTATTCTATTAGAATGCGCTCTATGCGCTCATGCAGTTCTTTTGGAACAACCAAATCAAGAAATCGCGCAGAGGGAACAGAAACAAGAAACATATTGTTGGCACCGTTGTTTATGCGGATTAAATTATTTTTGCCATTCCCTATCTTTTCTGCATATTGTTTCAGTTCGCGCGCAAAAGTATCGTGTCCGTGCTTGGCTTCGTTGGCAGCAATCTGAAGAACGGTTGTTTTAAATCTTTCGTTATCCTGCTCGATATGTGCCTTAATTAAACTTTTAACTTGTTCAGCAGTTGCCACAAAAACACCTCCTTGCACATACAATAACTCATTATTATTCTACTTCTTTCTCGTATTAATGTCAATCTATTGAAAATTAATTTAATATGCTGAGTAGATAAAATGCTTGGATCTTGTTGTGGTGTATTTAGATACATATTTTCCTTTCTATGTTAAAGATATACAGTGGTTTTTGTTCTATTTCTAAAACAAAATACCAGCCGGTCATCTTCGTATACTTTCACATGATCGACCGTGGTATGCCATAGGGCATCGCTGAAGGAAAGCGGCAGGAGCTCCGGCTTGGAGATCTCAGACAGGAAACTGTTCAGGACTTCGGCTTGGATCTGCCGTTTTTCCTTTTGGGCCTGCAGCTTTTCGTGCTGTGCCTGCAGACTTTCATACTCCGTTGCAAGTGTGCTGTACCGAGTGAGGTAGGCAGCCTGGTCGACGATCTGAGATGCGTTTTCGGCGACACACTGCCGAAGCTGTGCGGACAGTTCTTCCAGCCGTTGCAGGGCGCTGTCTATCTGGGCATCAATGGCGGTGCAGTCGGTCATCTCGTGGAGGATGACTCTGCCGTCTTCCAACAGGGCTTCGCGGTCGGACAGAAGTTCACTGAGCGCGGTCAGAAAATGCCACTTCAGATCATCTTCATACAGATGGGGTGTCTGACATTTGTGTTCGCCCTGAAACTTACCGTTGCACTGCCAGATGGTGCGACGGTATTTGTCTGTGGAGTGCCAGACCTTTGCACCGAAGATCTCACCGCAATCACCACAGACGATTTTCCCGGAAAAGGGGCTTCTGCCGTTGGTGCGCCGAGTGCTGTTTTTGCGCCGTGCCAGTTCCAGCTGTACTTTCTCCCATTCTTCCGGATGGATGATCGCCGGATGGCTGTGCTCCACATAGTATTGAGGCACTTCGCCTTCATTGACCTTCATCTTTTTCTGCAGGAAATCCACGGTGAATTTCTTCTGCAGGAGTGCGGCACCTTTGTACTTTTCGTTCCGGAGGATACTTTCCACAGTACAGCGCTGCCATGATGGTTTTCCAGCGGGGGA
>JAZRTT010000004.1:0-11002 GCA_045652125.1 Candidatus Avilachnospira sp. | reverse complement strand
CAACGGTGGAGACAAGGGCAAAAACATGCTCCTGCAGGTCACAGATCCACAGCTTTTGCAGCAAACCGGCGGAATCGTGCAGGGCATGTCGGGTTCGCCTGTGATTCAAAATGGGCGACTTGTGGGCGCCGTAACTCACGTTCTTGTGAATGACCCAACCAGAGGTTACGGCATTTTCATCGAAAATATGCTGGACGCGGCAGAATAACAGAAACGCCCTCACCGATTACGGTGAGGGCGTTTTCATACAGAACCGAGGTTACACGACCATGATCAGCGTTCCAAGTGTGATCAAAACAGAACCGATTGCAGATTTCCATGTAAACTGCTCGTGGAGAAAAACAAATGCAAGAATCAGAGTAAACACGACACTCATTTTGTCGATCGGCACTACTTTTGACACTTCTCCTATTTGCAGCGCTTTGTAATAGCACAACCAGGAGGCACCTGTTGCCAAACCCGACAAAATCAGAAACATCCAGCTTTTCTTCGAAATTTCAAGGATGCCGCCCTGCTCATTCGTTAAAAAGACCATGCCCCAGGACATGGCAACAACGACAATCGTCCTTATTCCAGTAGCGAGATTGGAAGGAACGCCAACAATGCCGATCTTTGCCAGGATGGAGGTCAACGCTGCGAATACAGCAGATAGAACTGCAAAAACTGCCCACATATTTTTCCCTCGCTTTTTTCTTTCATTATAGCACATGGATACATGATTTCATAGCAAGCCGTTTACAGCTTTGTCCCCAATCACAAACACCTGTAAGCGGCATCATGCTCGCAGCGTGAAGGCGCGGTGTGAGAGCCTAGAACACCAGCTGAACCAGCAGCATATAGCATAGGGTCCCAAGGCCAATGCTCATTAGGGTGTTTCGCTTCCAAATGTGAAGCAAAACCACCACACCGCAGGCAATCAGCTCCGGAATGCCGAAGGAACCGGATGTAAAGGAAATGTCTTTGAGGCAATAGATGACCAGCATGCCCATAATGGCACAGGGAAGCACTTTTCCCATGTAAGAGATCATTGGGGGTGTGGTCTTGTTTTCTCTGAAAATCAAAAAAGGAAGAAACCGAAGGCCGGCTGTCACCAGTGCCACCACAGCAATGGTCGCCGCCGCATACAGATCACCCATGGTCCGTTTCTCCTCCTTTTTTCCCCATCGCCCACAAGGACACCGCGATCATGGTCATAGCTGGGATGAGAAAAATATCCCTGCCAAACAGCAGCAGGCAAAGCAGCGTGGCACCCAGGCCGATCAAAGCAGGCAGATGCTTCTTGGTGCTGAGCCATTGGTCTACAAAAATCGTCACAAACAAGGCCGTCAGCGCAAATTCAATTCCTGCATAATTGATGGGAAGAAATGTGCCGGTAAGGCTGCCAAGGACGGTTCCCGTGACCCAATAGCTGTGATTGAGCACAGAAACAAGGAGGTAGTAGCCATGTCTGCTGATGCCCTCGGGCACTTGATTGTGGGAAACCAGAGAATAGGTTTCGTCCGTCAGGGCGAAGATCATATACGGCTTTTTCTTTCCTGCCCCTTTATAACCATCCACCATGGAGATGCCATAAAACAGATGCCGGGCGTTGACAAGAACGGTGGTGAGCGCAACCGTAAGCAAGCCGGCGTTTGCGGTAAGCAAGCTCACCGTTAAATACTGCATAGAGCCGGCATAAATAAGAAGGCTCATAAAGAACGCCCACCAGACCCCATATCCACTTTGAAGCAACAAAATGCCAAAGCCGAAGCCAAGAAACAAGTATCCGGCCATCACCGGAAGCGTATCGCGAAAAGCCGAACGCACAGCGGCTCTTTTCATAATGAATCACGCACCTATGCCGTTAAAAATAAGTTTGCCTATTATTTTATTGCGGAATAGGAAGAATGTCAATCATTGGATGAAACGCCGCAAGTTACCAATTTAGTTCATACGCAAGCTTGGGTCCACCATCAAAGGTGACCAAGCCGCAATAAACAAATCCTTCGCGTTGAAGAATATGCCGCATGGGCATGTTCTCTTCCTGTGTATCGACTCGAATGGCAGTTATTTGATTTTGGTCACAAAACGATTTTATTAATTCAATGGCGGTATGCGACAACCCTTTCCCGCGGGCGTTTGAGCCAAATGCCATGCGGTGAACGACTGCATAGGGGCGATTTGTTTTCCATGCACCATCGATCACGCGATAAGCAGGCTCCTGTCCCATCACAATCGCGCAATATCCCAAGGGACAATCCGAATCATCTGCCAAAACAAATCCGATGCCATGGTCAATATCGTTTATGATCGTTTGCAAAGACGGGTATTCGGGATGCCATTGTTCAAATCCGAGGCTTTTATGATAGCTGCGTGCGTCCTGTATAAATTGATAGCATATTTCAGCTTCTTCTTTATGGGCTAATCTTAAAATCATATGTTTTCCTTGGCTCTGTTTTGTTGGATCTTTTTCCAAATACAGCATAACAAAAATGATAGAAAAATGGAATACCTCACGAGCGCTCCCTTGGCTCTTTTTTCTCTCGCCTATTGCTTTTTCAATCATAAACTGTATAATGTATTTCATGCTCAGAGCATTTCTTTCGCGCAAACGCCAAGTAGTTTTATTGGAGAAATTTGAACATAAATTTGGGGGGCAGATCGTGAATCTAAATATTAAAAATTCCATCATCTATAATGTATATCCGACTTCTTTCTATGACAGCAACGCAGACGGTGTGGGAGATTTAAAAGGAATTACCCAGAAGCTTTCTTACATCAAACAATTTGCCGATATTGTCTGGATCAATCCGATCTATCAGTCCCCTTTCCGAGACGGTGGTTATGATATAGAGGATTACTATACCATCGATGATAAATTCGGAACCATGGAGGATCTGAAAGAGCTTATCCAAACGGCACATGATCTGGAAATGAAGGTGCTCTTGGATCTGGTCGTAGGACATACTTCGGATCAGCATAAATGGTTTTTAGAATCTGCAAAGCCGGAAAAAAATGAATATTCTGATTATTATATCTGGAACGATGATGTGTTTGGTCCTTGTCCGTACAAGCATATCAGCGGCAATAGTGACAGAAATGGCAATTATTTGATCAACTTCTTCTGTTTCCAGCCGGCACTAAACTTCGGATTTGCCGAAAAAACGCAGCCTTGGCAGAATCACTATACAGATGCAAGCTGCCAAAAGGTGCATGAAGAGGTTATCCGCATCATTGAGTTTTATCTTGCTATGGGGGTTGACGGATTTCGTGTGGATCTGGCCGGAACGATCGTCAAAGATGATGTGGAAGGAAAACGTTCGTGCGAAGTCTGGAGAAAAATTTTCGGAAGGGTTCGTGAAAAATATCCGGAAGCCATTTTTGTGTCCGAATGGGGGCAGCCGATGTATGCCGTTCCAAACGGAGACTTTGACATTGATTTCCTGACCCATTGCTTCAACGAAGGATATAACTATCTGTTCCGCAGGGAGCCGGGCACAAATGTGTTTTCAGGCGAGGGTGACAGCTTTTTTAGAAAAGAAGGAAAAGGCGAAGCGGAAACCTTCTTTGAATACTTCCTGATGAATCTGGAAGCTGTGAAGGAAAAGGGTTACCTTTCTGTGGTAACCGGCAATCATGATCTGCCGCGACTGGCTCTTGGCCGTACACCGGAAGAATTAAAGACCGCCTTTGCGTTCATTCTTGCACTGCCGGGCGTGCCGCTCATCTATTATGGGGATGAGATCGGTATGCAATATTCGAATATTAACACTAAAGACGGCGGCTACTGCAGGACCGGTGCCCGGACACCGATGCAATGGTCTGCGGAAAAAAACGCAGGCTTTAGCGATGGCGATGCAGAGCTCTATCTGCCGGTGCATGACAGTTACAGGCAGATCAACGTGGAAGCACAGCAAAAGGACGAAGCTTCTCTTCTCAACGAGGTGCGAAAACTTGTTGCAGTAAAGAGAGAATATGCAGACCTTTTTGCGTGCGGCAATGATTTTAAGGTAGTATCGGATCACTATCCGCTTGTGTATCAGAGAACGACAGCAGACGCCACCCTTGTTTGTGCGGTAAATCCGTCTGAAAGAGAGTATCGTTTTGATATGAAAACAGGAGAAGTCCTGGCGTCTAATCATGTGGAGATCTTTGATGAGTATATTGTATTAAAACCGCTCTCCTATGCATGGATAAAGATATAAGGGGAACTGCCTGCAGCGCAATTCCGGCAATCGAAATTTTTGCAAAATTAACACGATTCAAGCGCAAGCTGTTTTTTACAGCTTGCGCTTTTTTGAATAAAGTTGTATTATAACGGAAAGTCTAAATAATGACTATTTTGGATTGGAGAATATTCTATGAATGCATCTACATTTTTGCGGTTTGCGGAAAAGGTTGATTATGCATATACTGTGCTTAGTAAGCCTCTGCTGAAAGAATTTGATCTGCCGCAGGTTTCTTTTGATATTCTGATGTTCCTTGCAAATAACCCGGAATATAAAACGGCACAGGAAATTTGTGAAATTCGGCATATAAAAAAGAATTTAGTTTCCGTTCATGTGGAAAAGTTGGTGGCAGCAGGATATTTGACAAGAGGTACTGTTGACGGCGACCGCAGAAAGATCGGTCTTTCCTGCACGGAAAAAGCACAACCGATCATCGCCAAAGGACAAAAAATGCAAGCCGTATTCTTTAGCCAATTAACAAGCGGAATCACCGAAGGTGATTGGACGGTATATAAAAGCGTGATGGATACCATAGCCGCCAATGCACTGGCAATGGCCTGATTTGGGGGAAAGAGGACATGACAAAGCTTCTGAAACGATTGCGCAGCCGTGAACGATGGATGTGTGCGGTCTGTGCGGTTTTGATCTTAGGGCAAATCTATTTTGATCTGCGCTTGCCTGATTATATGAGCGGCCTGACGGTGCTGATTCAAACACCGGGCAGTGACATATCGGCAATATGGACCACGGGGCTTGAAATGCTGGGCTGTGTGCTGATCAGCGCCGCATTCAGTATCGCCTGCGGGTATCTTTCAGCCCGTTCCGCAGCAGGCTTTGCTTATGGGATTCGGGAGGATCTGTTTCGTCACGTGGTAAACCTCGGTCAGGAAGAGATGCTCCGTTTTTCCGTACCCAGTTTGATTACCCGTACCACAAACGATATTACCCAAGTTCAAATGGTAATTGCCATGGGATTGCAGAACCTAATCAAAGCCCCTGTTATGGCGGTTTGGGCAATCGCCAAAATCCTTGGCAAGAGCTTGGAGCTTTCGGCAATTACTGCCGGCTTTGTTGTCGCCATTTGCACGTCGGTGTTTATGATTATGACCACGGTTATGCCAAGATTCCGTATTGTGCAGAAGATCATCGATAAAATCAACCGCATTGCCCGTGAAAATTTGACCGGCATCAACGTGGTCCACGCCTTTAATGCCGAACAGTATCAGGAAGAAAAATTTGACGAAACCAACACCCATATGCTGAAAACACAGCTTTTCAATCAGCGAATGTTTGCCCTGATGCAGCCGATCATGATGCTTGGTATGAATGGTCTTAGCCTTTGCATTTATTGGGTTGGTGCGGCACTTCTCGGCAACATTCCCGCTGCCGATATGGCAGGCAGGCTGACCATGTTCAGCGACGTAGTCGTATTCAGCACTTATGCTATGTATGTGGTAATGTCCTTCATGATGTTGGTTATGATCTTTATGATGCTCCCTGCGGCACAGGTTTCCGCAGAGCGTATCAACGCGGTCCTGAACACAAATCCGAAGATCAGGGAAGGCTCGGTTGCCGAAGCAAAGGAGATTGGAACGGTTGAATTTAAGAACGTGACCTTCCGTTATCCCGAAGCCGGTGAAGACGAGCTGACAAATATCAGCTTCAAGGTGAACAGGGGCGAAACCTTGGCTGTCATCGGTGCGACCGGTTCGGGTAAGACCACGCTGATCAATTTGATCCCCCGCTTTTATGATCCTGTTTCCGGTGAGGTTTTGGTGGACGGTGTGAATGTGAAAAACTTCT
Organism: Candidatus Avilachnospira sp.; assembly: GCA_045652125.1. GTDB lineage: Bacteria > Bacillota > Clostridia > Oscillospirales > Oscillospiraceae > Avoscillospira. The sequence goes on along the minus strand of JAZRTT010000004.1, from coordinate 4,991 downwards.
CCTTTGACGCCCTTTACGATCGTCTTGGCTATGTGTCACAAAAAGCCGTATTGTTTTCCGGTTCTATCAAAGAAAATGTAACCTTTGGCGAAAGCAAAAAATCGATTTCTGATGCCGACGCAGATGCGGCGATCTGTCTTGCGCAGGCAGAGGAATTTGTAAGCAAATTGGAAAATGGAACCGAATACCGAATTGCACAGGGTGGACGAAATGTATCGGGAGGACAGAAGCAGCGCCTATCGATCGCCCGCGCTCTGGCAAGAGGTGCTGAGATTCTGATTTTTGATGATTCTTTCTCCGCTCTTGACTACCGTACCGATGCGGCACTCCGGCAGGGACTTGCCGAAAAGCTCAGCGGTGTTACCAAAATTATCGTTGCTCAACGCGTCAGCACCATTCGTCATGCTGATAAGATCCTTGTCCTTGACGAAGGCAGAATCGTCGGCTGCGGCACCCATGAGGAACTGATAAAAAGCTGTACCGTTTACCGCGAAATTGCGAAATCTCAGCTCTCCGAAGCTGAGCTTGCGTAAAGGAGGCGACAATATGAAAAAGAAACACACCTTTGCCGCCCTCCGTGACGTTTTTGTTTATATGAAAAACAGCATTCCCGCTGTTGTGATCTCTTTGATTCTTGCGGCGGCCGCCGCCGTTCTCACGATTATCGGTCCCGATAAAATCGGCAAAATGACCACCTATATGCAGCAGGGACTTTACGGTGAAATTGATTTTCCTGCCATTACAAGGCTTGGGGGCTTCCTTGCAGCCATTTATGTGTTCGGTGCCGTTTTCAATTTTATCGTTCATTACGTCATGGCAACGGTGACCCTCAAAAGCGCAAAAAGAATGCGTGGGGACATTGCAGGCAAGATCAACCGTGTACCTATGGGCTTTTTTCATGCCACCTCTCAGGGCGATGTGCTCAGCCGTATCACCAACGATGTTATGACGCTCCAACAAGGGCTTACCAACAGTCTGCCGGGCATCATCAGCGCTGTGGCACAGTTCGTAGGATGTTTAATCATGATGTTCCTCACCGAATGGCGGCTTGCCCTGTGTGTCATCGGCGTTTCCCTTATGGGATCGTTTCTGATTATGATGATCATGGGGCGTTCCCAAAAATACTTCGTCGCCCGCCAGGAAAATCTCGGTGCGCTCAACGGCTTTATCGAGGAAATGTATTCCGGTCATCAGGTGGTTCTCGTTTCCCGAGCCGGCAGAAAAATCAACCGGGTGTTTGATAAGCACAATGCCGCCGTGTACGATTCCAACTGGAGATCCCAGTTCCTTTCCGGTGTGATGCAGCCCCTGATGCATATTATCGGAAACGTGGGCTACGTTGTGGTGTGCGTAGCAGGTGCAGCCCTGGCAATGAACGGCGCAATTGCATTCGGTGTCATTGTCTCCTTTATCCTTTATGTGAGATTGTTTACCTCTCCTTTAACGCAGATCGCCCAGGGTATGACACAGATCCAGGCGGCCTCCGCATCCGCAAACCGTATCTTTGAATTTTTGGAAACGGAAGAGCTGTCTGATGAAACAGCCAAGACCGCCTATCTGGCTGCGGCAAAGGGTGCGGTTGAATTTGAAAACGTTCGGTTTTCTTATCCCGATAATCCCCATAAGATCATTATCAAGAATTTCTCGGCTGCTGTAACCCCCGGGCAAAAAGTGGCAATTGTCGGTCCGACCGGTGCAGGCAAAACCACAATGGTCAACCTCTTGATGCGCTTCTTTGAAATTAACAGCGGTTCTATTTCTATTGACGGGGTGCCGATTTCCGAGCTTAAGCGCGAAAATCTGCATGAGTTGTTCGGTATGGTATTGCAGGATACCTGGCTCTTTGAAGGCACAGTAAGAGAAAATCTTGTATACAACATGGAACACGTAACGGATGAGGATTTGGAGCGTGTATGCAAAGCCTGCGGCATATCCCGTTTCGTCCATTCCCTGCCTGAAAAATTCGATACGGTGCTCAGCGACAGCACCACCATTTCCGCCGGACAAAAGCAGCTGCTTACCATTGCCCGGGCCATGCTGCAGGATGCTCCGATGCTGATTTTGGATGAAGCAACCTCGTCGGTGGATACCCGCACCGAAGCCATCATCCAAAGAGCAATGGATGAGCTGACAAAAGACAGAACCAGCTTTGTCATCGCGCACCGTCTTTCTACGATTAAAAATGCCGACCTCATTCTTGTAATGAAAGACGGCGATGTGATCGAAAGCGGCAATCACGAGGAATTGATGGCAAAGGGCGGCTTTTACACGGACCTTTATAACAGTCAATTTGAACACCCGGCAAGCGGCACAAAAACATAACGGCGGCAAGGAATTTCCTCCTTGCCGCCTGTTTTGCTGCTGTGGTTATTTTAATCCAACCAGCATCAGGATATAGTTACCAAACGGAATTCTGCTGCAAATAAATTTTCCTATGAAGATAAGCAGATACATGGCGGTAAGGGCGATAAACGGAAACAACAGTTCAACCCCCCAATGTACCCCGATTTTGCTGCACAAAAATTGAACGATGCTCATATGCAGCAAATAGATACAGTACGTATCTTGCCCTTTCTTTGACAGGCAGCCCGTGTTTTTGCCTGCAATTTTGTAAGAGATTCCAAAAACCAAAATCACCAGACCAAGGCTGTGCATTCCGGATAAAATATGAAAGTAAGTATGGAGTTCATATATATGCAGAACCGCTCCTGAAAGAACAACAAAAATCCCAGCATATACGTATGTAGAAACCCGATATAAAAAAGCACTGTGTTCTTGCAGGAAAACGCCGAAACAAAAAAACCCGATCCAATTAAAAACATTCAGATAAGCAGTAGCAAACCTTTCATTCAGCCAATCAACGCCCAATGCACCAAGAGTAAGAGAGGCTGCCGTAAGGCTCATAAACAGGATCAGTAATGGATTTTTGGCTTTTGAAACTAAAATATACTTTGAAATAACGAAACAAACCAATAACACAGGAAGATAGTAATACCACGTTCCATTGCCTAAGACCCAATGGATATACTCGACAATTTCCATTGTGGTCAGATGCGTAATCATGTATGTCACACTTGCGCAAAAGATCCAGGGAAGAACCAAAGATATGAGTTTTTTGCGCCAAAAAATGGCACGATCTTCTTTTGTCCGTCTGTATAAAAAACCGCTTACTATAAAAAAGCCAACCACGCCAAAGCGTGTAAATTGCTACCAAAATAATTGGACCGCATTGTTTTGGATGAGCTGGACAATGTGCGCATTTATAACGCTGAAACAAAAGATGACCCGCATAATGTCAATACTGTTTCGTAATTGCGGTGTGATCTTCAACCGGTTTTCAGGAATATTGGCATTTAATTGTACCATCGGTATAGCCTCCAAAGCTCCTAAAGAAATATCGTGCTGCGTTTTTTTGATGGTTTCTGTAAGATCAAAGAAACAACAGGCTTCATAACGAATGAAACGATCATGGTTGCTGCCGCAACAGACAAAGAATATAGGATGGGATCGGCAATGTTTATCAGTTTCCCCCGAAACACCTGGAGAAAAGCACCCTGGAAAATATATATCTCCAAAGAAATACGGGACAACCATTTTGTAACTGCATTGTTGATCGGTACAATGGCTATAAACAGTACCGTTGTGCAGCAGAAAAAGAATGCCGCCATAATATAGCAGATTCTACTTACAAGCATGCAGCAAAGAAAGCTGCCTGCAAACAATAAAAAAGCCAGTCCCAGTATGGGCAGGATGCTTTTTTGGCTTTTAAGAAATTGATCGATGTGTGATTGATACATACACCACACAATACCAAAAAACAAACATAAGGTCGTTTTGATACCAATAGGATGAAAGCCCCATTGTATAGGTCACACCCATCAGCGCCAGCACATAAACAAGGATGGAAAAAAGCTGATAGTTTGCGCTGAAATATCGAAAGCAAACATAAAAGCCCACATATAAAAACAACTGTACATACAGATACCAGCCGTTGCTGATAAGGATATCTCTAAACACAAAGGATTGCAGCAACGAGCGGATCGCTGCCGGCTCATGGGAGATGAAGCTGACGATAAAATAAAAGCCGTTCAGAAAGAGAATCAGCGCATAGAACGGGAGGATCTTTTTTATCGGAAATTTATGAAGATACTGTTCTTTGTTTCGGTAACAGTACATTACGCCATACCCGGATAAAAAGAAAAAAACAGTGACCGCAAATACCCCCATATATTGAAGCAAACCACCCAGAACGTTCGGAACATACTGATAATTGTTTTGGTATAGGTGATGGATCAATACCACGATTGCGCAGATTCCTTTCAAAGATGCCGTTGTTTGCGCCGATAAATAGTTTTCTCTATACTGAAAAAATCTCACAATACAGCACCTCCTATCCTAAACCGTATATTCATATATTACTATGCAAACGCTTGCTTGTCCAGTTGTATGTTGTCCCTGCTCCTCATCAACCAACCGGATCTGCAGGCCCTGTGCAAATAAAAAATAATCTAAAAACACAGGAAAAGACAACACAAACCGTCGGTTTTATGTTATAATGAAGCGAGTAAGCAGGAAGGGTCCTTGCGATGCCTGCGCGATCGCCGGATTTGACCTCTGCCGTCTGCATAAGCGGCAGGATTTTGTCCGGCCTCAATTGCAGCACCTTGGCAGACCCGGAGGCGAAAAAAGACAACCCATATAGAGCCAACAGGGTGCAAAAGGCGCCGCTGCAGGGTGGATCTGTATGGGAAATAAGAATTGTTAACAAAAGATACAGGAGGATTATTATGAACAGAATCGTTTTGATCACAGGCGCATCCAGCGGCTACGGAAAGGCAACCGCAAAGGCGTTCAAAGACAGCGGCGATACCGTTGTGATGGCTGCCCGCAATTACGATGCTTTGGAAGCAGCCAGAGCAGAAGTAAACGGAGATCTGGCCCTTGCAATGGATGTCACAATTGCCTCGGATTGGGAAAAGGCCTTAAATACG
>JAZRTT010000003.1:0-14288 GCA_045652125.1 Candidatus Avilachnospira sp. | reverse complement strand
CTGCAACCCTTATTCAGACCGGCCAGCTGAATTGGCCTATCTCGGTGCTCGGCAGCCTGGGCGCGTTGATGATCTTCTTTGGCATCTTCACGATGCGCAAGAAGAGAAAAAGTGGCAATGCCTAAGAAATCTGGCATTATCTTCGTAACCTTGGGAGCGGTGCTGATGCTGTCAGCACTGCTCCTTTTCCTTTATAACGGATTGGAAGATTGTCGTGCCGGTCAGCAAGCCGAGTTGCTGATGGACGATATTCACTCCGCAATTACAGAGGAAACAGACCCTACAACAAAACCAACTGAGATTGAAATAGAGATTACGGAATCACAGGAAACACTTCCCGCTGAAATGCCTGTGGTGATGATCGACGGATATGAGTATATCGGTTATATATCCATCCCCGATTTGGAACTGGAACTACCCGTCATGGCAGAGTGGGATTACAACCGATTGAAAATAGCTCCGTGCCGACATTTCGGCTCGTCTAGAACGGATGATTTGGTGGTTGCTGCCCATAACTATAAGACACATTTTGCCTCCCTTTCCGATCTGAAAAGCGGTGCGGAAGTAATTTTTACGGATATGGATGGAATTGAGAACCGCTATGTGATTATGCATGATCCTAAAGTATTGGCTTCTGATGCGGTAGATGCGGTTCAAAACAGCGATTATGATCTGGTGCTATATACTTGCACACCAGGCGGTACGTCCCGTGTGGTGGCTTTCTGTAATCGTACAATTGAAGAAGCAGGATAAGAGGCTCGGGAATAATCGAAAGAAACTCTGCATAAAGCAAATTGTTATTTTGTGGTTTTCCTATGATGGCTTTTATGTATGTATTGCCTTATCACAAAGGCTTCAATATGTCGATGTCTCTCAAAATGAATAGTAATGTAAATTGAACTGTACAACCTGTAAATGTGAGGAAGTTTACAGAGGTGTGACATTGTGATATGATAACAATACAATGATACCGGATTGCGGAGGATGACGATATGAATGACACGAGACCCATTGTGATCTATTCCCGAAAGTCCAAGTTTACAGGTAAGGGTGAGAGTATCGAGAACCAGATCGAGATGTGCCGACAGTACATTTGTTTGCAGTTTGGGGATATGGCGGCTGAGCAGGCATTGGTTTACGAAGATGAGGGCTTTTCCGGCGGAACATTGGAACGGCCTCAGTTCAAAAAAATGATGGCGGATGCCAAGGAAAAACGGTTTCGTGCCATCGTGGTCTACCGTCTGGATCGTATCAGCCGCAATATCGGTGACTTTGCCAAACTCATTGAACAGCTCAACGACATGAAAATAGACTTCATCTCCATCAAGGAGCAATTTGATACATCTTCTCCTATGGGGCGTGCCATGATGTATATTTCCTCCGTCTTTTCCCAGTTGGAGAGGGAGACCATTGCCGAGCGTATCCGGGATAATATGCACGAACTGTCTAAGACCGGTCGTTGGCTGGGCGGTACGACGCCTACGGGCTACGCATCGGAAAGCAGTGCTCAAGTGACCATTGACGGCAAGACCAAGAAAGCCTGTCACCTGAAAATCATCCCCGAAGAGATCAGTGTTGTGAAACTGATTTTTGACAAGTTTCTGGAAACCGGTTCTTTGACCAAGACGGAAACCTACCTGCTGCAAAATCATATTGCCACCAAGACCGGCAAACAGTTTACCCGCTTCGCTGTCAAGGCCATTCTCTCCAATCCGGTCTATCTGATCGCAGACGATGCGGCCTATGACTATCTGGTGAAAAACCGGGTGGATCTGTTTTCCGAGCAAAGCGAATTTGACAGTGAACACGGCATCATGGCCTACAACCGTACCCTCCAACAGCCGGGACGAGCCCATCAGATCCGTCCCATGGACGAATGGATCGTGTCCGTAGGGAAGCACCCGGGCATCATCGATGGAAAATCCTGGGTCAAGGTACAGACCATGTTGGAGCAGAATCGCTCCAAGAGTTACCGCAAGCCCCGAAGCAATGTTGCATTACTTTCCGGCCTGCTGATCTGCGGAAACTGCGGCGAGTATATGCGTCCCAAACTGTCCAAACGGCTGAACACCAAGGGGGAGCCCATCTATACCTATCTGTGTTCCATGAAAGAACGCAGTCGCAGTCACAACTGCTCGATGAAAAACTGCAATGGCAATCTGCTGGACGCTGTTATTGTGGAACAGATTAAAACCCTCAGCGAAGACGGCTCGGAGTTCATCCGTCAGCTGGAGCAAAGCAAGAAGGTTCTTCTGGGCAATCGAGAGACCTACGAAGAGGAGATCGCCAAGCTGGAAACCCAGATTCGGGAGAACGATGCAGAGATCAAGAGTCTTGTATCTGCCTTGGGCAAAACCTCGGGCACCACTGCCGAGAGCTACATCATGGAGCAGATCGAAGAACTGCACGAAAAGGGCGAGGGGTTCAAACGCCGACTGTCGGAGCTGAAAGAATTGACTGCCAGCCATGCTCTGTCCGATGTGGAGTTTGATCTGCTTGCGCAAATGCTCAGCTCCTTCAAGACGACCGTGGACACTATGACTGTGGAGCAGAAGCGGGCGGCCATCCGCACCTTTGTCAAGGAAGTGGTGTGGGACGGTGAAGAGATCCATGTAGTGCTGTTTGGATCGGATTATGCTTATGAGAAGCCGTTGGGTGAGGATAGCAAATGAGATCCTGATGTATTTCCGCAGTCAGAAAAAAACGGCGCAGGATGTATCATTATCGGAGTATATAGAGACCGGTAAAGACGGAAACGCTTTGTCTCTTATGGAAGTGGTCAGTTCTGACGAAGATTTGTTTGACGATCTCAGCGGAAAAGAGATGAAAAACAAGCTGTATCATGCATTGGAAACGCACCTGAATCAGCGGGAACGGGAGATTGTGGCATTGCGGTATGGACTTGGGGGGTTAACACCGTTGACCCAGCGGGAAATCGCAGTACGATACGGAATCAGCCGATCGTATATTTCACGGATAGAAAAGAAGGCACTTCAAAAGCTGGAACAGGCTTTATCCGAATATCGACCTTGACGGAAAGATAAAAGTTGGCTATACTTTTCAAAAGACAGAAAGAGGGGACAGAACTGTGAGCAATGGATGGGGGCACTTTAGAACGATAACGAAACATCGGCATATGGTGCTGTGGAACTGCTTTCGGGTGGGGCTGTTTTGGCGTGGACTGACTCACGACCTGTCCAAATACAGTTGGACGGAATTTCGGACCGGTCTTCGATATTATCAGGGGGGAAAGCGCAGTCCCAATGCTGCGGAACGGGAAGCCTGTGGCTATTCTTCTGCATGGCTTCATCACAAAGGCCGCAATAAGCATCATTTTGAGTATTGGACAGACCTAAATCTGGATACAGGGGTATATGGACCGGTTCCTATGCCTACACCATATTTGGTGGAAATGGTCATGGATCGCATTGCTGCCTGCAAGATCTACCGTGGGGAAACCTACATGGATGCCGCACCGTTGGAATATCTGGAACGGGCGAAGGAGAGTCCTTCTATTCATCCGGAAACGTTGAAGAAGCTGCGGTTTTTGTTGGTCATGCTCCGGGACAAAGGGGAAAAGGAAACGTTCCGGTTTGTTCGCCGTGTGGTTCTTAAGAATAAACCCTTTTGTGAATAAAAAACGATGCCAACCTTAGGTGAAGCCAAGGAAGGCATCGTTGTTTTATGTTTCAGGAAGGGGCTCTATCGAGATCTCGTAGCAGTTTCGGCTGGTCATGGATTGTTCAACTTCCACGGTGTAGTCGATCATCAGTTTACCACCGTTTTCGCTGAGGGATACCTGAATTTTATTGGCGCAAATCCCGACCATCAGACTGCCAAATCCCAAGTCATACAAGGCATCGTTTTTTACATCCTGTTCAAATACCATCCGGGAGTGAATGGTACCCTCTCTGGTCAGCACAATACGCTTTGGGTTAAAGACCAGGAAGGTAGTGGTAACGCCGGGGATTCCGGTCATTTCGGTCTCCTCATAGGAAATGGCAAATTTTCCGTTTCGTCCGGTCATGGTGCCGCGAGTGATCAACTCAATGGTTTCCGGCTGTTCTGTACCGTAGGTTTGTGTGCCGCGCAGGCGGATCAGAACTTCCTGCTGCATCAGTGATACTCCATAGCCAAGTCCAGCAGCTTATCTATCAGCTCTGGATAAGGAATCCCGCTTGCGGCAAAGAGCTTGGGATACATAGAGATGGAGGTGAAGCCGGGAATGGTGTTGATCTCATTGAAGATGACGCTGCCGTCTTTCTTAACAAAGAAGTCTACCCGGCTCAGACCGCAGCAGCCCAAAGCCTCATAGATTTTTACAGCCGTATCCCGGACAATTTCTTCCGTTTCAGGAGAGATTCGGGCGGGGATATAGAGATTGGAAGAATTTGTGACGTATTTAGCTTCGTAGTCATAGAAATCGGCACCGGAGTCCACTTCACCGCAGACAGAGGCCACAGGGGTCTTATTTCCCAGAACGGCGCATTCTACTTCCTGCCCATCAATGAATTCTTCCACAAGAACCTTGGAGTCAAAACTAAGGGCATTTTCCAGCGCATGGAACAGGTTTTCCCGGTGCTTGACCTTGGAGACACCAACGGAAGAACCGGTGCCTGCGGGTTTAACAAAAACCGGATAGGAGAATGTGCCTTCGATCATGGAGCGAATGGCCTCAGGATCGTGGTCATAGGCGGTCTTGGTCACAAGGACCCAGTTGGCCTGGGGAACATGGACCTGATCTGCCACCAGCTTGGTCATACACTTGTCCATGCAGACAGCACTTGCGGTAATGTGGGGTCCCACATAGGGAATCCCGGCAATTTGCAGGAGGCCCTGAATGGCCCCGTCTTCACCGTTTGCACCATGGAGGACCGGAAATACCACATCGATCCGTTCCCGGACGACACAATCGTTTTCAAAGCTTAGCAGACCTTGCCCGTGAACAGGGGACAGGGTAGCTCTTCGATTACTGTCGCAATTCTGCCAGGTCCCGGCAGGGAGCATACTGTAATCATCCCCGCCAAACAGGATCCAGTCACCGTCTTTGGTGATACCCACAGGAAATACGTTGTATTTTTCCTGATCAATATTGTTAAGGACCGATTCGGCAGACCGTAATGAAATCTCATGTTCCGGAGAAATTCCGCCGAACAAAATACATACACTGAGTTTTTTCAAAATACAGATCCTCACTTCCAAGAAATACTCATACTATGATATGCTAAAACAGCCCGGAACACAAGTATATTTTAACAAAATTTTGAGATTTTAGCAGTAGAAAATCCGCAGAGCACAGTATATAATAAAGAGACGAAAGTATGCAGCCCGGATAGGGGAAGGGAGGATCGTGACCATGCAAATGGAATTGAGCAAAAAAGAGTTTCGCCGATTGTTGGATCTGGTGTACATCGGAAACTGGATTCTCAACTCCACCCGGGGAGAAGATCGGTTTGTAGACTATGATCAGGTAGAGAGCAAACTCTTTGCCAAGTGCAGGCAGGAAGGTATGAGCGGCCTGGTGGAAAAGTGGCATGGTATAGATGTGCCATCCCGGGCGTTTGCAGACGGCGGTATACATGAGGCCATTATGGATTATGAAGATACGGTCTTTTTTGAGATATTGGCGGAGGAATTGGCTCGGCGTGATATGGACTACCAGCCGGTATCCCGGGAAAATTATGATGAACTGGTTTCTCGAATGGATGATTACATTGCGGAATTTGAGGCCAACGGTACGGATAATCTGGTGCTGAGTTCAGAGGATGCATAAGGCTTACCCACAGGCTTGCCTGTGGGTATTTTTATGTTTATATCCTCATAAGATGTTCCATACGAAGAAAAATGGGGTGGAGCAATGGAACATACGGCCAATCGAATCATGCTGCGGGGAACGTTGGTAGAACTGCCGCAGTTTTCTCATACGAATCATGAAAAGCGTTTTTACCGCTTTCGTTTGGAGGTAGAGCGGCTTTCCGGCGCGATGGATCATTTGCCGATTCTGGTGCCGGAGCAGGTATTGGGGGCTATGGATGTGTCCGGCGGCACAATGCTGTCGGTAGAAGGGCAGATCCGCTCTTTTAACAGCCGGGCATCTACCGGCCGCCGGCTGTTAATATCTGTCTATGCAGAAGATCTGGAGACCTGTGACGGGGAACCGCAAAATGATGTGAGATTGACGGGAACGGTTTGCAAAGAGCCTATCTACCGGCGTACACCCCTGGGGAGGGAGATCTGTGATGTCATGCTGGCGGTGAATCGTCCGTATCACAGAGCAGACTATATTCCGTGTATTTTTTGGGGTCGGACTGCAGGAGAGATTGCAGCCTGTACAGTAGGTACCAACCTGAGTCTTACGGGGCGGCTGCAAAGCAGAACTTATGTGAAAGTGCTGGAGCAAAAAAGCGAATGCCGTACGGCCTATGAGGTTTCTGCTATGACGGCGGAAATTTTTTGAAAAATTTTGAAAAATTTACGAACCGGCCATTGATTCTTTCGTCAAGATTGGTAGAATGGAATTGACCACTCCATCTACAGCTTGAAAGGAGAATGACCTGTGAAAAAGAGAAACTTACTTATTTATTTTGTGATGTTGACCATGATCCTTACATTGTTTGCCGGCTGTGGTGCCCAATCCTATGACAATGTCAAGGAAGAGGCGGCAGCCATAGAAGCACCTATGATGTACGCCACCAAGGATGAAGCACCGGTGGAAGAAGAAATGGCTGTGGAGGACATGTCTGTGTCCATGCAGTCCGCCGGCGGTACGGCCGGTGAGGACGGCGCTATGGATGTGGATGAAGTCAAAACTTACGCCGAGAAGATCATCTACTCCGGCCGCAGTTACTTGGAGACTACAGAATTTGATGAAGCCCTTCTGGCTTTGGACAAGGCGGTACAGCAGTACGGCGGCTTTGTGCAGGATTCCAACGTCAGCGGCAATACTAGCTACAATTCCGACGGAACGACGGCTGTTGTGAATCGATGGGGATATTTTGTGGTCCGTATTCCTGCCGATGCCTTTGATTCGTTTATGGCCATGACGGCGCAGATCGGCAATGTGACCAATTCCAGCCGTACAGCGGAAAATGTGACCTCTCAGTACACGGATCACGAAGCCAGACTGGAAAGCCTCAATATGCAGGAAGAGCGGCTTTTGTCCATGTTGGGAGAGAGCGGCGATCTGGAAAGCCTGATCGCACTGGAAGCGCGGCTCAGCGAAGTCCGCTATGAGATCGAGAGCATCGAGCGAAAACTTCGCAATCTGGATCAGCAGCTGGCCTACTCCACCGTGACGCTTGAAATTCAGGAAGTGGAGGTCTATACACCTACTGCAGCGGTACAGCGGAGCTTCGGTGAAAAAATAGCAGATGCCTTCCATGACAGCTGGAAGGGATTTGCCCGGGGTTGGCAGAACTTTGCCGTGTGGTTGGTCTCTGCTGTGCCGACACTTTTGATTCTTGCAATCGTCGGATTTGGCTTTGCGAAGATCGGTTTCCGGATCGGTAAACGCAGACGCAGCCGGAAAGAAGCGGGCAAAGAAAAGTCAGAAGAATAATCGGAAAAGAGAACAAGGCTGCAAGTATTTGCAGCCTTGTTTTTCATTGTGGTTTTCGATATAATAGAAGAAAGAAAGGAGGGGTAGCCCATGTATCAGCCTTTGGCAGATGAACTGCGGCCGATGGAATTGGACGATGTTTGCGGACAGGATCACATTTTAGCTCCCGGTGCATTGCTGCGGAGGATCATTGAGAGTGGGAAGATCCCCAATATGATCTTTTATGGCCCATCCGGTGTGGGTAAAACGACTGTAGCAAATATTATAGCCGCACAGACCAATCGAAAACTATGCAAACTGAACGCCACAACTGCCTCTTCTTCGGATATCAAAGAGATCGTGGCACAGTTGGATACATTTCTGGCACCTAACGGCATTTTGCTTTACTTGGATGAAATCCAATATTTTACGAAAAAGCAGCAGCAGACCCTGTTGGAACACATTGAGAATGGACGGATCACGCTCATTGCCTCTACTACGGAAAACCCGTATTTTTATGTATATTCTGCTATTTTATCCCGGTCTACGGTGTTTGAATTTAAGTCCATTGACCCGGCGGCGGCGGAAAAAGCGATTTGCCGAGCCGTTGCCCATATGGAACGGAAAACCGGCCTGACCGCTGTGATGGAATCGGAGACAGTTCGGCAAATTGCGTCAGCCTGTGGCGGAGATATTCGCAAAGCGATCAACGCTGTGGAATTGCTGTTTTCCGCCGGTGTGGTGAAGGGCACCGAAATTTATTTAACACAAGAGGATGCCAAAGCCGCTTCTCAACGGTCAGGGATGCGGTATGACCGGGAAGGGGACCAGCATTTTGATGTGGTTTCGGCTTTAATGAAGTCCCTTCGCGGCTCAGATCCTGATGCCGCCATGCATTATCTGGCGAGGCTTTTGGAAGCAGGTGACCTGCAGGGTGCCTGCAGGCGGATTCTCTGCTCTGCCAGTGAAGATATCGGTCTGGCATACCCGCAGGCTGTGACCATTGTAAAGTCCTGTGTGGATAGTGCCCTGCAGTTGGGCTTGCCGGAAGCACGTCTGCCCTTAGCACAAGCCTGCCTGCTGCTGGCAACAGCACCAAAATCCAATTCTGTGGAAGCTGCCATTGATGCGGCTATGGCCGATGTGCGTGCCGGGATTACCGGAAATTTGCCCAGAGAATTGCAGAATGTTCACGCAGACGGTGCAGGATTTGAACGGGAGCAGGGATATTTGTATCCCCATCAATATCCTAACCATTGGGTAAAACAGCAATATCTGCCGGATGAACTTTTGGGCAGACAGTACTATACATACGGCGATAACAAATCAGAGCAGGCGGCGAAGGCTTACTGGGATCTGATTAAAAAACCGTGACGGTTTTTGCAAAAGTTTCGGAACCGTAGCGCCAGTGGTCCAGATGCCCTGCAGTACGGAAATATTGCAGGGGGCGTTGGGGCAAAGATGCGGGATCCAATTTTCTCAGGGCAATTAGTTTGATTTTCAGTCGCTCCGGGAAAATTGACTTTATGTAAACCGATACGGTATCGCCTACACGAAGATCGAAATTGGGTTCCGCCAATCCGGACAGGTTTGGCGCAAGTTCGATAAATGCACCGTAGTCTTTGATGCTCCGAACCGTTCCGGTGACAGTCTGCCCGACCTGAAATTGTGCGGCATTCTCCGCCCATGTGCCCAAAAGTTCACGATGGCTCAGGTGGATTCGCATGGTATCCGGCTCCATGCTTCGGATGACGGCGAAAATGCTTTGGTCATCCCGAAACCGGTCCCGGCTGTGTTGAATCCGGGAAACGGAAATATTTTCGATACCCAGTAGGGCGGTGACACCGCAGCCTACGTCGCAGAATGCTCCGAACGAGGCTAAACTGGTGACAACTGCAGGAATGATGTCTCCGGGCTTTTTGCAGTTGAAGAGGTATGTTCTTGCTTCTTCCTGAGCCAATCGCCTGGAAAGAAGCGGCGTACCTCCGGGCGTTATGTCCAGAACCCGAAAACTGACGGCCCTTCCCACTCGGGATAGGATGGCGATATCCCGAACAGTCCCATCTTGTGCGCCCAAGGCTGTTTCGTTGCGGCTGATTTGTCCGGTACAGCAGCCAAGATCGACTACCAACTCACGCTCTTGGGTGCAGAGCAAGACCGGTGCCTGTAAGATAGTGCCTTCCGCTCTGGCGCGGCGCAGTTGTTCCGGTGTGTAACCGCCCCGGCGAAGCCCCATACCTTCGGGAAGATAATAGTTCATGGCGATTCCCCCTTGTTAATATCAGTAAATTATATGCAAAGGAAAGGCGGCCTTAACACATGGATGTGCGGCTTCAGGACATTTTGATTATGAAAAAAGAACATCCCTGCGGCAGTAAAAACTGGGTGGTTTTGCGCACAGGAATGGATTTTCGGTTGCGCTGTCAGGGATGCAGCCACGAGGTCATGCTGCCCCGAAGCAAAGCGGAAAAAAATATACGGCAGATCCTTCGGGATGGGACTTCAGTGCTGCTGAAGTGACAGCCAAACATTTTCAAAAAGCAGTCGGTGTAAACCGACTGCTTTCTTTTATGGAGGGGACTATAATTTGTCCATGGAGGCGGTTGGATGACTGTTTACTTGGATTTGCTCTTTGGGCTGAACACGGTGATCAATTATCTGCTTTTGCGGGGCAGTGCCGCTATGGGCGGATGCCCTGCCGGTGTATGGCGGTTGTTGGGAGCGGCAGCCTTGGGTGGTTTGTATGCTGTTGTTTCGGTTTTACCGGGATTGGAGCCAATGCAGGGCTTGTTTTTTCAAATTCTCAGCGCATCCGGCATGCTCATAGCAGCCTTTGGGTGGAAGCGGAGCACCGTTAAGCAGGGAGTTCTTTTTTTCGCTCTGAGCTTTGCCCTTAGCGGTGTTGTACTGCTGGTCGTACAAGTCATAGAACCGAAATGTGTATTTCTTGGTGGTCATGTCTATTATGCAGTCAGTATTCCGGCATTGCTTCTGCTGGCGGGGTTTTCCTATGGATTGGCAGCATTGGTTTTGGGGGGATTTGGCTCCCATTCCGGGGGAGATATTGTGCCTTTGATACTGGAATTAAACGGAAATCGGGAAAAAGTAAAAGCTCTGCAGGATACAGGAAATACCCTTCGCGATTCCATCAGCGGGGAATGTATCCCTGTGGCTTCCTGGCAGGTACTTGCACGGCTGCTGCCGGAAGCGGCACTGACCCAAAAAGATTTTCAGGATCCGCCCACACTGATGCAACTGCTGCAGAGGACCTATCCGCAGCTTCGCTTTCGCCTGCTGCCGTATGGTGCAGTTGGTACACAAAACGGGCTTTTGGTTGCGGTGCGGTGTAAAATACAGCAGGGCAGACGGACAGGTCGGCTGCCTGTTGCTTTTACAGGTACAGAATTCTCGCCCCATGGGCAATTTGAAATATTATTGGGAGGTGTTGCTTCTTGAAACTCAGAGAGCTGCTTGTGCGGGTTGGTTTTTTTAAAACGGAACATATTTTGTATATTGGCGGCAGTGATGTTCTGCCGTCACCGCTAAAAGCAGAGGAAGAATTGGCTTGTATTGAAGCCTTGAAACAGGGAGATCCTCAGGCCAAACAAACACTCATTGAGCGAAATCTCAGGCTGGTAGTCTACATTGCAAGACGATTTGAGAACACCGGTGTTGGCATTGAGGATTTGATTTCCATCGGCACCATCGGACTGATCAAAGCAGTCAATACCTTCAAAGCAGACAAAAAAATAAAGTTGGCGACATATTCCTCCCGATGTATAGAAAATGAAATTCTTATGCATATCCGCAAGATATCCAATCAAAAAACGGAGCTGAGTTTGGATGAACCAATCAATACAGATTGGGATGGAAATGAGTTGCTGCTGTCGGATATTCTGGGGACCGACGGAGATACTGTCATGCGTCCTTTGGAGGATGATGTGGATCAACAGCTTCTCTATGAAGCGTTGGATCGTCTGCCTGAGCGGGAACGTACCATTATGATCCTGCGTTATGGCTTGGGTGGCTGCCATGAAAAAACACAGAAGGAGGTAGCGGATCTCATGGGGATCTCCCAATCATATATTTCCAGACTGGAAAAGCGAATTATGATGCGGCTTCGCCGGGATATTTCCAAGCAGATTTTTGTATAGTATCGATACAGAAAAATATCGATATAATTGTTGCACCAAAAGAAAAATTCTGCTATACTGTCTCCAAAAGGAGGCGAATGCCATGCCTGCAAAGGAAATATCCAAAGCCACGGTTAAGCGGCTTCCCGTCTATTTGTCTTATCTGAAAAATTTATCGGAAGATGCACCGGCTCATATTTCCGCAACGGCCCTGGCCGCAGCTCTGAGTATGGGAGAAGTGCAGGTGCGGAAGGACCTTGCCCTTATCAGCGACGGCGGCCGTCCGAAAATCGGCTACTTGAAAGAAGCTCTGATTCGGGATCTTGAGGATTTTTTGGGTTACAGCAATACCAATGATGCAGTTTTGGTGGGTGCCGGAAAGTTGGGACGTGCGCTGCTTGGTTACGGTGGTTTTGCTGAATATGGTCTGAATATTGTGGCAGCCTTTGATTCCGATGATGCGCTGATCGGAACCAGCAAATCCGGCAAGCCGATTATGCATATGTCCCGTCTGGATGAATTTTGCAGAAAGCATAAGATTTTGATCGGAATCATTACAGTGCCTTCGGAGCACGCGCAGAAAGTCTGCGACTGTTTAATTGCCAATGGTATCAAGGCAATTTGGAATTTTGCGCCCAAACATCTGGATGTTCCCAAGGGGATTTTAGTGCAGCCTGAAAATATGGCGGCATCTTTGGCATTGCTTTCCCAGCATTTGTCCGAACACGTAGGAAAGGATATGGAACAGCGGCAAAAAGATTTGTAAAGGGCTTGCTTTTTTTAATAAAATGCTCTATAATCACAAAGTGCCTGCCGGTGTGATGGAATTGGTAGACGTAGTGGACTCAAAATCCACCGCTAGCGATAGCGTGCCGGTTCGAGTCCGGCCACCGGCACCATAAAAGAACGAACTTTTGTCTACCAAGTCAAAGTTCGTTCTTTTCGCATTTTCGGGGCAAAATCAGCCACAAAAGGCACAAATTCAGGCATACAACAGTAAAAAAGAGCGTCGGAGCAGTCAAATCGGCCGCACCGGCGCTCTCTTTTTGTTCGTGGAACCGGCTTCAGCCAGCATACTAAAGGTCGTTCTTTGCCTCAATAAAGAACGAACAAAAGGTGCAACTTACCGGATTTGAACCTTCAAAAGGGTCATAAATGTCGAAGAAGCATGATTTCGTGCGCCATTAGCGTTGAAAAATCAGTTGTTTTGTGTTACCATTACTGAGTATACGTATATCCATTTTTAGGATGTCTTTGGAGGTGTACGGATGGCAAAAGAGAATAGCCAGAAGATCAAGCTGCTGAAGCTCATGGAATTGCTGCGGCAGGAAACAGACGAGCAGCACCCGATGGCTGCGTCCGTCGTATGCCAGCGGCTTAACGACATGGAAGTCGCCTGCGATCGCAGAACCATCACCAGAGACGTTCAAGCATTGAATGAATTTGGATATGAAGTCATGTGTACGATGATCGGCCATGAAAGAGCCTACTACGTGGAGGATCGCAGCTTTAGTGTTCCTGAGCTGAAGATATTGATTGACGCAGTGCAGGCAGCAAGCTTTGTCACCGATAAGAAGACTTCCGAACTGATCAAAAAGATTGCTGACCTTGGCGGCAGCCACAGTGCCGAAATACTCCAGGGCAATATGGTGGATAAAATCTGGACAGATAAGCTGATCACAGAAAAAGAAGCAGCACAAGCAGAAGAATTTCTCAAGCAAGAACTGGACGCAGCTATCGAAGAAATGCGCACAGAAGAATAATCATATAAAAAGAACATAAATAAGCATAACGCCCTCGGCAGTCGGAGCAAATCTGACCGTCGAGGGCGTTTTTTTGTTAAAGGAGCGCAAAATCACGCGTCTTTTGCTTTGGAGTAAAATAAGCTGCCGATAAGACAGGAAAACATGCTATAATATATTTGTAGTCCGTTTTATGGTACACATCGTTATTTATAATGCGGCTATAAGATACAAACAGACGCTTCAAGGAGGTCCGCATTATGGGATTTAAGATTGGTTTTGCTGCAGAATATTCGGATAACAAGCCGGAAACACCGGTGGTCGTAGAGCAGCGCAGCATTGCACCCAGAAGGTCTGTGGTGCAGGTATTGTTCCCCGGAAGAGGCTCCTCGCTGGCCTACTACAACGATCAGTTCGATTTGCATGTGGGCGATATCGTCTTTGTAGACGGCAAGTTGGAAGGTCAGCGCGGCCGTGTCGTAGAGGTCGCATACAATTTCAAAATCAAAGTGTCTGACTACAAGCGTGTGATCGGGCTGGCTGACACGGAAGTGCATGGTCAGTTCTTCAATGCAGGATCGCACTTCGTTACTTTCGACAGAGCAGCGTTGCCGCAGAGCCAGATTATCACTTGGTACAAGGCACCGGAAAAGGAAGATGACGAATATGTCAGCGGCAGCGATGACAGCAGCTTCTTGCTGGAAGACCTCAAGAGCATGAAGATCAGCGCAGCCATCGCAGAGCGCGGTCACGATTACTACATGGAGAACAGAGTCAGATACATAAGCATCGACGGCTCCAAGGGCTATGCGATCGTGGAAGGAAGCGAACCGTATGAAGTAGAATTCGAATACCATGGCGGTGAGATCAGCGGCC
>JAZRTT010000002.1:0-11372 GCA_045652125.1 Candidatus Avilachnospira sp. | reverse complement strand
CGCCCCCAGAGATTCCAAAAGTTCCAGAATCTCGCTGCGGGAAAAGCCGTTGAAGGTGCCGGTGACTACCACCTGCATATCCCGGAAGGGGTTCGTTCCGTCACCGGACGCCCGAGTTCCCACGAAGGTGAGCTCTGCCATCAGGGCGTGAAGGGTTTTCTGATTCATGGGATCTTCGTACCAGGTGTAGATACTGCGCTCCAGCGCCTCGCTGATGCCGGCAATATGAGAAAATCGGAAGCCATCTTTGATGGCCTGCTCAAAATCCTCCATAGAGCCGTAATAATACTGGTGCAGCAGCTTTGC
Source organism: Candidatus Avilachnospira sp. (assembly GCA_045652125.1). Taxonomy (GTDB): domain Bacteria; phylum Bacillota; class Clostridia; order Oscillospirales; family Oscillospiraceae; genus Avoscillospira. Next base: position 11,066 of record JAZRTT010000002.1, on the reverse strand, counting down.
CGCTTCGCTGCCCATCAGAGGAATGCCGATGCCCACCAGGAACTGACGCATCAGGCACTTGCGACTTTTATCTATTGCCTGCTCCATAGCGAGATACCGCTCCGGACCGAAGCCGGGAGTGTTAATGATCTCTTCCTTGTGCAGATGTAGCTGGTACAGGTCCTTGAACCCCTTGATCCAGCCGTAGGCCATCAGATTTTCCACCACCGATGCGGAAAAACCATCGATATTCATAGCATTCTTATCGCAGAACCGGGCGATTTTTCGGGCGTTCCGGGCAATGCAATTTTCATTGGGGCAGTACAGCTCTTTGACACCACCTGAGGTGATCCGCACCGTCAGTTCTGTGCCACAGCAAGGACAGTGACGGGGCAGTTCAAAAGTACCGCTGCGGGTCAGATTGTCCGCCACCTGGGGGATGATCATATTGGCCTTATAGACCCGGATCATATCCCCAACGCCAAATTTATACTGCTCGAAATTGCCCAGGTTATGGAGATTGGCACGATGGATGCGTGTGCCATCCAAAATCACCTCGTCAAATTTGGCAACGATGGATACTGCACCGGTACGGGTAGTGTTCAGCTCCACGCCCCGGAAAACAGTGGTTTTCATCTCATCCTGCCATTTCAGTGCCAGAAGGCGCTTTTCGTGATGGGCGGTGGCACCCAGGCTTTTGCCGTAGGCGATGTCGTTATACTCGATCACCACGCCATCCACAGGATAGCGGAAGCCATCAGGTGCCCATGTCTGCAACAACTCGGTCATCCGCTCCACACCCTCATCTGCGCTGACTGCCTCATGCTGCACCACATCAAAATGGTTTTCTTTCAGAAACTTCAGCTGTTCCGTTTTGGTGGCAGGGGCATTTTCCTTGATCAGCTCAAAGGCAATAAAATCTATATGATCCAGCTTACCCTTATCCGCCACCAATGCACGAACAGCACCGGAAGCCACGCTTCGTGGGTGAGAGGTGCCACCGTGGAGCCGAGTCAGCAGCTTGTGATCTTCCCAGGAGACCACGCCCTCGCCACGCACCTCAAAAGCCTCCTTGCAAGGAACCGCCTCGGGAATGTTACGCAAATAGCGAACCGTATGGGTCACATCTTCTCCGATGACGCCGTCCGCACCGCGGGTGATAGCCTGCTTGAATCGACCGCCTTCATAACGCAGCACCAGGGTTAGTCCGTCCATTTTCCAGCTGACTACGGTATCGTAGCCGGTAGAAAATTTCAGCACATCGTCCACATGCTTGGTCTTTTGGCAAGACAGCATAGGCTTACTGTGCCGCACCGTCTGCAGACCGTCCTTGGCATCGGAGGCCACCCGGCCCACCGGAGAATCTGCAAAATGGATGCCGGTGGCTCGTTCCAGCATGGTCAGCTCCAAAAGCATGGCATCATACTCCCGGTCGGTCATAATGGGGTTATCCTTCTGAAAGTAAGCCGCATCCGCTTCATTGAGTTTCTTGACCAGTTCTTTCATTTTCTGCATGGGGTTCATAATCATCACTCCTTACAGCCTTATCATAGCAAACCTTATGTACCAAAAATGTCACTTGTCCAACAACCTTGCCACTTTACCCCAAGGGGGCTGCGCTTCTTCGTTATTGATGATCCAAAGCACCGGGATGCCCAGCGCATCCGCTTCTGCAGGCCAGGGAGCAAAGCCGTCTGTGAGAATGACGATACTGACCGGCAATTCGTCCTGCATAAACTTTTCCACATACTCAAAAATGATGTGGAAAGATGTGCCGCCACCGCCCTTGGGGCGAATGATCTTAAATTCATCTTCGTCTTCAAAGGGTGTTGGCTCCACCACAGTTGCATCAAAGAAACCAAGCTTGCCTTGCAGCTTGCCATTAAACTGCCCAATGGCGCCATAGATCTCACTGTAACATTGGGTAATCTGATCGTCGCTCATAGATCCCGAGGTATCGATCATAAAGAGAATATCCTTCGCCTTTTCGTCCTTCTCGTTAAAGTCCGGCAGAAAGAAGGGGCTGTCCTCCATACGCTTATCCGGCGGTGCGAAAGAGTAGTCGCAAATTTCCTCCTGGACAAAATCATTAAGGATCGTTCTCCAATCCAGGATCGGATTTTTCAGAGCTTCAATGATTCGTTCTGCCGCCAGTGGCATCGTGCCACGATCTTTTCCACCCATAGATGAAATAATATCGGTTGCGTTAACCATACGTTGCAGCCACACATCCTGCTGACCGGCGATTTCATCATCGCCCTCCCAGAAGGAGTGGTCGTCCAGAGGCTTGTTTTGGCAAGCCTCCATGGTACCCGGTTGCTCCATAGTCGTTTCTTTTTGCAAACTTCCGGTTGCACCGCTGTCGCCAACAGAACGCTGCAGTAGGGATTGGATCAGTGCTTGTAAATCAGCCTGGCTGGGGTCTTCTGGGTTTCCGCTTCCGCTGCCATCGCCTCCCTGACCACTGCCACGGCCTTTGCCTTTTCCGGAACCCTTGCCTTTTCCGTTACCGTTACCGTTTCCGGTTCCATTTCCGTTGCCGTTACCGTTTCCGCTTCCATCACCATCGCCGCTTCCATTTCCATCGCCATTTCCTTGACCTTCATTACCACTGCCACCTTGCTTGTTGTTATTGGATTGCGCAGCTTGCTTTTTCAGCGGTTTGTTTAAGGCTTTGCAGACCAACTCATAAACCTGCTCGACGGTATACAGATAGCCTTCCTTACCATCGGGGGCAATGTGCATAGATTCTCCATACTTCTGCAATGTGATCTTCCGGCGATCCATGCCACAGCTATAGAGAATATTGGAATTGACTACGATATCGCAGGCAATGTCAAAGGCTACCTGATCGTAATCCTGCTGATGGCGAAAAGGGTGACCTAGCGCGGTATGCAGCACTTCATGCATCAGCACAAATTCCAGTTCACTATCACTGAGATTCTGCATAAATTCCGGGTTGAAAGCGATCCGGTTTCCATCGGTATATGCCGTTTCGCAGGTTAGATCGATGGAGAATTTCATATACATTAGCAGCAGTGCGTAAAACGGATGTTTTTGCAAGAGCGAAAGTCTTGCGTTTTGCAGCCGTTTTACGATTGCAAGTGTCCCCGCATCAAACTGAGCCATTTCTAACCACACCCCGTTTGCTTAGCAGCCGGGTATATTCCGGAATCTGCATCAGCTTCATTTGGTAGTCTTCTTCCATTGCTTCGTAATTCTTCAAAAGAATAGCAATATAATCGGCAGGCATTCCCTCGGCATAGCGCAGAGAATTGCCGATCCTCACCGGGTCGTCCTTACAATCCTTTGCATATTCCGACATAGATGCCACTAAAGCATAAAGTGTATCTGCGCTCTTCGGCAGCGAAGTGGGTTTTCCCTCAAAGATTCTTTCCGTATCCGGCAGATCCCTATGCAAACCGCACCAGGAGCGGAATTCCACCGCCAATGCGCTACCCAAAAGACCGGCAATCATGGGATACATCAAATTCACATCATCGCAGACATTGTTGAGAAGATTGCTGACCATTTCCCAAGAACGGGGCGTAGCAAAGGCCAGGTCATCGTTTTTAGGATCAAACCCAAAGAGTTTGTCGGTGCGGAAGGACAGAAAACCCAGAACTTTTTCGTTGATACCAGCTTTTTCTGCCCAGTTATGCCAGGAGTCAAAGCTTCCCTCCACCTCAATGTGCAAAAGACGGTTTGCCAAAGCTTTCGGCATTTTAAAGGAAACGGATTTATCCGTCACCCGGTTACCGGCAGCGATTACAATACAGTTATCCGGCAGCTTATGCTCACCAACCACACGATCCAGTGTGATCTGGTAGGCCGCAGCCTGCACCGATTGAGGAGCGGCAGAGATCTCATCCAGGAAAAGAATGTTCACGATCTCCTCGCTGGGGTCCATTTGGAAAATCTGGGGTTTCAGCCAAATGGCCAAGGTCTTGTCCGCATTGGCTGTAGGAATGCCACGCAGGTCGATGGGGTTAAACAGTAGCAAACGCACATCGGTGATAATCACCTTTTTGTCTGTCTGCTTTTCGATATACTTGCCGATCTGCCGAACTGCTTGGGACTTACCAACACCGGGAGGACCCCAGAGCATCACGGAAGGCAGAATCTTGGGGGACAGCCCCTTCCCGATCACAGAGCAATAGGATTGGGAAAGGGTGCGGATGGTCTTCTCTACGGACAGTACCGGCATGTTGGTACTGGTCTGATTATCTCTACTCATGCTACATTCACTCCTAACTCTTCATTGAGCTGATCCAGTTCAGCCTTCAGTGTCTCGATCTGCAGGGCATAAGAATCTTCCTTCTTGGCGAGATCCTGCTGCAAGGCAGAGCGTTCATTCTCCAAAATCTGCAGATAATCCTGCTGATGCTTTTGGGTATTTTCTAAGCCATCAATTAAATTGTTCAGTCGCTTGGTTACACCGGAAAGACTCTCAACTTCCATATAATAGGCACCGGTACGCTTGACAAAAACATAGGGAATGGGATCCTTGTTCATGGGAACCTCATTGCCGTCGTCGTCATACTTGGGCTTGGGAACCTTGGGCTGCATACGGGCAGGCACCACCACATCAAAGCCCCGAAAAGTAAGTACCTTCTTCTCCAACGGGTGGTTGATATGGGTCTTGACCGCCGCATAAACGGCTTCTCGAATGGCTCTCTGATCCTCAAATTTCATCTCGGCATAATCGTTGGGTGTCGCCGCCACAAAATCCATATCGATCTGGGTATTGGCGATCCGGGCCTTCTGCTTTTCAATGAGACCAGGCAGTTCCTTCAGTCGTGCCTTTTTCTTATGCTGCTGGTCGATAAAGTCCTGATGGAGCAGACGGTACTTGTCCAGCTCGTTCATCACTTCAACCCGGCGCTTGATCTTGGGATTGCCAACCGCCAGAGCCTTCACTTCTGCGTAATTCAGCACCGCCTCGTCCACATCTTCGCCCTCCCGTTCCACTACATGGCCAGAAAGGATCTGGCTGATGAACCGCTGCTTGGTCTCCAAAAGCTGCCAGGAATAGGCGTCAAAGCTTCCCTTGGTGATGTAACGGTAAATTTGCACGCTGTCGCAGGTGTTGCCCTGCCGCAGAATTCTGCCCTCCCGCTGCACCATATCCGCAGGTCGCCAGGGTACATCCAAATGATGCAGTGCAATGAGCCGCTCCTGCACATTGACGCCCAGACCCATTTTGAAGGTAGAGCCAATAACTACCCGCTTTAATCCCTTTTGCAGATCCCGGAACAGCAGATTTTTCTGTGACTCCGATTGTGCTTCGTGGATATAAGCAATCTCATGCTCAGGCATACCCATGGCCTTCAAAAGGCCCTTAAGCTCGTCGTAGAGATTGAAGCCGGACTTGGGGGTGGAGATGTCGCAGAACACCATTTGAATTGCCTTGGTGTCCTTCGTCTGCTCATAAATCTCCATGATCTTTTCGGCACAACGATAAACCTTGGAATCCGGATCCAGGCCGTATACCATATCGATCAGGCGCATATCCAGGGCTGCTTTCCGGCCGTCGGTGGTGATCTTCAGGAGGTTGTCCACATGAGGGTCGACCCGCTTCTGCCGCACATCGTCAGCGCGGCGGGAAATATCCTGCAGAAACACCTTGAAATCATCGCTGCCCGGCTGGGTAGAGTCGATATAGCCGTCAAAATCCGGCAAACCCATCACTTGATCCACGTGGTAAAAGTCTGCGATAGAGGAGAGGATCGCTGTCAGCTCCGGCACATTACCGAACTTAGAAAACCGGGTAGCCAGGTGATAGCTGTTGGTATCCACATCGATCTCAAATTCTGTAGTCTTCTTGCCAAACATGGCTACCCAGGAATCGAAATTGTGGATATTCAAAAATTCCAGTTCACCATCCTGCAGGAACTTCTGCATGACAAAAATATCGGTAATAGAATTGGTGATGGGTGTGCCGGTGGCCATAACCACTCTGCCACCGTTGTTCTGCCGCTGGACACAGTGAACCTTGTCCATCATAGCGTCGCATTTTTTAGAGCCAGTGTTGCTCAGACCACGCACCCGGGAGATGCCGGTATGTAGGCTTACATTCTTATAGTTATGTGCCTCGTCCACAAAAAGGGTGTTGATGCCCAGATCATCAAATGCCACATCGCACACATTGTCCGTCATATCGTTCTGCACTTTTTCCAGAACTTTCATCACTGCCTGACGCTTGGCATTGATCTGCCTGCCGTCGGCAAAATTGCTGACCGCTTTATCCAGCCGTTTGAGCTGCTCTTCATAGAGATTTTTATAATACTTTTTGGAAAGAGACAGCATATCAAAGCAGCTGTAAGTCATTAAGATCGCATCGAAATCTTCGTCCATGATCTTACGCAGAGTATCGTCCCGCTTTTTGATGCAGAAATTCCGGCGATCCACCACCAAAAGCTTCGCCTCCGGGTACATCTTATGAAACATCTGTACCCACTGGGCCATGATGTTATTGGGGATCACATAGAGATTCTTCTTGGACTTACCCAGCCGACGCAGCTCCATACCAGCAGCAATCATGGTAAAGGTCTTACCGGCACCCACATCGTGAGCAAGGAGGGTATTGGGCGTGAACAAAATCCGGGCAACGGAGTTTTTCTGATGGGGATGTAACTCAATTTCCGGATTCATATCTGGGAAGTCTAGGAAGCTGCCGTCAAAGACCCGGCGGCGAATATTGCCATACTTACGACAGTATGCACCCTGCAATCTGCGTTTTCTGTCCGGATCACTCCAGACCCAGCTTTGGAACTCGGCAATCATTTTGTCCTGCTTTTCCAAAACCTTGACCGTTTCCGGCTGATTAATGATCCGGGTCTTCGAATAGGGATCTACGGTGTCAAAAACCGCCAGGGTTTTCATGTTCAGGATGTTTTCCAAAAGCCGCAGCATCTCCATACGCTGGGTGCCGTAGACCTTAAAGCTCACATGCTCATACTTGCCGTGCTGGTGACTCTTACGGAAGCGGGTTTTATGGGGGATGTCCCAAAGACCGGTGGTCTCATCGTGCCGCACCCGATACTCCTCTGACAAAAACTGTTCCGCTGCCTTGGGGTATACACCATTTACGGGATCCAGACCGATCATATGGAGAATAAATTCATCGATTACATCCGCAGGCACCCAGGGAGAACCCAGAGTAATATAGATCTCATCCGTAGAAAGATCGGGGCCAATCAATTCCTCCAAGGCCTTAATGTTGGAATCAAAATAGCCGTTGTAGGCTTCATTGGCCTCCAGCGCCAGCGCATACTTGTGCATCAGGTTGCCGGAGAGATACTCGTCTGCGATCTCCCAGCCCTTATAAAAGCACTCGTTCCAATGGAGCGGGTTCTGGAAAATGCTGCCTTGCAAAGTTTCGATGACCATTTTCATCTCTTCACCGGTAATGGCAGAAATAAATTCAATATCCACCATACCCAGCGCATCCATACATACCAACAAGCCTTCTGCAATGGTATCACAATGGACATTGGCGCGAATATCATCATCAAAAGCATTGGTAAAATCCATAGGCAGATCCATTGCTGTGACCTGCTTTACATGCTCCAAACGCTTACGCTCCGCTCTGCGGGCGGCTCTTGCCTCTGCGGCACGACGGCGCTTTTCATCTTCCTCCATCTTCTGCTTCAGCAGTTCCGCTTCCCGCTCTTGCCGCTCTCTTGCCTCACGCTCTTTGATCTCAAGCTGTGCCAGCTTTATTGCTTCTTGGGCAATATCAAGATCCTCCGATGACAACATTTCACCAGCTGCCTTAACATGTTCATAAAAACCGTATAGCAGCGCACTTTTCTTTTTGGAAAGCTCCGCTACCCGCAATCGTGTTTTTAATTTTTCACTACTGTTCAGTCCCGCCATATATCACACCTCTTTCTCAAATTACACCCATATCCTAACAAATGCCATGGTGCATTTTTGGTACGTTGTCACAGCTTCAGCTCCATTCGGTAGGAATCAGCAAAATACATCCCAACGCCGAATTCCTCTTCCAGCTGCTCCAGCACATCTAAGGTATTTCTCTTGATCATCGTCTTGCGCTCTCCGTTATAAATAGGAATGGCTGCCAGAAACAGCACCTTGCCCAGATCCTGAAAATCAGAAGCAGCGATCACATCCAAAGCGAAGGCATCAAAGCCGAAGGTGTCACAAAACCGGCTGGATGCGGGAACTGTATGGCCGGGTCCCAGCCAGGTGTCGTTTTCGAAGGGGAGCTTGCTCATGCCCTGCAACTCGCTGGCAATGACCAATGCCTTCTCTCCTGTAGGCTCCACCTCTGGAGAAGCAAACATTACCAGTTCTGTTCGTGCAAGGTTCGGAACGGGAGAATTCATTTCCCTGGCGCCCATACCGAATGTGGCAAAGCAACGGCAGCCTTCGTCGGTGGTCACCACCGCCACATCGGTGTGGACATATTCGCTTTCAATCTCATGGCCCACAAGGCCTTCCTCTCCGTTGCCGAAGCTTTGATTGATAAATTCCAGGACCTGGTCCATCTGTTCGGGGGTGTAATAAACAGGAAGCTTCATAGTTACAATCTCCTTTGTTTTTTGTTGATAGGGCCATTGTAATAGATGCTGTGGGTCATTTTTGGTACATAAAAAACCGCCCGGTTGGAAACAAGCTACAAACCAGGCGGTGTTTATGATAATTTTAAATTTGAAGGGAAATACTCAGATTTCCATTCTCGTTATACTGCGTTGTTAATCGTTTGTTATGGCATTCATCTTGATCGTCTTCCCACGGGAGATAGAATTGATCAGAACTTCCGTCGTCGTAGTATAGATCAAGATAGGCAATATCCCTGCGGCGCTCAATTCTTTTCAGTAGGCTCAGATTCTCTTCAGGAGTAAAAGAAAGATCACGACTCAAATCAGACAGCGCCACATCAATACGCGCTGACAGTTCAATTTCCACTCGGTCCGGTATTGTGCGCTGCAGAACTACGTTGAGGGCCAATCGTTCAACAGTTGTACGAATACCGGAAATGTAAAAATCCTCAAAATATTCTACCGGAACAAGAATATAATCCAAATTCTCAAATGTGATTTCTACTGATTCCAAACGTTTGCTCATTGCACATCCTCCACGCTGTTTACAGTTTTCAAAGCATCCAGCACCTTGTTGAAGATCAGCTGATTTATTATCGAAGTTTCTCCAAAGCTTCAAAGGCTGCATCCATTGCTTCTTCCCGGGTGGGGTAAATTTCTGGGCAAAACACATTGTCTATGGAATACTTCCAGGTGTTGAATTTCTTGTTGTGATACAGCACTACAAGGTGATCTTTGATTTTTATATAACTGTTGGAATTCTTTGAGATTTTCCATTGACGGTTCTTGAAGTTTTCTCTCCGGGTTTCTTTGTTTTTGAAATCCTGTTCGCGTTTCTTTGCCTGCTCAATATCGCCTTCCATTTTGCCGGCACAGATACAGCCAACACCTAAACTGCCAAAATTGGGATGGTACATGTGGTGGACAAAGCGAATAATTTGGTGACCGCACATTTCACAAACGCCTACAGGTTCGCCCAAGTCTGTAACTCCGGTGCAGACCCAGCCGGTTTTCGGTACATCATCCCGTTTCCACAGATTATCGTAATCCTCTAAATTTGGCTGCTGTTGCTGCTCATTCACAGGCTCTTTCTTCTCTGATGTGGATTGCCTGGATTCCTTAGTTTGCAACTTGAATGCATCTACTTGCTCATAACCATCCAAAGGATTGTTGGTTAGTTTTTCTTCCTGTGGTTTCTCTTCCATAGGAATTTTTGCCGTTTCCCCCGCTGGCTGCGGTAATTCCACAGGTTTCTCAGGAGTAGGAGCTGGTATTTGCGGTAATGTACGAGGCCTGTTAAAGAAATCAACGGAAATCTCTCGTTCACTTGATAGCTTGTCAAATTTTACGCGGTAGCTGTTATTATTTCGACCAAACCCCAAAATCTCGCCTTCACCAAATGCCGGATGTGTCACTTTCGCTCCAGCGGTCTTGGGCGGCGTGACGATCGGCTCATCATACAGCTGTGCTGCGTATCTATCAGCGTTGTATTGCAGTTCTTTGGAGATGGTACCCACACGGATATAGTTCTCCTCACCGATCTCCTTCAGAAATCTGGAGGGGAGCTTTTGTTTGCCGTTTTGGGTATATCCTTCACTGTCCAGTAAGAACAGCCGTTTCTCTGCTCTAGTGATCGCTACGTAGCACAGCCTGCGCTCTTCTTCCAACCCCATCTTCTTGCGTTCTTCAATGGTCTTGGCAGAGGGGAAGATACCTTCTGAAAAGCCTATGATAAACACATAGGGGAACTCCAAGCCCTTTGCCGCGTGGATGGTCATGAGCTTCACCATATCGCAGGCTTCCTCGCCGTCATCCTCCGATTGTAAGGAAATCTGATTGATAAACTCTTTCAGAGATACCTGTTCTCCAAAGTTATTCTCATATTCAGAAGCGATCCGCTTGAACTCCGACAGGTTTTCAAACCGCTCCATATCGCCCAACTCCCGGATATATTTTTCATATCCGCTTTCCGTGCAGATGCGTTCCACACACTCGGAAAGGGGGATGATTTGATGCAGTTGCCGGACGTCGTTAATAACGGAAACAAATTCCTGAGCACCGCTCCCCTTAAATGTGGGATCATCCAAATTGTCCTGCAGAGTTTGGAATAGAGATTCGCCGTCTTTTTGCAGTGCCAGCAGCCGTTGCAGCTTGATCCGACCAAATTTTCGGCGGGGCTTGTTGACAATGCGTTTGAATGAAATGTCGTCGTCAAAAGCTACCAGTCGCAAGTAAGCCATAACGTCCTGGATTTCCATACGCTGATAGAACTTGACACCGCCGAAGATCTCATAGGGGACACCGTTCTCCGTGAACTTTTTCTCTATGACCCGGGAGAGAAATCCGGAGCGATATAGAACGGCGAAATCCGCGTAATTACAGCCGGTCTCCTTGCGGATTTGATGGATATTTGCAATAATCGGGTCTGCCTCTGCGTCCTCGTTTTTCTCGTGGTAATGATATACCTGTACACCGACACCGCTCTTGGTAAACAAATCCTTTTTCAGCCGGAACACA
>JAZRTT010000001.1:0-32012 GCA_045652125.1 Candidatus Avilachnospira sp. | reverse complement strand
TGATTGGAGTGTGGGTCCACCTGTTCCCATCCCGAACACAGAAGTTAAGCACACTTTCGCCGACGATACTTGCCGGGTGACTGGCTGGGAAAATAGGTAATGCCAACACAAAAAGCCTCAACCGAAAGGTTGGGGCTTTTTTCTTTGTGTTAATGCAGACCCTGTGGGAACAAGCGCCACCGTGGGAAATATTTTTTCATTTCCCGCGGAATTTCGACAGGTTTCGCAAATATTTTATGTTATTGTGTCATACAGAGAGACGGGGACGCAGCGTCACTACCGCTGCTGTCCGATCGTCCTCTCCCTGTGCGCTGCTGCAGTTTACCACGCCGGATGCCAGCTCCTTCGGAGACAGTCCTCCATACTGCCGAATAAACCGCTCGGCTGCTTCTCCGCTGGCACCGTCACTCACCAGCACCAACAGTTCTCCTTTTCCCAAGGACAGCTTTGTCTCTTCCGGTCGGTACTCCTCTCCTACGCCGATACCGGGAGGCGGCGAGGCTGTTCCTATTTTCTCCACTTTTCCCCGTCGCTTGAGGTAAGATGGGGCACCGCCCCATTTGAACAGCGCCCCTTCGCCGGTGGTAAGGTCAACCTGCAATAGGTCCACCGTGGCAAATCCGCCGTCATCCCGCAGGATATACACGCCGTTGAGCAAGGTCATGGCAGCCTGCGGCCGGACACCGGACTGCAGCAGGGTACGAAGAATCCCGATGGCAGCACCGGCCTCCGCATTGGCGGCAGCTCCGGTCCCCATGCCGTCGCACAAAAGCAGGTAGAACCATTTCCCCACCCGAAAACTGGCGCCCCGGTCTCCGGATAAGCCTTCGCTGCGGCGGCTGAGACTGCGGAAGCCTAATTCTGCCTGAAACCGAAGGGAAACAGGCCCATCGGGGCGGCTTTTTTTCAATGCAGCAGACAGGACGCTGTATTGCTGTGATAAAACCGTCCGACTATCCCGGAGGCGGCTGCGGTACTGGCGGCGGAAGCTGAGATCTTCCAATTCCCGGTTTATGGCGTTGAGAAAGCCTTCCATGTGGCGGCAGCGTTCCACAAAGGCAGAGGGAAGATCCTCCCGCAGCGCCTTGCCGCGGGTCATCATCGCCGGGGCAGCCCGGTTCAGGGCTTCACAGGTGCTTCGAATCTCGCTGTCCCAGCATTGCTCCCATTGGCTGCAATGGCGGCAGACTCGCTCTGCGGCCTGATCAAACACCGCATTGGTCTCCGGATCGGGTCGTTCCGGACGACTCAGCGCCATACATTGACCCAACTGTTCCAACAGACCGGAGGCCAGCGCCAACCGAGGGTCTGCACCTGTCAGAGTATGGGATTGGGTACCAAACCAGCGCTGTGTGGGGACCAGAGGGGAGAGAATGACCCCCAGCATGGCACCGGCCAGCAGAAGCGGACTGCTTTTCGTTAAAAGGACGCCCAAACCTGCCATGACCAGCCACAGGGCCAAACGCAGCAGCCATCCGGACTGCCAACTGCTGCCGAAGGCGGCCAGTACCAATATGGCCGTACAGCAGCCGCCGCTCCAACTCAGATCCAGAGCCAGGCCGCACATGGCGGCGGCAGGCAGGGCCATAGAGGTGGAGGAGGCTGCGGCTGCCATGGCACAGCCGGCAGCAAGACCCAAGGGGAAACCCACCGGCTGCAGAGCGCAAAGACCGGCAGTCAGACACACAGGGAGCAGGACCCTGCCTCTGGGACGAAGGGGGTCCAATGCCATATGAAAGGCTTCTGTACCCAGACCGCCCACGGCAATTTTCAGCAAGTACCGCCAGAGGACCCGCAGCCAAAGGCGATTTTGCAGAAGGAACAGGAACCCGACCAAGCCGGAGAACACCATGACGCAGCCCGGTGCGAACCATCGGTGCTCCCGAAACAGGTCCTCACCGAAAATGCACAGGCAGGCCTCCACCAAGAGGCCTACGGCAAGGGGCTCCATTGCGGCATCCATGCCGAAAAAGGCCACGTAACCCAGACAGCCGCCGATGTATGCACCAAAAGACGGCAGACCAAGACCCAGAGCCGCTGCAAGGCAGACAGACAAGGGCATTACACCGTCTGCAATCTGCACACCGGCCAGAAGAAAACCTGTTGCCAGCGCCCCGGCTGTCCGAAGTGCCAGTTCCACAGCCCTGTGACCACTCCATCGCCGTAGCCGCTGCCCAATTGCCTGCAGGGAGGCAGGCCGCATCTGTACATTCATCTTTACCCTTCTTTCGTGTTGTTGAGACAAGTCTAGCACGTGAAGGAGGCGAAATTCGTCGGGAAATGAACCGGGAAATGAGTGCTTGCACTTTTTTGTATTTCGGGATAGAATAAGAAAAAATGGCTTCCCCGCTTTGAAAGGAGCGCCCCATGGCAACAGAACTGGAATTGAAACTGGCAGTCCCCTCTCCGGAACTGCTGGAGCAGATTATTTTTGACAAAGAGCTGACTCGGCTGCGGCAGGGAGAATACCGTCTGCTGGATATGGCGACGATTTATTATGATACGATGGACCGGATGCTGGCAAAACGCTGCTGGACCCTGCGGCTGCGGCAGGAGAACGAAAGGTTGGTGGCTACGGTAAAAACACCGGCTGCCGGCACGGAAAGAGCCAGACACAGAAACGAATGGGAGTGCGAGGCGCCCACCATTCAGATGGCCATTCCTCTATTGGTGAAACAAGGTGCTCCGGCGGAGCTGACAGAGCTGTTAACCGGTCAGCCCTTGATTCCGCAGTGTGCTGCCCAATTCACCCGTCGGGAGGCAGAATTGGTTTTCTCTGACGGGACGGTCTGTACCTTTTGCGGAGATGTAGGCACTCTCATAGGCGGAGAAAAAGAGCAGGCCTTTTGCGAGGTGGAGCTGGAGCTGAAGTCCGGTGCGTTTTCCGCTGTGGAGACGTATGGGAAAGAGCTTTGCAAGCGATTTGGCCTTGTGGAGGAACGGAAAAGCAAATTTGCCCGGGCGGCGGCGTTGGCGGAGGTGCGGACATGAAAATACTGCTTCATGTCTGCTGCGCGCCTTGTGCCAATCGCCCCATCGCCTGGTTACAGGAACAGGGCCATACGGTCACCGGATTCTGGTACAACCCCAATATTCACCCCTTTACGGAATATCGCAGCCGGAGAAATACCGTCCGGGACTATCTTTCCCAAATCGGTGTGCCGCTGGTGGAACAAAATGATTATGGCCTGAGGCCGTTTGTCAGGGAAGTAGCGGCAGACATTGCCCACCGCTGTGTCAAGTGTTATGAGCTGCGCCTGCGTCAAACTGCGAAAACCGCAAAAGAGCTGGGATTTGATGCCTTTACCTCCAGCTTGTTCATCAGCCCTTATCAGAACCACACGCTGATGATGGAAGTGGCGCAGCAGGCCGCAAAGGACTACGGCACAGAATTTTTCTATGAGGACTTCCGTCCCATGTTCCGGCAGGGCCAGGAGTTTGCCCGGGAACAGGGTTTTTACATGCAGAAATACTGCGGCTGTGTATTCTCCGAAGAAGAGCGATACCTGAAAGCCAACAAAATCATCCCGTAAAAAAGACCTCCCATTACAGGGAGGTCTTTTTATATTCTTCCAATCCGGCTTTGCCCTCGGAGGTGACGGGTTTCAGCCATTTTTTGGACTTGAAATGGAGCAGGCACAAAATGTCTTTTGGGATGTCCTCAAACAGGTAGGCCACTACGACCACCACGAAGAACGGGGCGTGGAACACCTGCGAGGCCAGCAGCGCCGCAGGGATACTGACGAGCCAGATGCTGCCCAGATCCAGCAGCATGCCCATGGTGGTATCACCGCCGGAGCGGAACACGCCTACCACCTGCACATAGGACATATTCCGCAGGGGGATTTCTGCCGAACAGAAGATGGTGACGGCCAAAGCGGTGCTGAGGGCAGTAGCAGAGAGACTGTCGCCGGTGGAGAACAGAGAAATGAGCGGATGGCGCAGGAGAATGGTCGCTCCGCCTACGATCAAACCGGTTATGGGCATGAGAATGGTGAACCGTAAAGCGTCCTCCAGTCCACGCTGAATTTTGCCCTTGCCGATGGACTTGCCTACCATGACCACACAGGCGCTGCCAAGGCCGGCATAGAAGGAGAAGGCCAAATCGCCAATGGTTTTGAACACAGTCATGCCGGCATAGTACTCATAGCCCATGTTGGAATAAATCATGTTAAGGGTAACGATGCCCAGCGCCCACATGCCCTCGTTGAGCACTACGGGCATGGCCTTGATGAAAAACGCTTTCAGATGCTCGGCTCGGAAAGAGAACAGTTCCTTTACAGGACCGGTGAGCAAACTGCCTCTGCCAATGGAAAATAGCAGCAGAAGAACAGGGCCAAGCCAGGCAGAAACGCAGGTGCCTATGGCCGCACCGGCTACGCCCATTTGGGGCATACCGAACTTGCCGAAAATCAGGGAGTAATTGACCAGAGCGTTGGTGATCGTGGTCACGGCAGATACGGAAAGAGGCAACAGGACCCGTTCCGTACCCCGCAGAAGATTGGACATAACCAAAGTCAGCGCTACGGCAGGATAGGACAGGCAGGCAATGGTCAGGTACATACAGCCGGTCTCCACTACGGCAGGGTCTTTGTTGAACAGCTGCAGAACAAATTGAGGGCGAAGCTTCGCCACGGTCAGAAACACGCCGCTGAGAATCAGGCAGGACAGCAGCGCCATGCCGAAGGTGCGGCGGATACCCTTGAGGTCGCGGACGCCCCAGTACTGGGCCACAAACACGTTCATGCCGCCGCAAAGACCCCAAATCAGCAGGTTCATAAACCAGTTCCATTGGCCGGCCATGCCCACAGAGGACAGAGCCACATCGCCCAGCCGGGACACCATAAGGGTATCCACCAGAGCGAAGGAGTTGGTCAGCAGATTTTGCAGGGCGATGGGTACAGCCAACCGCAGGGTCACCTGCCAGAAGGGCCTATCGCCTAAATATTTGGATAGTTTCATGAGATTGCTCCTACGTTCAGATCCATCGCAAAGCGACACCACCATTATCCATTGTCAATTGTCAATTGTCAATTAAAAAAAGCCGCCCG
This sequence comes from Candidatus Avilachnospira sp., assembly GCA_045652125.1. Taxonomy (GTDB): domain Bacteria; phylum Bacillota; class Clostridia; order Oscillospirales; family Oscillospiraceae; genus Avoscillospira. Next base: position 26,961 of record JAZRTT010000001.1, on the reverse strand, counting down.
AAGGCGGCTTTTGCTGTTTTCTTATGCCATGCCGGCAGTGATGATGGCCATGGTGTAGACCTCGTCGGCGTTGCAGCCGCGGGACAGGTCGTTGATAGGAGCGTTCAGACCCTGCAGAATGGGGCCGTAGGCATCATAGCCGCCCAGACGCTGGGCGATCTTGTAGCCGATATTGCCGGCTTCAATGAGAGGGAACACAAAGGTATTGGCGTAGCCGGCCACCTTGGAGCCGGGGAACTTCAGCTGACCGACGGTGGGAGAAACGGCAGCGTCAAACTGCATCTCGCCGTCGATGGCAAACTCGGGAGCCAGTTCCTGAGCGATCTTGGTAGCCTCGGCGGACAGGGCAACGGTACCGCCCTTGCCGGAACCCTTGGTGGAGAAGCTCAGCATGGCAACCTTGGGGTCAATGCCGAAGAAGGAAGCGGTACGGGCGGATTCTACGGCCACTTCTGCCAGCTTCTGGGCGCCGGAGACCTTCACGTTGCCTTCCTTGTCCAGCGTGTCCTCATAGCTGAGGTTGATGGCGCAGTCAGCCATGCAGATCTTCTGCAAAGCGGGGTCGCCGCTTTCGCGGGTCATAATGAAGCAGGAGCTGACCAGATTGGCACCGGGTTTGGTCTTAATGAGCTGCAGAGCGGGACGGACCGTATCGGCGGTGGAGTAGGTGGCACCGCCCAGCAGAGCGTCGGCCTTGCCCAGCTTCACCAGCATGGTGCCGAAGTAATTGCCCTTGGAAAGAGCGGCGGCACAGTCCTCGGCGGACATTTTGCCCTTGCGGAGCTCCACCATTTTTTCCACCATGGCATCCATTTCCGGATAGGTGGCAGGGTCCAGAATCTCCAGACCGTCGATGTCAAAACCGCCCTTTGCGGCGTTGGCCTTGACCTCGTCCACATTGCCGACCAGAATGACATCCATCAGGTCGTCCTTCTTCAGACGGGCGGCGGCTTCCAGAATACGGGCATCAGGACCTTCGGTGAACACGATGGTCCGGCGGTTGGTTTTCAGAGCATCAATGAGCTTGGTAAACATTGTCTTACCTCCATTATTTTAGCGGCTGGCCGCAATCTTCTATTTTGAATTATACATCTTTTTTCCATTAGACTCAATGGTTTTTACAAAATTTTTGTTCCCGTTGTGGTATGAATCTCTTTGCACCCATAGAGTGAAGAAGGGGGGATGAGCATGTACCGGGAAAAAAGCCGCCGTTACGGTGCGGCGATGCTTGCCATATCCGTATGCCTGCGGCTGTGTATGCTGCTGGGACTGGATGCCAAAGCCGCCGCATTTCTCACCAATGCGGCAAAAAACCGGGACTTTGCCCGGTGGATGTTGTTTTGGGAGACGGGACAGGCTGTCACCGCTCCGGAACCGGAACCGGAACGGCTTTTTGTATTGGAAATCGAGCCGCCTGTCTCCCCGCAGCCGCTGCCGCAGCCGGTTCTTTCAGAGGAACCGGAACCGAAACAGCCCACGACACCTGCAGACCGTCTTTCCGTTACCGGAGCTTGTACTTATTCCTATGATAAGGCGTCTCTCCTGTCCCGTCCTACTCAAATGGACTTTTCCGGCCCCGGACCCCATATCCTCATTGTCCATACCCACGGCTCCGAGGCCTATACCCCCACAACAGGTCTGGAATACCGCCCTACCACCGCCTATCGCACGATGGATTCGGAAAAATCCGTTGTCCGGGTGGGGGCTGTTTTGGCACAGACCCTCACAGAAGCCGGATTTTCCGTCATTCATGACAAGTCCATCAATGATTACCCATCGTTCAACGATGCCTATTGGACAACGCTGCAGAAGATTCAGCTTTGGCAAACCCGCTACCCCAACTTACAGATGATCATTGACGTTCACCGGGACGCGGCACAGGACGACAAAGGAAACGCCGTGGCCTTGTCTGCACAGGCGGACGGAGAAAGCTGTGCCAGACTGATGCTGGTGGTAGGCACCGATCAGGGCGGTCTTTCTCACCCCAACTGGCAGGAGAATCTTTCCAATGCCCTGAAACTCCAGTCGGTACTGGAAGGGGCACATCCGGGGTTGTGCCGCAGTATGGATCTGCGGACGGAGCGGTTTAATCAGCATGCTGCCCCCGGCTCGCTTTTGGTGGAGATCGGCACCCATGGAAACACCCTGCCCCAGGCCATAAATTCGGCAAAATTGCTGGGGGAAGGAATTGCCCAAATGCTCCGGATCATGGAGGCAAACGGGGGCACGTTGGGGGCATAATCCCTCTTGTACTCAGGGGGAGAATGTGGTAGAATGAGCCCAAAGCACAAAAGAAAGCGGAGGGATCGCTATGCGTACGATTTACAAAGAAAATGATGCCAATTTTCCCAGACTGAAAACCGACCGCCTGTTTGTAGACTTCGATGCCAACTACAACTGGACCGGAAATGCCGATGATCTGATCCGCTTTGTAGAGCGGATCCAGCTGAAGGATGTGCATCTGTGGCGTACGGTTGTGAGGCAGTTCAGTTTCCCCTCCGATTCTCCCGACAACGGCTGGCGGGGCGAGTTCTTCGGCAAACTGATGCGCGGAGCCTGCTTTGTCTGGCTTTATACCCGGGATGAAGAGCTGCACCGGATCCTCACCGATGCTGTGGAACGGCTGCTGGCCACACAGGATGAACTGGGCCGCATCTCCACCTATGAAGTCGCCAGGGAATTCAACGGCTGGGATATGTGGGGCAGAAAATATGCCATGCTGGGTCTGGAGTATTATCTGGAGATCTGCACAGATGAAGAGCTGGAAGCCCGTATTGTCAGGGCGCTGTGCCGCCAAACAGATTATCTGGTGGAAAAAGTCGGCGACGGTCCCGGTCAGATCGCCATTACCGAGACCAGCAATATTTGGGGCAACGTGAATAGCTGCTCTATTCTGGAGCCTGTGGTTCGCCTGTACAATATCACAAAAGAACCCAAATATTTGGATTTCGCCCGGTACATTGTGGAGACCGGCGGCATGAAGGGCGGAAATCTGGTGGAGCTGGCCTATGAAAACAAGCTCTACCCCTATCAGTACCCTGTGACCAAAGCCTATGAGATGATGTCTTTCTATGAAGGCCTGCTGGAATTCTACCGGGCCACCGGAGAAGAAAAATACCGCAAGGCCGTTGAAAATTTTGTCTACAAGGTTAAGGAATCCGAAGTTACTGTGATTGGCAGCGCCGGCTGCTGGGGTGAAAGCTTCAATCACTCGGTGGTGGAGCAGACCAATCCGGCCATCTCCCTGTTCTGTCAGGAGACCTGCGTCACCGTCACGTGGATGAAGCTCTGCCTGCAGGTCCTGTGCCTCAATGGTGACGCTTCTCTTGCCGATACCATGGAAACGGCCATTTACAATGCTCTCTTCGGGGCCGTAAACACAGAAGGGGTCAAAGTGAACAACGGCTTCCCCTTTGACAGCTACAGCCCCTTGCGGGCCGGTAAGCGCGGCCGTTCCACCGGCGGCTTCAAAATTATGGCTGACAACAATCCGTCCACCCCCCGCAATTCCTACGGCTGCTGTGCTGCCATCGGTGCCTGCGGCTTGGGTATGTTTCCCCGTGCTGCCTGTATGCTCAACGAAAAGGGCGTTGTCCTGTCTTTCTACAATGACGGCACCATCCGCACCGGCCTGCCCAGCGGAAACCCCGTTTCCCTGACCGTCTCCGGCGGTTATCCCGTTAAGGGCAAGATCACCATCAAGGTGGACATGGAGCAGGAGGAGACCTTTACCCTGTCCCTGCGGATCCCCGCATGGAGCAAAAAGACCGAATTGACCGTCAACGGTGAAGCCGTTGTGGTAACAGAAGCAGGCTATCTCCCGTTGGAGCGCCTGTGGAAGACCGGTGATACGGTCGTTCTGACCCTGGATCTGCGGCTCCGCATGACAGAGCAGAACAACTTTGTCTCTTTCACCAGAGGGCCTCTGGTCATGGCCCGCGACGGCAGACTTGGCGAAGATATTGAGTTTCCCATGTCCGCGATACTGGACGCAGACGGCTTTGTGGAGACAGCACCTTCCTTCATCGCCCAGTTCCCCACACAGGTGGAGGAAAAAATCATCATGACGTATGATCGGTTCGCCACCGTGGTGGACTATGCCTCTGCCGGCAAGACATGGGGTTACGATTCCACCATGGCCGCATGGCTGCCTTTGGACACAGAAGTATAATCGGCAAAAAAAACACCCGAAAGGGTGTTGCGGTTAGGGATTAGCATAAAAACTAATTTTTGACCGATTCTCTTCGGGCGGCAACAAGAGTAAAGACCACACTTAAGGGTAAAACCTTGAGTGTGGTCTTTTTCTGTTTCAGGCATCCTCGCCTCGGTCCGTCAATGTGGCAAGCATAAATTTACCGCCAAGCCGGAATGCATAAGAGAATATCTCTAACTCAATAATGCTGTGCATGCTTCACAGAAGACCACATAACGGCTTTGGCCGCCGGGGGTGCAGGTAAAAATGGTCAGAGGATAATCACCTGCCGACAGCGCCTCGACATCCGTTGGACGGATGACTGCTGTTTTTGCGATTTGGAAGCTGTGAACGGTACCTTCCACATCCATCAGCTCCACCAAGTCCCCTTCCTCCACCTGGTCCAGATCTGCCAGATGGCCGGGATAGTTATGCCCCAAAAGCACCAGATCTCCGGTCTGCAGGCTTCCGGAATAACGGCAGGGACCCTGCTCCAACAGCTCGTAGCTCCAGTTTTCCAGTACCGGCAGCGAAATATCTGCCTCCTCCACCTGCAGGATGCCCACAATGGCATAACCATTGACTGAGGTCTGGGGCATCTGCCCCTGAGGGGCTTCTGTCACTACCGCCGACATGCGCCGCTTTTGGATATCCCGGGTGACGCTCTGCAGTAAAATTTCCGCATTGTTCTTTGCTGCGTTGGCTCTGCTTTCATAGTTTGCATAGATCGCTGCGCCGGAGAATGTCAAAACAAGGCCCAGGACGATCATAAAAATGCCCCGTACTTTTCTGTTCATGGCTCCTCCTTGGCGAATAGGACCTCTGCCAATCCCCAGATCACAAGGGCAGCTCCCAGAAGCAGCAGCAAATACACAGGCCATATCCGGAAGCCGGTCTGGGGCAGGGTCGGTTCATTGGGCTGGGGCTCTTCCGGCAGCTCCGGTTCACCGGGAATTTCATCCGGATCGATCGGCGGCGAAGGAGGATCGGGGTGATCGTCCGGGTCGATGGGCGGCCATGGCGGGTCGGGATCGTCCCCATCCGGGTCATATGCATTGATCACCAAAAAGCCCTCTGCCACTTCTTCGTATCGGGTGGCATAGTGCTGCACTGAAGTCTGAAGCACCGAATACACACCACTGCCCGGCAGCATGGTAAAGGTATGCTGCCACTGACAGTCCTCATTCAAAACCACGGTACGGATGGCAACCCCATCACGATACAAGGTCACCTGCACATGATCGGGACGAAGCCCGGCGGCATCCTCCTGATCCTCCCACAGCACCATGACCATGATGCTGCGGCTGTCGGTGCTGATGGTCTTGGGAGTGGTGGTCAGATGGTAATACCAATCTCCCTCGCTCCATGTGGGAAGGCTCACCAGATAGGGAGAAAAGGACAGCACTTGTCCCCCTCGTTCAAACACCAGATAGATGCCCTTTCCCAGGGATGTAAAATTGGCGGCGCCCATGCCATCGGTCAGCACGATGGTTCCCGACAGCTCTTTTGCCAGAATATACTGATATACCCGCTCTGCCTGCTCCGCCGTTCTCTCCCGAGACAGCTCCTCGGCCGTCAGATCCAGCTCGGCAAATTCCTCCAGCAGGCTGTGGCTTTCCCCATCAAAGGCAGTCACCTGACACACTTCCACAGAAATATCCGGGACAGGATTTTTATTTTCATCCTCAATGCTCACACGAAGGGAGCAGCCGGCAGCCAATGCCGTGGCGCAGAAAAACACACAGCACACCGCCAGAACGGCCAGCCTATACAGTTGTCTCTTCACAGGATGCTCCCTCCTTTTTTCGTTTTCGAAACAGATGACCCACACCGGCACCGGCAAAGGTCAGCACCACCAGAAGCAGCAGGGCCACCGGCAGCACATATACAAGGCTCACAGCCTCCACTTCATTGCTGAGGATCAAGGGACCTGCCGATACTTTTCCATCCAGCACTCTGCTGCCACGCACCAGCAGGCGATGGGAATTGATGCCATAAGGGGTACAGGTCAAAAGGGTCACAAGATCCTTTCCCTTTTCGATCTTCAGATAGGTGGTATCCTCCGGCAGAACGACCTTGATCTGATCCACCCGATATTCCAGGGTCTGATCCAGGACATGGAGATAAAACCGATCGCCCACACGCAGGCGGTCAATATGGGTCATCAGCTCCGCACTGGGAAGTCCCCGATGGCCGGAGATCACACAATGGCTGCTTTCTCCGCCCACAGGTAAGCTGCTCCATTCCACATGACCTGCCGCCTGCTGCAGGACCTGCTCTTCCGTTCCGTGATACACCGGCAGCATACAGTCGATGCAGGGGATCTCCACATAGCCCATGACACCGCTGTCAAATACATCCAGCAGCGCTTCATACTGCTGCTGCAGCTCCGGGGATAAGGTAAACGCATTGTCCCGCTCCAGAAGGGCACGGTTGTATCTGCCTGCCTGGGAGAACATTTTGGCATGCTCTTCGGCATCCATGCCGCTGAGCTGCTCCTGATAGGTGGCAATGACCTTCGCCTGAGAACGGGAGTTGACAAAATTACTGACAGTTGGATACAGCACCAAGGACAGCCCTGCAAGTACGATCAGGACTATCAAAATCGTGGTAGAATTGTTCTTTTTCGGCTTCATGCAGGGTTCTCCTTGGTGGTATCTTCCCGTGCCCCCAAAAGGGGGCACGGGAGAAAATCATTACGCTTCCTTGCGCTTCTTCACAATGATCAGCACAGCTGCACCCAGCAGCAGCGCAGCACCTGCGATGTAGAACATGGTAGTACCCACGCCGCCGGTAGCAGGCAGGGTGGCACCGGAGGTGTTGTTGACGGAGACTGCCACCAGACCGTCTGCCACAGTGCCGACGCTTCTGGAGCCGTCAGCGGTGCAGCTCAGAGCGGTCAGTTCCTGACCCTTGATGGTTGCAGCCATGGTCAGCAGGACGGGGGCATCCATCTTGTTGTAGCCGTCGGGAGCCTTCACTTCTTCCAGATGATAGGCGATGCCGTCCAGACCCTTGATGACGAAAACGCCGTCTTCATCGGAACGGAGGGCCGTTTCGGGGGTATCCTCGCTCCACTGGGTGATAACGCCGTTTGCATCGGTGTGGGCATAGAGCTTGGTGGTGGTGGAGTCGGCATTGGTGCGATTGCGGTACAGATAGAACTCGGCACCTTCCAGAGGCTCCTTGGTCAGGCTGTCCACCTTGGTGACCTTGAGCTGATAGACATAGACACTGGCCGTGTCGGTCATGAGGCCATGCTCGATCTCATCATTGGGCGTATCGGCAGGCTGGTTCATGTTGTTGGACGCTTCCAGAGTGGCAGTGTTCAGGTTGCCCAGGCCGTCCTCGCCCTGACCCATGATGGCATCGGTGGTGACGGTGGCGGAGTACTTGACCACCAGGGTGTCATTGAGGTTCAGGGTGAGCTTGGACTTCACATCCCCCAGGTCCACGAACACTTCGTGGTCAGAGAGGGTGGAAGTATACTGGGTGCTGGTGAGGGCGGTAGTGGAGCCGGATGCGTGCTGGACATAGACATTTTCCACAGCCTTGGCCTTCAGGCCGTCGGGCAGGACATCGGACATATGGACGTGATACTGCTTATAGTCGCTGTACAGGCTGGGCAGCTTGCTCTCCAGCTTGAAGTAGACGGTGTCGCCGATCTGGGCATCGATGGCTTCGGCATAAGTACCTTCCAGAGTGGAGTTGACGGTCTTTTTGAAGGTGGGAGCGGAGGTCTTGGGGGCCACTTCGATGGTCTTGACCACCTGCAGCAGGTAGTCGGTCATGGCATCCTCGCCGGAAACGGCTGCGGTATCCTTGATGAAATAGTAGCCCACCTTATCCACCGTGATCACATAGGCATCATCGGCCTGGTCGGCGGAGGTATAGCAGGTGGTGGACAGGTTCTGGCTGATCACATCGGCAAAATTCTTGATGGGGGCTTCGTTGTAGCTCCAGGAACCCAGGACCTTTGCCACAGCGGCGGCATCGGTGCAGGCGGCAAACTGGTTGACGCCGTCCTTCAGGAACAGATCGCTGGCCTTCAGGGCTGCCAGCAGGGCAGTGCCGTTGACGCCAGAGCCCCATTCCACGTCGGACAGAACGCCGGTGGCGGACAGGGAGCCGGCAAAGACCTGATAGGCTTCATACACATGGTCGGGGGCTTCGTTGGTGATGGTGATGGTGATGGGGGTGGCAGTTTCGGTGGCGCTGACGCCAACGACCATGGCTGCCAGCATCATAACTGCCAACAAAAGTGCTAAGAACTTTTTCATAGTGATTTTCTCCTTTTTATGTAGATTTTTTTATTTTTTGAATATCCATCAACCGGCTGGCGGTGCGCCCCCCTTCCTCTTGTATTTTGGGAGCGCATAGCCAAGGGCCGTAAGTATTAGCATTAGGCCAATGGCTGTATATCCTCCGGTACCCTTGCCGCCGGTGGCAGGCATGGGCGTTTCCGGTTGATTTTTTACATGGATGGTAAAGGCAGTCATGCCGGGTGCGGCGTAGGGATGCTCCTGCACCACCACCATACCATCGGTTTGGATGGTCAGATAGATGGGAAGCTCCATCTCCAGATAGCCATCGGGCGGATGCAGCTCTGTCAGGCGGTAGTCGCCGTACTTCACATTGTCGAAGGTGATGGTGCCATCGGCTGTGGTAACAGCCTCTCTGACAATGAAGGAGGGATCCTCCGTACCATCATCCATCAGGCGCTCCAGCACAAAGGTCGCACCGCCCAGGCGGATGCCGCCGCCCATATTGGTCTTAATGAGGCGCAGCATGGTGCGTCTGGTATCGTTGGTCACGGTGAAATGCACGGCAGACAATGCGCCGTCGTCATCATAGACATAGCTTGGCACACCATAGTCCACCAGCCAGTTGGCAAAGGTGAAGTCCGGCAGGCAATCCTCGTTGCCAATTCTCGTCTCTCGGACAGACCAGACGATCTGTTCACCGTTGGCATACAGGGGCAGATCCGACCACATGGCGCTGTAGCCGTTTTCTTCCTCCAGCACAAGGCTTGGCTCCACACCGGGGATGACCGTATTGACCGGCATGCCGTTTGCCAATAGCTGCACGATCACAGGCTGCCATTCCTCCACAGGACACAGCCACTGTTTCTCCACAGACACTTCCAGCATGTCCGTAGAGTTGCGGACTACCAAGAGACCGTTTTCATAGGTCGCCATATCCGTCGGTGTCAGCAGGGCGATCCGGCCATCTTCATCATAGCCGACGGAAAGGCTTTCCACCGGGGCATAGCCCTCCGGTGCCTGCAGCTCCTGCACCACGATCTCGCCGTCATCATAGCTGAAGCCTTCAATGACGATCTCGTAATAGCCGCTCTCCGTGCCGGAAAGTGCTGTCACATCGCCGTATTCCGGATCGTAGATATAGCGCTCTCCCATTTCATCATAGTAGAAGGACAAAGGCGTACCATTTTGCTCCAAGCCGAACACCGCACCGCCGATGGGGCTGCCGGTGGCGGCATCCTCTTTCTTGATGATGATGGAATCCGTGGTGTGATAGATGTTGGTAAATTCCACTCGCAGCGCCTGCACATCGCCCATATCGGTGGCATAGGTCATGCCGTAAACCTGTACTTCTGTGCCTGTTCCCGATTTGTTCTGCTGGTTGTAGGCATCCACCACACGATAGTCGCTGTGGACGACGATCTCACGCTCGGCAGCCTTGGTCAGTGCCATGGGGCTGCTCTCGGGCGGCTCGGGCTCGTCCATGGGTTCCGGCTCGTCAAGTGGCTCGGGTTCGTCAAGCGGCTCAGGCTCGTCAAGCGGCTCGGGCTCGTCAAGCGGCTCGGGTTCGTCAAGTGGCTCAGGCTCGTCCAGCGGCTCAGGCTCGTCAAGCGGCTCAGGCTCGTCAAGCGGCTCAGGCTCATCCAGCGGCTCAGGCTCGTCCAGCGGCTCAGGCTCGTCAAGCGGCTCAGGCTCGTCAAGCGGCTCGGGCTCGTCAAGCGGCTCGGGTTCGTCCAGCGGCTCAGGCTCGTCAAGCGGCTCAGGCTCGTCAAGCGGCTCGGGCTCGTCAAGCGGCTCGGGTTCGTCAAGCGGCTCAGGCTCGTCAAGCGGCTCAGGCTCGTCAAGCGGCTCAGGCTCGTCAAGCGGCTCAGGCTCGTCAAGCGGCTCAGGTTCATCCGGTGGCTCGAGCTCGTCCTCCTCACCGGGCGGCGGTTGGGGAAGACGGCTGTAGGTGACCACCTCACCGGCGCTGATCCCGGGATCTTCCACAAAGGTCCAAAGCTCGCCATACTCAATGCCGTCCAGCTTCCAGGTGAATGTTGTGCCGTCGGATTCCGACGGCACAAGGACGGTACCGTCCACAGCCTCTTGCGGCTCTTCAATATATAACAGGAGGTTATGCTCTTCATCTTCATCCCAGGCGTTGATGAAGAAGCCGGCCTGTGCGGCAGCCATGGCCTCTTTATTGCCGGCAAAGTGCTTGGTCACATCCAGCAGGCCTTCCTTTTTCAACAGGCGTCCGTCAACGTGCCATGCATCGTCCTGACATTTGAACACATACCAGCGAATGGTATAAGCACTGTCGTTCAGGTCGTTGACATTGACCGGTTCGCCATCCACTTTCAGATAAGTGGCATAGTCCTTCAGCTTTTCAAAAATATCTCTGTCATTGGGGAAGCTCTCCAGCCAGATTCCTGTATGCTGACCATACAGGGCTCGGATCTCCTGGTCAGCACCGTAGGAGTTATCCGAGGAAGTATCGGCAATATAATAGCGGTTATTCAGCTCATTGACAGAGAGGCTTGCCGCATCCTCACCGCCGACAAAGGCGGCAAACAGCTCCGGCGTATACAGGTTGGAGTCCTGACTGGTCTGGTTGCCCTCCGTATCCACCGCCACAGAGTCGTAGCGGATATAGAAACTGGCGGTCTGCAGCGACCGAGACTCCCAGACACCTACCAGGTCCAGTCGGCTGCCGCCGTTCATATAGGCCTGCAGCTCCTGCCAGGAGACATTGGAGTTGGGATTTAAGATGATGTCCGTTCCTTCGATCTGCCACCCCTGGAAGGCGATCATACGGGACAGGCCGTAGCCGTGGCCACTGACCTTGCCTTCGACCTGCTGCTGAGATACATTGCGCAGGCGGACACTGGTCTGCTCCTCAATGGTATCGGTGATAAATGTCACTGCCATGCCCATGAGGGTGGGTCTTGTTGCCACATTGACACCGGATGCATTGGGGAAGTTCACATCATAAGAGATGCGGAGCTTGCCGTCTGCCTCCCTGGCCACAAAGTTGGTGGTCGTATGGATCTCCACCGGTGTACCGCCCACATATTCATTGTCGTTTGCCTGCCAGGTATATTCCTCCGGCAATGTCACCGTCTGGCCGGCACGGACGATCTGCGTTTCCTCTCTGCCATCGGGGTAGGCCATGGTCACAGTATAGAAGGCCAGAGGATCGCCGGCGGCATCTACCAGGCGGACATATTTTGCCTTTCTGGCATCGTTTTGTTTGGAGTAGTTTCTACCGTAATATGTATAGCTGCCGCTGATCTCTCCGTCCGTCCAGCTGTAGTCGGCAGCATTGGCGCTGGCTGCATAGATCAGGCGAATATCACCGGTCGGCACAGAAATCCCCAGCGCCTGACTATACAACGATGCGATCTCGGAGGTCGTCTCTCGTGCGTAGTATCGGTTGCCGCTGCGAGCCGTGGAGAAATCCAGCGTGCCGACGGTCCTCCATCTGCCATCTAAATACACATAGTAGTTGGCTTTGCTGCTGCCTGTGGCAACCGGGTCATCCAACGACATGGGCGATATGCCGGAGCCGGATATTTGCTGCGCAGACTGCCCCAAAAGAGGCTGCCCTGTCTGCAGGGGATCTTCCGATGCGCCGAGAAGCAGCTCTCCTCTGCTGCTCTTGATCGGCTCCTGGGGCAGTTCGCCATTGGAGCCACCGGATCCGTTGTAAAGATCCTCATTAAGGACGATCATGGGCTGGATGTTCTGCTCCACGATGGTCTCATTGATGGCTGCCACATCCACAGGCTCTGCCTGCATGGTCACCATGGGGGAGGTCAAGTCTGTGTTATACTGCAGCGCATTGTCCACGGTCTGACCGATGAGTCCTTCCAGACTGTGGTCTTTTTGCTCCTGCACCTGCTCCAGAAGGGTGTTGATATCATTATCCTTCAGCAGCACCAGGTAGCAGTTGCGAGTATGGGTGTGGACCGGTGTGCTGCACACCAACCTGCCATCTTGATAGCAGGCATCGCTGTGGGTATGCACTGCGATACCACAGCGGGCTTGCTGCTCCATGGCCAGGGCCTGTACCTTCATGCCCCGAGCGGCACTGAAACTCAGCAAGACGATCAGCAGAAGTGCCACCGGGAACCATATTCGATTGTAAATTCCGCGGCGTTTCACTTCATTCACCCGATTCTTCTATCTATCCAAAGGAAAACATAACTTTGCCTATGATTCTGTCTGCCGGAATGGTTCCGATCTCCTCCAACCGGCTGTCCATGGCGATCTCACGATTGTCGCCCATAACGAAAATTTCTTCGTGGGGCACGGTATATGGGTAGTCGATGTTGCTTTGGCCCAGAGCCGGCTGCGTAATATAAGGCTCAGCCAAAGGAGCACCATCCACCGTCACCATGCCGGTCTCATCGATCTCAATGCTGGTCCCGCCGCCACAGATGACCCGACGAACCAACACCTTGTTGTTATAATAAAAGGCTGCGATATCTCCCGGTTCCACATCCGTTGTCTGCAAGACCAGAAGGATCTGGCGATCGTGCAGCTGCGGCTCCATGCCATCGCCGTAATACTGCACCACAGAGAATATGTATGTAAATACATTCAGCAGTACCACCACAGCCAATACCGCCGCCACGATCAATGTCATGACGATCTTCAGATAGGGAGGACTCCCCTTGGCATATTTTCCTTTGTAGGAGACTATTTTTTTCATTTCGTTCCTCTTTGACGAATATCCACAAACTTCATCGTTTTAAATCAAATTTTCCCAACTATATATTATAGCAGTTATGCAAAAAAAAGCAATGCCTTTTCACCAAGTATTCCAGTACTTTCCCGGCAGGCAGCCCATGGCGAAAACATCTGCCGGGATGCCAAAAAATCGTTGAAAAAACTTTTTGTATGTGTATAACGATATTTGAAAGGAGTACAACAGTGATAACCATAAATATCGTTTCAGATTATACTGATACCCCAGGTGCGAGGGTCCTTTCTCCGGCGAAGATTTTCGCGAAAGTCTCTTGAAGCCGAAGTTTATACAAGCAAAAGAAAACCAAGAAAAACTAGTGATTAATTTGGATGGAGGGTATGGCTATCCCACATCCTTTCTTGAAGAAGCTTTTGGAGGCTTGGCTAGACTGTTCGGCTCTAAGGCCGTGTTAGATGTTATCGAGCTGATTTCTGAAGATGAACCAGCAATTATCGATGAAATCAAGAAAGCCTGCTATGGGAAGGGTTTTATTGTATGCGTTTTTCTACTTGTTCGTAATTATTTAACGATTAGCGGTATTTTAACGATAGGAATACACTATATGTAGTAGTTCGACATGAATATTTCTCCGCAAGAGCACTACATATAGGCAACGCAGGTGTGCAAATGCAACGCTTCCTTTTGAAAACCTTTGCACTGCAAGCACTTCGGGGCATAAAAAAACGATACCGCAACTGACACAATTGTATCAGTTGCGGTATCTGCTTTGGCAAATACTACATTGGTTGATACAATGCAACGCTGTACTGCTCAGCGTTGCATTGTGGTGGTCACGCCACCGGCTCATCTTCCGTCGTGAGCCGATTCTTTTTGCGCAGTGAAATATAGCAGTGAATGGAACCCCAAATGCCGATCAGCGGGATCAGCTGCACAAGGGTGCGGGAGATCACGCTTTTTACGGAAAGCAAGCCTTGTTTTCTGTACCACAGCAAGCCGCTGAGTCCAAATATCGACGTAGAGAGCTGCAGCACATAGCAAACACAAAATACGATCTTGAACATGACGGCGATATCGTTGCCGAGATTTTTGCCGCCGACCAGAGTCATCACAAGGGCAAACACCATGATGCACAGTACGACCGGAATATTACACAGCTTCAGCAAAAGATTCCAGAACAGGATCCTTCTTCCGTCAAATCCCAGCTTTGGCAACAGAAACGCATATACCACATTAAAGATCAGAATGACCCCATAGAAATAAGCGATCCCAACCGTAAGATCCATGGCTGCAGATCCACATATCAGGATCACATAGGGCACGACCAGCTGCAGAAGCATAGGAAGTTTTTTCACAAGATCACCTCTATGATCATTTTCAAAAGACGGGGTCAAAACGACCCCGTCTTTTATTGCAGATGCTTATTTCTTTTCCAGAGGTCTGCCTTCCTTGTCGGTGAACTTACCCACCAGAATCTTGATGAAGTCGATCAGCCAGCCGATGCCGAAGACACCGCCGGTGATGAGCCACAAAATGCCGGTGCCGGTCTTGCCCACATAGAAGCGGTGGATGCCAAGGCCGCCGAGGAAGAAGCAAAGGAGCAATGTGACGATCCAGCTTCTGGGAGGGCTGATGGCATCGCGGACTTCCTCTTCGGTGGGATGGACGAAATCCTCCACAGGCTGGCCGGCAATGATCTTCTGGACAGTTTCCATCACCGCATCGGTGTAGGCACCGCGCTGCATGGGCAGATCCAGCATGCCCTTGACGCCCTTACGGCCGAGGCTGTTCTTGTCGGTGCGCATATTGATGCCGCCGACACCAACGGAGGAGGTATTTTCCTGAATGATAGGAGTGACTTTCACGGTGTTCTCCTTGATGGAGATGTGGACGATCACATCGGTGACCTTCTCCTTTTTGAAGGCGATGTGCAGACCGCCGATACCCTTTTTCAGTTCAAAGGGCATCTGGAAGGCTGCGGCTCTTGCCTGCATCTTCTCATGCAGTTCTTCAATCGTCAGAGGGGCTGCCAGGTCAAAGGTTCTCGGTGCTGTGGCTTTTGCCATTTCTGCTAAATTTGCCATGTTCTTTTCCTCCTGTTTGTTTTTTAATTTCTTTATCCCACAGCTTCTTCTATATAGTCGCCGTAGAATTCTTCAAAAATGTTGTTGGCCTCCCACATGAGGCCGGAGCCTGCCATGTGGCTGATCTTCAGATAAACAGTGATCCTACCATGGCGATCGATGAAGATGGGCAGATCCAGATTGACAAACGCATCGGAAACGGTCTGCTCCAGACAGTCGTAGTAGCCGTAGGCCTCTCTGTCCTCTTCAGGCAGTTCGTCAAAGGTGTAACGGAAGATCTCCTCGGCTCTGGTACGGGCGGCATCGAGGAACGCATCCTCTGAGATCTCCAGCCGTTTCAGCACCTCTGATGCATCCAGCTGTTCCAGCGTATCCACATCCACATAGAAGATCCCGTGTTCTTCCCAGTCATAGGTGTAGGCATAGACATGCAGGAACAGGATCCCCTTGTAAACGGAAGACTGCCAGTCGATCAGATCGTAGCTGAGGATCTCTCCCGCTTCCATTGCCTTCTGCTCTGTTTCCATGATGGGATAGTAGAACTCTGTGATCTGCTCATTGATCTTCTGCAGGTCTTGGTTTTCGGAATGGTAGAACTGAGGCAGACTGTAGTAATAGGTGTACTCTCCGCCGTACTGATCGGTGTATTCGCCGCTGTCCGTCAGATTTGCCACGATATAGCCAAGGGCTGTATCAGCATCGAGGACAGTGAAGAAATCCTCTTCCACCGGCCAGAAGTTATAGCTGCCTGCCATAAGCACCGTGTCGCTGTCGGAAATATTGATGTAACCGTAGTCATCCACATACCACTCCCAGTCGGCTGCGTACGGATATCCGCCATAACCCAGCCGCTCGGCATGGACGACCAGATTGCCGCTGTTTCTGCCGAAGCCGTACACACCCTCATACGCCGCAATGGGTTTGTTGGGCTCTTTCCAGAACATGGAGAAGCTTCCGTCTTCTGCAAAGGTCAGGCAGACAGCCTGCCAACCATCCCAGAAGCCCCATGTGCCAACCACATCTTTGCTGTCATACTGGTAGGAAAAATCCAGATGGACATCCTCGCCAAGACGGATGCGCATTTCTTTTGGCTCGATGTGACCGCCGTCAAAACCGTCGTCGCGCACAAAGTATTCCGCGTCAGAGTCATCGTAGTTCAGTACCACGCCATCGTCTGTCAGGGTGATGCAGCGGTTTTTGGGCAGCTCGGAGTAGTTCTCATACTGCGCCATGGAGCTGAAGATCTGACTCTTGCCGGAAACGGTGTCTTTTTCGGTGGAGGTGTACCAGCCCTCGCCGGGCCAGAATTCCTCTGCCCAATAGCGGTAGACGCTGCCCTCCATCATGCCGTGGTATTCCAGCATGATAAAGTCATTGTAGCCCTTGATCTGCAGCCAGGTCTGTTCGTCTTCTCCTTGAGGGAGCTTGGCGCGGTAGATGCCGTCAAACACAGTCAGATCCATTCCCTCGTGGGGATGATCGCTGGGATTTTCATAGGCATCCAGTCCCTGACTGGGCTCGGGATCGACCCATTCGTCCTCGTTTCCTTCCGATCTCTCGGGCTCTTCTTCCTGTGTTTCTTTTTGTTGCTCGGCCTGTGTCTTGATCTCTCCGATCTTGTTTGCACGGTCTGCCAGACTGGAGTCATCCTTGCCGCAGGCTGCCATAGAGAAAACCATTAGTACAGCCAGCAGCAATGCCAAAGCTTTCCGCATAAGGTTTCCTCCTTTCTTTCATTTAACCGTTGACACCGCTGGACCAGGAGATGGAGTGATAACGCCAGCCGCTGCCATCATCGGTGGGCTTTGCAGTCATGATGATATGATCCTTCCCATCCGCCGTTGTCCATTTGTATTTCTGGTATTCGTCATCCCAATCATCCACTTTGTAGGGAGCCGGCTCAATGCCGTCCATGGCTTCCACACACTCTTCATAAGTGGGCGTATAGTACTCGTTCTCGTAGGAGTTGACCTCGTCCAGCCAAGCCTTCCAATCCTTCAGCTGCTGCAGCTCCACAATGCCTTCTGCAGCAGCTGCGGCAGGTTCTTCTTCCTGCACATCGGAAACCACATTGCCGCTGAGCTCAGGGATCAGAGAAGTGTCATATCCGTACAGCTCCACGATCTCTTCAAAGCTCTTGCCCATGTAGAAGTCCACGCCCTCCTGCGGCAAGTAGGGATAGTCGTTTTCATAGTCCCACTGATCATCGAGTCTTCTCAGGCAGCCCAGCAGCTTGAACACATCGCCGCTGCCGTCGTCATATTCGGCACCGATGTACAAAACGCCGTCTTCCAGTTCGATAAAACTCTCCACAGGATCCAGAGGCTTCTCATGGAGGGTACCGTTGATCAGCATGCAGTCGTATTCTTCATCATAGCTGAGGCTTTCAATGACGAAATTCTCATCCTCGGACTGATCCAGACACAGACGGATATAAGGCGTGCAATACCCTTCCTCGTCAAAGACCAGACGTGCCACGATCTCGCACTGCATTTCATCCTCATCGGAATAATCGCCGGTGCACTCATAGAACTCCGCCATGCCATGCCAGTCGCCTGCATAGGTGGCGGCAATGTCGGCACTGAAGGCATAGCCGACCTTCTCTTCCTCGGCTTCGTCCATACCCATAGTCACAGCAGGAACTTCATAGGCTTCATCGGTCTTGGTCAGGACAACTTCCGCGCCTTCCATATCAAAGGTCAGGGTATCGCCCTCGATGGTGTAGTCGGAGAAAGGCACACCCATCATGGTGAACTGCTCGCCGTCATAGTCAAGCATGAACACATCGTCGAACATATCCATCACGGCCGTGCCGTCGCTGTTGAAGGTCACATAGCAGTCGCCCATCAGCGCCAGCATATCTTCACCCAGCTCTTCACCGCCGGCGTTCATGGAGATCGCCTTGTAGGTAACAGCATCGCCGTTCTCAGTCTCTTCTGTGGGTGCGGCGTTGCCTGCCGCGCCGACCGTTGCCAGATCGATGGTCAGATGCTCTTTTTCGCTGTCGAACAGATCGGTGAATTCGATCTCAATGGGAGCTTCCTTGTCTGCCAGCTTATAGGTCAGTGCCACTTCCAGCATCTCGCCGGGTGCTACATCTTCCATAGCGGTATCAAACAGGGTATCAAAGGAATCCTCGCTGACAAACACGGTGGCCTGCTCCATCTCGGCACCGTTCTGCGTAAGAGTATAGTACATGCTCCAGAGGAAGGAAGCATCCTCATCGGAGTTATTGGTGAAGTCAAAATAAATGGCAATGGCATCATCGCCGTCGTAGTCAGTCACAAATTCACTGTGGGTATAATAGGCAGTGTAGTCGCCGATGACGATCTCGTTGGGGTCACCCTTGTCCTTATCGCCGCAGGCAGCAAGCCCAAGGACCATCACAAGAACCAGCGCAAGAGCCAATAATCTCTTTTTCATTTTTGCATTACTCCTTTCTGTGCAGGGCGGTCATGCCGCCCTGCTATCTCTCCCGTTAAAAACCGCTGAGCTTAAATGCCACAGCTTCCATAGCGGAACCATCGGCACGGTCCTGGCTCAGCACGCACAGGATGCTGCCGTCTGCCATCACATCACCGGAAGCCAGCCAGGGATAGTCGGTGCTGAGGAAATCGTCTACATCCACAGCACCCAGCCAGGTACCGTCAGCCGTCCACAGGACGATATCACGCATGTTGCCGTCCAAAGCGATGAAGCCGTTGGCGGTCTTGGTCACATAGGTGATGGAGCCCAGACCGATGGTCTCGTTGGGATCGTTGCTCAGCTGCATCTGCAGGGCGCCTGCATGGTCATAGACAAAGACATAGTGGCCGCTGCCCTCCACAGGGGAGCCGGTGACATAGATGTAGCTGTCATCGATGCAGAGCTTGCTGATGGTGTTGACTTCGGCAAAGGGGAATGCTTCGCCCACCAGAGCTCCATCGGAGAAGGTGTACTTTTCCGTGCTGTCGCCGGAGGAGAACCAGCTGATGCCCCAAGTGCCATCGGGGGCTACGGTGAACTTATCAGGTCCTTCATAGGAATACAGGACATTTTCGCCGTCATGGCCGATGACAGGCTTCATAAAGTTGGACAGCACCAGATTGCCGCCGGCACTTTCCACATATTCATACTCTGCATCCAGCGGAATTTCACGGTTGAACGCAAGGCTTGTGCCGTCGCAGGTGTATTCCCGCAGGACATAGTCGCTGAGCAGGTAGACCTTATCACCGATGACTTCCGCATCATGCTTGAAGGTCTCATAGGTGACCAGTGCTTCGCTCATGGGAAGGAACTCTGCCTTCAGGGTGTAAGTTCCCACCATCTGCTCTGCCGTCTCGGCGGGGAAGGCTTCGCCTTCCCAAGGCCAGGGGGCTTCCACATTGTCGGTGCCGGATGCGGTGCAGGTGATGCCTTCGATCAGGGCAGGGACACGGGGGTCTTCCCAGTTGGTGGCATCGATGGTGTAGTAGACACCGGCAGCCTCGTTGCGGCCGAAGTAGAAGCGGTCGCCGTTGGACTGGTCCACAAACAGCATCTTCTGACCGCCCACATCCACCGTCTCCAGGGTACCATCCACGTAGGCTTTCTGGTCAAAACCGTTGACATACAGCGCTTTGCGGAAATCCTCGGGGTCATCTTCATCTGCATTAATGGTCACAACGATATCCGTGTTGCCTTCCTCGTCCAGAATGCGGATGTAGACATTGCCGCCGGTCTCATAGGTATACACATCATCCTCAGCGATGCTCCAGCCGGCAGCCTCGTCATAGGCTACGGTGAAGTAGGTGTTCTCATGGAGCGTCAGTTCCGCTTCCGGCTCTTCCACGACGGGCTCATCCACCACATCTTCCTTGACAGGAACGCCGGGATCTTCGATCTCAACTTCTTCCTTCTCGCCGCAGGCTGCCAGACTGAGCAGCATCAGCAAGGCAAGAAACAATGCCAGTAACTTTTTCATAATATTTCTCCTTTCGTTGTTTGCCCTTTATCCAATGGTAGCAGGTGCTTCCATGACACCTTCTTCGATCAGAGGCAGATACCACGCTTCATAGTAAGAAGGCATATCTTCAGGCTCGTTTTCTGCCACATCGGACCAGTCGGTGCCCCATGGACGCAGATATACATAGTACCAGAAGTCATACGTACCGTCCTCGTATTCACCATCGATGTACAGCACATCGCCGTACTCGGTGGCATCGGAGTAGAACACCCAGTCGGCATGTTCCATTTCATCATCCAGGAACCAGCCTTCTTCGGAACAGAATCTTGCCACACCGTTGCCATCCACGGTGACGGTGATGCCCATTTCTGCCAGGGGATCATCCTTCGGCATATCCTCATCCCAGAGGATCATAGTGCCGGTGCCGTCCTCATCCAGCTCAATGGTGGCACAGCAGTCCCACCAATCGCCCTCCTCGAAGTCTTCACCTTCCCAGACGGAGTCGATGACCCACCAGCCGTAATAGTCGCCTTCCCAGTAAGAAAGCTCTGTGGGATCGCCTTTGTCCTCACCGGAGGTCTGTCCGGCAGGTGCTGCAGGCACTTCTTCATCGGTCACTTCCAATACAAAGATGCTGCCCTCCATGTCCAACTCCATGCCGTTGTCGGTCAGAGTATAGGGCATCTTCTGTCCGTCAGCTTCAATGCTTTTGCCATCATCGGTAACGGGGAAGTTCTCACCGAACATGGCGAATGTGCCGGTGCCGTCGCCACCCAAGACCACATAACCGCCACCCATCATTTCTACCATGTCAGGCCCCATTTCCTCGCCTTCCATGGTGAAAGAGACCAGCTTGTAGGTCACCGGGCCATCCTTCTTGCCCAGTTCCTTGTCGCCGTTCTTGTCGCCGGAGGCAGCAGGTGCGCCGCCTTTCTTTTCAAAGGTATAGACAACGCCGTCCAGATCGAACGTCAGCTGACCGCCGCTCAAAGTGCCGTAATACTCGCTGCCGCCCTCCTTGAGGGTGAAGGCTGTTCCATCCAATTCCCACTTACAGGAGATCTCTTCTCCCAGCATAAATACGGTGGCTTTGCCCTTCTGTTTCAGCTCTACCCAGTCGCCGTCAGCACCGATATCGAGGCCTGCATAGACGCAGGAAACACCTTCATACAAGCCCCAATCGGCTGCTGTGCCCTGATCCTTGCCGCCGCAGGAGGCCAGCAGGACGATCAGCACGATCACAGCTGCCGCAATACCAAGGAACACAGGCAGCAGGCTCTTTTTCTTCTTCTTTGGAGTTGCCGTCTGCTGCACCGGGGGCGTATAAACAGGCTCTGCAGGGGTCTCATAGGCAGGTTCTGCAGGTGCCTCATAGGCAGGTTCCGCAGGTGCTGCAGGTGCTTCGTATACAAGCTCTGCAGGGGTCTCCTGAACAGGAGTCTCCACATCGAATTTGGTGCCGCATTCCGTGCAGAACTTTACGCCCTCAGGAAGCTGTGCACCGCAGTTGGTGCAAAATTTCATGATGTTTCCTCCTCTTTCTCTCAGAACTTGCCCGATCTTCCGTGACCGCCGCCGCCTGAGTGGGCTTTGGATTCGGAATCGGAGTCTCTCTCAATTTTTCTTCGTGTTTTGGTCGTATGGGTGAACTGATCGCTGTTCATCGTCAGGTTCAGCTGTCTTGTTATGTAGGAATCTGCCTCCCGATTGGCCTCGACACTCTTCATGCCGGCCTTCAGAATGGTCGCCACGATCAGAGAGATCAGGAACGAGACGCCGATCACGATCAGATAGGTCATGCCCTTGCCCTCTTCCACAGGCTCACCCGCCGCAGCTTTCGCCAGATATTCGCCGCAGGTAAGGCCATAGGCGCGGAAGCCTGCATACCAGTCGTCCTCCCCAAAGTGGGGCAGGAATTCTTCCTCCAGCTGCTGCAGGGCATAGTCGCTGAACGCATACTCCGCATCCGCACCATATACAAAGGTGGCAAAGTCCCGTTGCTCCATACTCAGCAGTAGCATGATACCGTTTCGCTCCTCGCCCTTTCCCATGGTATATTCATGGTAGAGGCCATAGGTCACTTCATAGACGGAGCCGTCGCCGTAGTCGGTATAGTCATCCACCGCGACCAGATATACGCCAATGTTATGCTCCTCGGAGATTCCCTGGAGCAGGGTCTCCAGTTCCATGTCCTCTTCATCGGTCAGAATATCTGCCTCATCGGTCACATAGTACAACCCTTCTTCTGCCTGTGCCGGCAGCATAAGCAGAGTCAGAAGCAGGGCGAGAAGGACAAAAACCGTTAATTTCCGTTTCATTCTCACGCCCTCCTTATCTGAAAATTACCAGACCAATGATACTCAGCAATGCCCACAGTCCAAAGAGCACCAACCGGTATTTCTTTTTATCCACCGGCAGATCGCCTACCATCTTGCCTGTCTGGCCGTTCATGGCAAACAGGAAGTCCTTGCCGTTCCACTTGGTATTCAGCAGCCACACCGGCAGCAGAGCATAGTGGACTTTGCCGCGAAGGATCTCGCAGTCTGTGTGTCGCGTTGTCACCGAATGATAACCGATCACGGTTTTCCGCAGCTGATCTTCCAATGTACCGCTGCACCGTTCATCGGCTCTTTGCTGGCTTTGTTCCATGGTCACATCGTATTTATCCGCAAGGAAGCCCGGCAGGTAAGCCGTAGAGAAGGGCTTCAGTTCGGAATAATCAAAGGGTTCGATGGAGTCCATGTGTTCATCGGGCATTTTGGTAGAAGCATCCACCGGGATCTTTTCAAAAGCCAGATCGCCGGAACGCCTGACCACAAAGTGGTCTGTTTCTGTGATCTCGTAGTCGCCTTGGGTGTAGACTCTGGATCTGGTGGCATCATAGACACCGTCGCCCTCCGCTTCTCCGTCAAAGAGCCAGAAAGGAACATACACACCTTGAACTTTTTCTATGTGATTGCCGTCCTTAAAGGTCTTTGGCAGGAGGAATCGTTTGCCGTAGTGCTTTTTGAGGGCTGCAACCGCATCTTCCTTTTTCAGCTTGAAGGGGATCACATACTCCGGCTTCAGGCTGCCTGAGAATTGCCCGGGAACGACGGTGGGATTGCCGCAGTAGGGGCAGGAAGTGGCGGCCGTGGTGGCATCGCAAATCAGCTCTGCCATACAGGAGGGGCAGGAATAGCTTTTCATGCCCTTGGCATCCTCGCCCCAGTCGTCACTGATGCCGGAGGCATCCCAGCCTTCGCCGCCGTTGGCCTCCTTCACGGAGGCCTCAACGGCAGCTTCTTCTTTTGGAGCGTAGAGTTCCTCGATATATGCCAGTTCAAAGGATGAACCGCAGAACTCACAGCCCAATTTTCCCGTTTGTGGATCAAAATTCAGTGGGCCGGTACACGCCGGGCACTGATAATTGGTCACTTGCGATGCCAAAGTTCTGACCTCCTTTCAAGGTCTTCCGCATTCAGCGGATCGTAAAGGTGAAATCCACGATCTCAAAGTTGCCGGCAGAATCCTCTACGCGGCAGATATAGTGGGTGCAGGAGCACACCTTGGGGTTAACAGTCAGCGAAGAGTTTGTTTTGCCGCGCCCGATCTGAATGCCATCCCAGTTTTCCACATCGGTGGTAGGGCCGTACTTATCCGGATAACCCATCCAGATGAAGGTGTAAGGTGCCTTGCCGCCGGAGACATTTATGACCAGATCCACTTCGCTGGCACCCGCCTTGACATACTGGGGAGCTTCATAGGTGACCTTGAAGGGCTGATCCTTCGGTGCTTCCAGCGTGATCGTGAAGGTATTGGAAGTCACCTTGCTGCCGTTGGCGTCAGTGACGACGCAGTAGAAGTCTTCGTTGGTGGTCCAGTCATTGCCGTTGCCGACGATCATCTGCATGACAGACCAGCCGTAACCGGTATCATCCATCGTTTGTACGCCATACTGACCTTCCACGGTAGCATGGCCGCCCTGACCGTCGATGGCCATCCATTCAAAGCTGTACGGATATTTACCGCCTTCCACTTCGATGAAGAATTCTGCGACATCGCCTGCACTTGCCGTTGCACTGTCGGGCTGATCGATGATCTTCAGAGGCTCGGTCTTTGCCTCTTCCTGCTTGGCTGCCACAGTGATCACAGCAGTGTCACTGGTTACCTTATCGCCTTCCTTATCGGTGACCACACATCGATACTTCAGCTGGCCGCCTGCGGCTGTATCGGAGATCTTCACATCAATGGACGCCGTCGTCAGATTGGAAACTACCATCCACTTTTCTCTCAGGCCTGTTGTCGCACCGTAGATCTCCCAGGCATAGGAGTAAGGCTTGCTGCCGCCCTCGGCAACCACGGACAAGGTCACGGTATTGCCCACTTCCGTATTGGTACTCTTGGGCTGGGTCTTGATCTTCAGAGGCGCCTTCTCTTCTGTTTCAGGCTTTTCCTCGGGCTTGGCAGTTTCCTCGCCCATGGTGAAGAGGACGCGCTTGGAGGCATCCATCATACGGGTCAAAATGGCCGCCACTTCTGCACGCTTGATGTTGGTGGCAGGACTGCAGTTATGGGCTGCATCGTTGCCCTGCAGGATACCGGCACGATAGAGCTTATAGATGGCAGCTGCCTGAGGATGGCTCATAGGCACATCGGGAATGACGGCATCGGCGATCTCGTTGATCTCCGCAAGAGCACTTGCAGGAAGCGCATTGGCAAAAATCTCCATATAACCTGCACGGGTAGCATTGGCATTCCAGCTGTAATCCTTGGTGATGATACCATTCTTTTTGCAGTAGTCCACATAGGTCTGATACCAGGGATTGCCGTTTTTCAGGGTCACGGCACCGGTCTGGTAACGCTCGTTCATACAGGCTGCCAGCTTGACAGCTTCGGCATAAGTCAGATAGCCGTCAGGTTCAAAGAGGGTGGCGCTTCTGCCGTTGATCAGACTCATATCGTAGGCATTTTTTACATCGCTGTAGTACCACTGTGTGGACGGCACATCTGTAAAGGGCAACTCCGCCGCAGCAGCAACGCCTGTAAACAGGCCGAGGCACAGAATCAGTGCCAAGATAAGAGATAATGCTTTTTTCATGTTGTGATCCTCCTTAAAGCCTCTCTTTTAATTTGTTTATCCGTTCACTGCGCCGCCGCAGAATTCGCACTGTCCGCTGGCGTTGGGGGTGGTGGTCGCACCGCAGTAGGGGCAGGTCACAGCCATCTTGGGAGCTGCAGCCGCCGCAGCGGAGTCTCTGGCCTGCTGCCGGACGCCCAACAGCACTTCCTTGATCTCCTCGCACATTTCCATGTAGTTGCGATATTCGGGATAGTTCATGGGATCGAAGGAAGATCCGCCGCCAAGGTTCAGGCTGAGACCACCGATTCTGGCCGTAGTAGCCATGCTGCCGGTGTACTGGAGATCCACACTGGAACGGTTCAGCTGGAACTTGATCTCATCAAAATAGGGATGGCGCACATTGATGATGATATTGAAATCGTAATAGTATCTGTATCTGGGCGGATTGTAGCTGATCTTATTGCCGTCCTTATCCGTCCGGGTCTCCTCGTTGTGGCTCTCGTCAATGTCCACTCTGCAGCCGGTCACATCGGCGAAGGGAATCACATCGGGATTCTCTTCCACCAGATCATTGGAGTCAGACACCATAAAGACGCCTGCATCCTCATCCAGCAAAACCTTATAACGATCGCCGATGGTGCGGGTCACGCGGAAAGCCTTGACCTTTTCCAGATTGGCTTCCCGGTAAGCCAGCTGCTCATTGATCTGAGCGATGGTGGAATGACGGCGGTCGTCAAACCAAGGGGAAAGTTTTCTGGCACAATGCTTGCACATATTGCCGTCTTCCAGCTTGCGGTTGCCGAGCAGGCCGATATCGCCGCCGCAGATATCACACTGTTTTTTCTTAAAAGCATCAAAAAGTCCCATAATTTCCTCCTTATTGTTTCTGTTCGATCAAGTCAAAAAAGAATTGTTTTAACTGCTGTTCTGTTTTCTCGTTCAGCACGATGTCTTTATAAGTCTCGTCCGTATAAGTCAGCGTACAGGTAAATCGTTTGTCATTCTTGGTCGGTTCAGGGAAGTACTCCAGCTGAGTCGCTTCCGCAAATGTCAGGAAGGCGTCCCAGTCAACTTGCTCTAACCCTACTCTTCCGCCGTCAAGCCCAGGGCCAAGATAATAGATCAGTTCCCAGTGGGGGTCTTCCTCATAAGCTGTCCAATGGAGCTGGAAAGAATAGTCCCGTTTCCGGTGGATCCGATGATCTCTGGTGAAATAGATCTTGCAAAGCTCCGGCGGTTTATATCGGGGAATCTCACGACCGATGGGGTCTGCCAGTTCCTGCAGCATCGCGATCAAGGTCAGCACCCGCCGATCGGAAGGCCAGCGGTAGCCAATTTCTTCGGTACCTTCTTCCGTCTGCCAGACGAGAGAAAGGCTCTCATGGTCGCCACCGTCCAGCAGAAGTTCTTCGCCGATGCTCGGTTCCCTGATGACGGACTCAAGTTCTTCCAACACGGGGCTAAGGTCAAGGAGCACTGTTTCCACATCCGACCACTGCTTTTCTGTGATCGGGATATGGGTCTTTTCCTCGGCATCCTGCCCACCCATACCGCCGGGATAAAAGCTTGTATATTCGATCTCGTCTTTGTTCAGCCGAATCTCAAAATCATAACCTGCGATCATACCGCTGGCCCTGCTGTAATGAATACCGATCAGAGTGCCCGGCACGGTTTTCTCCTCCGGGACGGTGGGGACGATCTGGGGCCTACCGCAGCCCATCATCCCCAAAAGCAAGGTCAATGC